>CAZHWF010000037.1:0-12383 GCA_964536365.1 uncultured Polynucleobacter sp.
CCCCAAATTCCACCAAGAAGGCATTTAGCCGGGTTGCCCTTGTCGGCAAATTCCAAGCGGACGGCATCCAGGAACACCTTCAGGATTTAGCCAAATTACTCAAGAATCTGGGGTGCGAGGTATTCCTGGAGGAGGCTACCGCCCAACATCTTGGTCTAAAAGACTTCCCCGCAAAAGCAGTCGACAACTTTGCCGGGGCAATCGATTTAGTAGTGGTCTTAGGGGGTGATGGAACAATGCTCGGTATTGGGCGCCAACTCGCTGGCAGCGATGTTCCTCTAGTTGGCATCAATATGGGCCGCCTAGGCTATATGACTGACATTCCGATTCAGTCTGTTCAAACTACGCTACCCAAAATCATTGAGGGGGAATATGAGGCCGATACTCGAACCCTACTCGATGCAGTAGTTCTTCGGAATAGTAAAGAGATAAATCGCGCGCTCGCACTCAATGATGTTGTTGTAAATCGTTCAGGCATCTCTGGAATGGTTGAGCTAGCCGTCCATGTAAATGGTTCATTTATGTACAACCAGCGATCTGATGGCTTGATCGTATCCACGCCAACAGGCTCGACAGCATATGCGCTTTCAGCTGGAGGCCCTATCCTACATCCACGCGTTGCCGGCATCTTGCTAGCACCAATCGCGCCACACTCTCTTTCCAATCGACCGATCGTATTGCCCGAAGATTGCGTAACCGCTATTGAAGTAGTCGATGGCAGAGAAGTCATTGTGAATTTTGATATGCAATCTCAAACAGACTTACAAACGGGTGACAAGATTGAAGTACGTCAATCACAAAAAACGATTACCTTACTGCATCCACGCAGTCATAGTGACTACAAAACTTTACGTGAAAAGTTGCACTGGAACGAGTACCCATCGACATTCTGATGTCGCGTCATTTGCTACGCTAACACATGCTTCAAACCATCTCTCTTCGTGACTTTGTCATTGTTGATCAGTTAGAGTTAGATTTCTCTAGCGGCTTTACCGTACTTACTGGTGAAACTGGCGCTGGTAAATCCATTCTTTTAGATGCACTTGGTTTGGTTCTAGGCGAACGCGCCGATAGCAGCCAAATACGTGAAGGCAGTAACCGTGCAGAAATTTCCGCACTCTTTCGGATTGAGCCTGAGTTAATTCATTCCTTTGCCGCATGGCTTGATACCCAAGGATTCCCGCCGGAAGATGATGGGCAAAGCTTATTACTCAAAAGAACGATCGAAAGCAATGGTCGCAGTCGCGCCTTTATTAACGGTAGTGTTGCGACACTAGCCCAATTACGGGAGGCAGGTGATCAATTAGTAGACATCCACGGGCAACATGCGCATCAACTCTTACTAAAGAGCGGCTCTCAACGTGAGCTCCTAGATCGTCATGCGGGTTTACTGCCGCTTGCAACAGAGGTGGCACAAGCGTTCAAGACGCTTACTGATTCGCGTCGTCGCCTAGAGCAAGCAGAAAACGCAGGTCAAGATGTTGAGAGAGAGCGTGAACGCCTTGAGTGGCAACTAGAGGAGTTAACCGAACTCTCCCCACAAGAGGGCGAGTGGACCAATATTCAAAGCGAACATGCGCGCCTGGCTAATGGCGCAAAGCTCATTGGCGGATGCCAAGAGGCGATTCATATTCTGAGCGATTCTGAGAATTCTTTGGAATCAAGCCTATCGAAAGTGTGCGGCAGTATTAGCGCCCTAGCAGAGCATGACTCCACCTTGAGTAATGTCAGTCAAGCGCTAGAGTCAGCCAGCATTCAGCTAGATGAGGCTATTCATGGACTTAATCGTTACTTACAAAAAATTGACTTAGATCCCGCTCGACTCGCTCAGGTTGAGGAGCGCATGCAAGCTCTGCACGGCGCTGCCCGCAAGTACCGCACTGAAGCCGATGCGTTACCAAAACTGCTACAAGAAACGGCTGAACGTCTAGATGCATTGACGGCCTCTCAAAATATCGAAGCCCTCAGACAGCAAGTTGCGCAAGAGGAAATGGCTTATTTAAAACTCGCCAAGCAACTTTCACAAAAACGCAGTAAAGCCGCAAAAGAGCTTGCTGACTTGGTCACAGCGGCAATGCAAGATTTATCGATGGCTGGTGGTCGCCTAGAAATTTCTCTTTCGCCTTTAAACGAAGGTGGTTTCCACGGTCTTGAGCAAATTGAATTTCTGGTTGCTGGTCACACTGGGAGCACCCCGCGCTCGCTGGCTAAAGTCGCATCCGGCGGCGAGCTCGCACGCATCAGTCTTGCGATCAGCGTTATCACTAGCAAAGCATCATTTACTCCGACACTAATATTTGATGAGGTGGATGCCGGCATTGGAGGCGCCGTTGCCGAAACTGTTGGCAAGCTCCTACATCAATTGGGTCAATCCCATCAAATACTTTGCGTCACACACCTGCCGCAAGTCGCAGCCCAGGGCAACCATCACTTGAAGGTCAGTAAGTCTCAAGCTGACAATAAGACACTTTCGCAAGTGCAAATTTTGAGTAGGAATGAGCGTGTAGAAGAAGTGGCGCGCATGCTTGGTGGCGCTACCATTACAGACACCACCCGCAGACACGCTAGAGAACTACTAGAGCAAAACTAATTAACAGCTAGCTCACGTTGGATGGCGCCTGAAATATCTCTAACCACAATGCCTGTACTGCATCTTTAGCGGCAATGAATTCAGGTTGTTTTTCCAAAGCGATGCGGGTTTTTTCTGCGCCATCTAAACGCAAACGATGCTGACGCGCCCTCAATAAACGATAAGCATCACCAACCGCCTGAGCAGCCTTTGTTGAAATTAAACCCTCTTCGCCAGCAATGCGTAACAAAGCAATATTTCCGAGATTGCCAATAAGTCTTGGATACTGATGCGCATAAGCAAGTACCAGAAATTGCACAATAAACTCAATATCAACCATACCGCCGGCATCATGCTTTAAATCAAATTCAGCATTTCCATTCGGATGACCCGCATGCACCTTGCGACGCATCTCTAAAATCTCATGTCGCAGATGATCAATATCCCGCTGCTGGGTTAGCACTTCCGATCGTACCGAGTCAAAAAATACACCCACGCTTGGATTGCCGGCAGAAAAACGCGCACGGCTCAGAGCTTGATGCTCCCACACCCAAGCTGCGTTATCCCCCTCTCGCAACTGGTATTTCTTAAACGCATCGGCATTGGTCACCAAAAATCCAGCAGAACCATTTGGACGCAAGCGCGTATCAATCTCGAACAAGCTGCCTGTCGATGTATATGCAGTCAGCCAATTGATCATGCGCTTGGCAAGCAAGGCATAAATTTCTTGAGCGGCATAATCTGACTCATTAGCCTGATACAAGAAGATGATGTCTAAGTCAGATGCATAGCCTAATTCTTTACCGCCAAGCTTTCCATACGAGATAACCGCAAAGGGAGGCATGACATCTGTGGGCATATCGAATTTTTTAGCGACACTAGGCCAAATGCGCTCAAAAGTTGCCTGCAAAATTAAATCAGCTAAAACCGATAAATGATCGCTCACCCGCTCTACTGGCAATGCCTGTTGAATACCAATACCAAGATCAGCCAATAAAGTGATGAAAGTTTCGTTGTGATGGGTTACTCGCAAAATATCCATCGCCTGCTCTGATCCATCACCATCAGTCATCACATCATCAAGCCGCATATTGAGGTTAGAACGCACTTCTGCCCAATATTTTTCTGGCTCTTCAATTAACGCCCTTTCTGATTGAGCATTGAGCAAATGGTCAAGCAAGTGAGGATGGCGCGTTAAATACTGCGCCCCCCATTGAGAGGCCTTGAGTAACTCAAGCACATTAGAGAGGGCGCCAGGATATTCAACCAATATGGAAAGATATGCGCTACGCCTTGCAATTGCCTCAAGCAAGTCAAACAAACGGAATAGGGTTTGATCAGCATGAACAGAATCGGAGCCATCTTTTTGCAAACGCTCCGCCGCTTTGCACATCAGGTTATCAAAAATTAAGCGACTTTTTTCAGGCAAGAGTTTCTGCTTAGGGCTATCTACCCACGCTTGCCAACGCGAATAAGAATTGGGGAAATAGCTTGCATCAGGAGACCAGCCTGATGTTAAAGGGGCAATGTCTAGACGCGCACTATCATCCATCAAGAATGCTTTATCAAAAAGCTGGGCAACGCGGTTTTGATAAGCATCTAACTTGGCCATAAAGGCATTAACAGTTGACGCTTCATCGGCCATAGATAGCGCTAGGCGCGTGCGCACCTCTTCATCTTCGGGTAGATAGTGTGTTTGCTGATCGTCCCATACTTGGATGCGGTGCTCCAAACGCCTTAAATAAACATAAGCCTCTTGCAAAGATTCCACTTCTTCAGCAGGCAAGATGCCGCATTGCTTGATGAGCTCTAAGACCTCTAAAGTTGGGCGCAGTCTAAAACGTGGGTCAGTGCCGCCACGCATAAGCTGAAACATTTGCGCTAAAAACTCAATCTCACGAATTCCGCCACGACCTAACTTAACGTCACGTGAACGCCCTTGATGACCTGATGATCTTTTTTCCGCTTCCGCCTGTATCTGAGCATGCAAATCTCGAATTGAAGCAATCACGCCATAGTCCAAATGACGCCTGTATACAAAAGGACGAATGAGCTGCTCCAGCTCTTTTTGGCAATGCGCAAAATCCGGAGAATCGGGTAAGGGCGCAATCAATCTTCCTTTGATCCAAGCGTAGCGCTCCCATTCCCTACCTTGGACCAATAAATACTCCTCAAGCATATCGAGACTGCATACCAAAGGTCCAGAGTCGCCATTAGGGCGAAGACGCATATCTACTCGGAATACAAATCCGTTGGCATCATGTTCGGCCAAAAGCCTGATGATGCGCTTACCCATACGCGTGAACCACTCATGATTAGATAAGCTCTTAGGACCCTCGATCGTGTCACCTTCATGCTCATATAAAAAAATAAGGTCGATGTCAGATGAGAGGTTGAGCTCCAAACCGCCCAATTTACCCATGCCGACAACCATCAGCGGCATCTCAGAGTTGCTTGTTTTGCTCCATGGAATACCAAAACGGTTTTTAAGATCCTCTCGCACATAAGCAATCGAGGCAGCTACAGCCAATTCTGCGAAATGACTCAGAGCATGCGTTACCTCGTGCAAGTCAGCCAAACCATTTAAATCCCGAAACGCCACCCATAGCATCAAACGCTGTCTAGCTAAACGCAGATTAGCCATCCACTGCGCTTCATCCTGCTCAACAAACTCTGCTTTAACACCACATTCCTCAAGCAAATCTTCGATACCCTGAACATTGACCTTTAGCTGACCTTGAATATGAAGCCACTCACGCCATTCAGGGTGGGCAGTTAGCCAGCGACGAGCATATGTGGAGTGCTGCTCTAGAAAATCCATTTGCTGAGAAAAAGTATCCATTTCACCATCTTAATCCGACCCGAAAACCCAAGCTAGAAGCTTGGCTATCAGGCTCAGGCTGACGGATAATAGAGACCATGCTGCAAAACATCATCCCCCCACGCCTCAAGAGTGCGCTCACCAAACGCCCCCCTGGTTCAAATGGCGCCTGGGGTAAGAGAGCCCTCATTCTGGCAGGTGTTTTAGCAGTGCTTTTGCTACTTGGCCACGCAGGTGTGCGGTTTATCCTTTGGCCTCAAATTGAAAAGTCGAAAGCCTCCGTCGAGAGATTGCTAAGCGCCCGCATGGGTGTTGATGTTTCCATGGACTCTCTTCAGGTGTCTTGGACCGGCATGAGGCCCGACTTTGAGATTGAGGGAATACGATTTAATGGTCCCGACAATACAAAACCACTTTTGTTTATTCAGAAAATAAATGGACAGCTCAGCTGGGCATCCTTTTATCACTTAGCGCCTTTTTTTCATGAACTCAATCTTGAAAACGCTGAAATTTATGCGGAACGTAATAGCAAGGGCGCAATTAGTATCGCTGGAATTGCTATTGATGAAAATTCGAATGACCACTCTGCTGGGAATTGGCTTTTCTCTCAAAATGAAATTCGCCTTAGCAATGTCAAATTATTTTGGAGCGACCGGTTTGCAAAAAAGGACCGCACTTCTATAGATATCGAGCGCCTTGCCTTAAGTAATGGCATCCGTAGTCATCAGGGCTCCATAAGCGCCTTTACACCTTGGAACAAAGGCCCACTCAAAATCGATATTGATTTAGTGCACCACATTGGTGGTCAAGCCGGAAATTGGCGAGATTGGATTGGAACCATCTCCTGGAATTTAAATGAATTACAACTAACTCAAATATCGAATGACTTTTCACTTCCACTAAATACTCTTGAGGGAATTTTGAGTTCTAACGGAAAGCTCAAAATTGATAATGGCAAGCCAGATGGTGGCGACATTCATCTTGTGGCAGACAATTTAATTATTCAATTATCAAAAAATGAAGATGCTATTGCCTTGGGCAAGCTAGAGACAAACTTAACCCAAGAAACTGATAGTGGGATGATTGCCGTCACCACAAAGACGTTTGCTTGGCGTGATATGGATAGCCCAAAATCTGCACCCTTAGAAAATTTAAGCCCAATGACCTTTCGCTGGAGACCGCCGTCCGGTGATGGCGAAATTAAAGAGTTTGGCTTTTCTTCGCCGAAAATTTTGGTTGAAGATATTGCTTTATTTGCACTCAATTTGCCACTTTCCAAGAAAGTACACCAATGGATTAAAGCATCGCAGGCCGATGGCGAACTTCAGAACTTAGATATCAATTGGTCTGAAAATAAATCATCCTTATCCGCGCTCAATATTCCAGGTGGATGGTTTAAGTCGAGCAATCTCAATTTCACTGTTAGCGGAAAACTCATTAATTTAAGTTTTATTGGCATCAATAAATCAATGCCTTCAGTATCAAAACTTTCAGGCTTCCTAACTGCCGACCAAAATAAGGGAAGCTTCTCAATCAAGTCCAATAATCTCGAAATTGATGTTAACGACTTATTGGTTGACCCTAAAATCAAATTAGATGAAGCGAGCGGCCAAATATCATGGGCCAAACAAAAAGGTAATTGGGTTATCAATTCAAAACAGCTGGCGCTTAGCAATTCAGAAATTTCCACAACGATAGACATTAACTACATCGTCGGGGAAGCTAAAAAGCCCGACTTTATGAGCCTAGATATGAACTTCGCACGGGCTAACTTGAAGACTGCCCACCGCTACTTGCCTGTTGGCATGAGTAACGATGCCAAAACCTATTTAAGCAAAGCCTTTGATGCTGGGACCATTCAAAATGGCAGCTTGCATATAAAAGGGGATCCCAATGAAGTCCCCTTTCCCAAAGCGGACTCAGGAGAGTTCACGCTCAAGCTTCCGATTGTAGGAGCCACCTTCAGCCCAGCGCCAGCCACATCAGTATCTCAAAGCAGCTGGCCCGCCTTCAATAAGGTCAACGGCATTATCAATATGAACAATGCCAACTTTACAGTTGACGTTGATCAGGCTAGCTACAAACAGGTTGCCCTTAGTAAATTTCACGCAGAGATTCCCAGCGTTAGCGCCAAACAACTTATGTTGACAGTTAATGGTCAAGCCCAAGGAGATGCTCCACAACTACTAGACTACCTATTTGCCTCACCCGTGGGCAAAAAACAAAATGCTCTAGAGAAAAATTTAAAAATTACTGGTCCCACGAACTTAAATCTTGGACTAAAAATCCCCCTATCTGATAACGGAGATGTAGGCACAGATATCAAGATAAGCTTTCCAGGCAATAGAATTCAATGGGCCGACTTGCCACCCCTTGAAAATCTCAAAGGAAAAATACGCATCACGGAAGTGAACCCTGAGTTTGAAGATATCACCGCCAACTTTCTTGGGGGCGCCATTCAGATCTCAAGTGCGCCAACGGGACAAGCTGGTCAAAGCTTCAATATTTCAGGAGACCTATCGGCCAATTTTTTTAAAAGCTACTTTGCAAATGATATGTCGGTGC
This sequence comes from uncultured Polynucleobacter sp., assembly GCA_964536365.1. Lineage (GTDB taxonomy): Bacteria > Pseudomonadota > Gammaproteobacteria > Burkholderiales > Burkholderiaceae > Polynucleobacter. The sequence continues at coordinate 7,956 of CAZHWF010000037.1, forward strand.
AAATACTGCCGATACTTCAAACGATGAGTGGAACGGCGAGTTACGCTGGCGTCATTAATTTCAATAAAGGCAATAGTGAGACCAATCTAAAATTAGATATGCGTGATTGGGGAAGTTCGGCCCCCTACCCAGTAAAAAAAAGGCCAGGCACCGCAATGCTTGGGGCTATCACTCTCAAAACCTTTGCGCCCAATAAATCTAATTCAAGCCGCTTTTCATGGGATGGAAAGATTGGTGATGCTTACTTTATTCAAGGCGAACTCGAAAGGGACGACACACTTCGTCACGCCGTTGGTATTGGGACACCAGCCATACTTCCAAACAAAGGATTCCAGCTCAGCATCTCAAGTCCAGAACTAGATTTTGATTTATGGCGCAATTATTTAGAGGGTCCAAAGAAGAAAAATGGTCCTAGCAAACTGGATAACACCGACCAAACCAATATTCAAATAGCAATCGATTCAAAAAAAGTCACGCTGTTTGATCGCAAGTGGCAAGATTTCAATTTCTCCGCGAAAAATAAAAATAATACTTGGCAGATGCGCTTAAGCTCACCCTCCATCGCGGGGCAATTGCAGTACACCGAAACCAATCAGGGCTATCCTAGCGGCTTGATTGAGGGCCGCCTAACGCGCCTGAAAATTCCACAAGCAGAACAAGCCTCCACTGAGACAACTAAGACCTCACAAAAAAATATTCCGACCAAACTTGCATTAGGCCCAAATTCAGTCCCCAGCCTTGACCTACAAATTGATGATTTTTCATGGCAAAAAGCGCGACTTGGTCAAATTAAAATTAAAACCCGCACCACCGGAAATACACTCAATATAGATTCCATTCAAGGCAATAACCCGCAAGGCGTATCTTCTATTAGTGGTCGCTGGGTAGGCGCTTCCCCGAATGTAGGAGCACACACTAATTTAAATATTGATCTGAATATTAGGGACGCTGGCCAAATTATTAGTCACTGGACAAGCCAACAAACTGTGGAAGGTGGTCAAGGAAAAGTAAACGCCACAATCGAATGGGATGGGGATCCCTTTGAGCCAAAATACGACACTCTTGCCGGCCGCGCAACCTTGAATTTAGAGAAGGGGCGCTTACTAGAAGTCAATACGAGTGGGGCAAAATTACTTGATGTACTGAGCTTACAAAGCTTATTTAGATTCGCGACCTTGGATCTCCAAGGCAGTCTTGGTAATATCGTTACCAAAGGAACCCCGTTTAACTCGATTGATGCCTCTTTCGACATTAATAATGGCATAGCTCAATCCAAGCAATTCACGATGAGCTTAGATCAAGCGCGCGTGGCTATGAACGGGCAGATCAATATCCCAAAGCAAACACAAGACTTGCGAATCACTATTTTTCCGACAATCGATGCCACCGCTGGATCTCTTGCCGCTTTTGCCATCAATCCCATTGTTGGACTTGGCGCACTAGTTGGGCAGTACTTAATTACCAGTCAGATAAATCGCAATCTTCAATCCGACTATTTAGTGCAGGGCTCCTGGGATAATCCAGAAGTTATTCCCCTAGATCAAAAAGGTCAGCCAATTGATTCCAAAACATTGAATACGATTCGCAGCAAAGACTTGTTGAAAGAGCAAAGTAAGCCTAGTATCAGCAACTCCAGCCCACAGAGCAATTCAAATAACGCACCAAGTCCCAACAAAGCTCCTAATTAACAGTGAACAGTGCAAATTCGTTATGGGTAGATCAGCAAATACTGCGGAACTAAAAATTGCCTCGATTCAGATGGTGTCAAGCGCTGATTTGAGGGAAAATCTCTCAACAGCAAGTCGGTTAATCTCATCAGCAGCAGCTGATGGCGCACAGCTTGCGGTTCTACCAGAGTATTTTTGTCTCATGGGTCTAAAAGATAACGACAAGGTACTAGCGAGAGAAAAATTTGGTAGCGGCCCCATCCAAGAGCAACTCTCCCAGATTGCCAAAGAGAATAAAATCTATCTCGTAGCAGGAACTATTCCACTAGAAGCAAAAGATGCAAATAAAGTACTCAATACGACTTTGGCATTTGATCCAAATGGCCAGCAAATTGCTCGCTACGACAAAATTCATTTATTTGGTTTTCAAACAGAAACTGAGCGCTATCAAGAATCCGAAACTATTGAGGCAGGCAATCAACCAGCCATTATGAAGATTTCGGTTAATGGCAATGAGTGGTTATTTGGTCTGAGCATTTGCTATGACCTACGCTTTCCTGAGCTTTACAGGACTTTAGGGCAAGTTGACTGCCACATTATTCCCGCAGCATTCACCTACACCACAGGCAAAGATCATTGGGAAGTCCTATTACGCGCCCGAGCCATAGAAAATCAATGCTATGTCTTGGCTTCAGCGCAAGGAGGCATACATCAAAACCAACGTCGTACCTGGGGAAATAGCATGCTGATAGATCCCTGGGGTGCGGTTTTGACTACATTACCTGAGGGTGAAGGCTTCATTTCTGGAGTCTTGTGCAAAGATAAATTAAACGAGGTACGCTCTAAGTTGCCTGCTCTTACGCATCGCAAGCTTTAACGACAAATTGCCCAATCACATGAATGCACCTGAAGCGCTATTTCCTGCCAACTGGACTAAGGCCAAAAAGCAGAAAGACCTGATTCAATTAGCAAAATCCATTTTGCTCGAACCAACAGGATTATCTGAGCAAGACCTTCGCCACACTTTTGGAAATTTATTCACCCATCGTCTTGATGATGCGGATCTGTACTTTCAGCATACCCGCAGCGAAAGCTGGAGTCTTGAAGAAGGTATTGTTAAATCTGGCAGTTTCAATATCGATCAAGGTGTAGGTGTGCGCGCCATTTATGGCGATAAGACTGCTTTCGCTTACTCGGATGAAATTAATCTAGAGGCTTTAAATAAAGCAGCTAAAGCAACACGTGTCATTGGTCCGACTGGCGGCAAACAAGCGGTAGCAAGCAAACTATTTAACCCAATCTCCAACAAACTTTACCTCGACATTAACCCCCTGGAGTCTTTACAGCCCAAAGAAAAAATTGCTTTACTGGAGGGCATTGAGCGTCGCGCAAAAGCACGCGACCCACGCATTATTCAAGTCATGGCAAGTCTTGCTGGAGAGTTTGATGTTGTCTTGGTGGCACGTGCAGACGGTTTGCTGGCAGCTGATGTGCGGCCGCTTGTACGCGTTTCAGTACACGTCATCGCCGAACAAAATGGGCGTCGTGAATCCGGATCTTCAGGTGGTGGTGCGCGCCACGATTACCTGTACTTTGATGAAGAGTTGATTAATCGCTATGTTGATGAAGCGGTTGATGGCGCACTCGTTAATTTGGAATCCCGCCCTGCTCCCGCAGGCCCAATGACTGTTGTTATGGGTCCAGGTTGGCCCGGAGTTTTATTGCATGAAGCAGTTGGCCATGGTCTTGAGGGAGACTTCAATCGCAAAGGCTCTTCTGCATTTGCCGGCCGCATTGGACAGCGTGTCGCGGCAAAAGGAGTGACTGTTGTAGATGATGGAACTTTATCTGGGCGCAGGGGTTCATTAAATATTGATGATGAGGGCACCCCGACTCAATGCACCACTCTCATTGAAGATGGCATTTTGAAAGGTTATATTCAAGACAGCCTGAATGCGCGCTTGATGAAAATGCCTCTGACCGGCAATGGACGACGTGAAAGTTTTGCCTCCTTGCCGATGCCGCGTATGACTAACACCTATATGCTGGCTGGCAAGGATGACCCCCAAGAAATTGTGGCTAGCATTAAACGTGGTCTATACGCCGTCAATTTTGGTGGCGGCCAAGTCGACATCACCAGCGGCAAATTTGTTTTTTCCGCATCTGAAGCCTATTGGGTTGAAAACGGCAAAATCCAATATCCCGTCAAAGGCGCCACCATTATTGGTAGCGGCCCAGAGTCGCTAAAACAGGTATCCATGATTGGAAATGACCTTAAACTGGACGGCGGCGTGGGCGTTTGCGGCAAGGAGGGGCAGAGTGTTCCCGTTGGGGTTGGGCAGCCTACCCTGAGGATTGATAGTCTGACCGTAGGTGGCACCGCCTGATTTTCTTCAAATACGGCTTAAAATAGCCGTATGAGCCAACAAAACACAAACCCCGCTAATTGGTACTCCGCCGTAGATAAAACGTCGGATACTGACGATCAACGCATTGACAATATTTCTGTTCTGCCTCCGCCAGAGCACTTGATTCGTTTTTTTCCAATTTCAGGAACACCCACTGAAGCACTGATCAGCAAAACTCGCAAAAAAATTCGCGACATTATTCATGGCAAGGACGATCGTTTACTGGTCATTATTGGACCCTGCTCCATCCATGACCCAAGAGCAGCAATAGAATATTGCCAACGCTTATTGGGCGAACGCGCGCGCTTTGCTGGTGAGCTAGAAATTGTCATGCGCGTCTATTTTGAAAAGCC
>CAZHWF010000037.1:12393-12882 GCA_964536365.1 uncultured Polynucleobacter sp.
GTCGGCTGGAAGGGTTTGATCAACGACCCATACCTTGATGAAAGTTATCGCATTGAAGAAGGTCTGCGTCTTGCGCGACAAGTGCTCATGGAAATTAATCGCTTAGGCATGCCTGCTGGTAGCGAATTCCTCGATGTGATTTCACCGCAATATATTGCCGACCTCATCTCATGGGGCGCTATTGGCGCGCGCACTACTGAGAGTCAAGTCCACCGTGAGCTCGCCTCTGGTTTATCCGCGCCGATTGGATTTAAGAATGGCACCGATGGCAATATCAAAATTGCGACCGATGCTATTCAAGCAGCTGGTCGACCACATCACTTCTTATCCGTTCATAAGAATGGCCAAGTCTCTGTTGTGGAAACCAAAGGCAATAAAGATTGTCACGTGATTTTGCGAGGTGGCAAAGAGCCCAGTGACGAGGCGACATTTGTTCAAGCTGCCTGCTCGGAGCTACAAGCGGCAAAGCTTCCAGCCAGTTTGATGGTT
>CAZHWF010000038.1:0-12824 GCA_964536365.1 uncultured Polynucleobacter sp.
TTGGTCATTGAGTTAGACCACAACGCGTTGTTCCATGCTCTCCGCAAGGAAGCGTTTCACTCATCCATTTTGGATTTAGAGATCGGTGGCAAGACACAAAAAGTGTTGTTGCGCGATTACCAAATGCATCCATTTAAGCCATTGGTTTTGCACGTTGACTTCCAGCGCGTTTCCGCAACTGAGAAAGTTCATATGCGCGTTCCATTGCACTTCACCAACGCTGACACAGCAGCCGCTGTGAAATTGCAAGGCGCCGTTATCAGCCACGTTGCTAACGAACTCGAAGTTTCTTGCTTACCGGCAGACTTACCTGAGTTCATCGAAGTGGACTTGTCTAAGATTGAAGTTGGTCACGGCATTCATGCTAAAGACATCGCATTACCAAAAGGCGTTTCATTGGTATTGCATGTTGAGCAAGAAAACCCAGTGCTTGCAAACGCACGTATCCCAGCTGTTAAAGCTGCTGAGCCTACAGATGCTCCAGTTGCACCAGCTGCCGCAGCCCCTGCGGCTGAAGCATCAAAGGATAAAGCTTAATTATTAGCTAAATCGCTTGTACTAGAAGGCCCGCGCAAGCGGGCTTTCTTTTTTCACCTTTCATCCCGCAGTAGTTTGAATTCTTTTTTGGAAAAAAACGCTTATATCTTTAAACTCTGAGCATGACTAAATTAATTGTTGGCCTTGGCAACCCAGGTGATGAACATGAAAAAGACCGGCATAACGCCGGCTTCTGGTTCGTTGATGCCTTAGCAAAACAATTGGATGCACGTTTTGAATCCGAAAAGCGCTTTCAAGGAAAAGTTGCGAAGGCTAAATGCGAGGGTGATGATCTATTCCTTCTCAAGCCAAGTACTTATATGAATTTAAGCGGTCAATCTGTTGGCGCACTTTGCCGCTTTCACAAAATCACTCCTACCGATATTTTGGTGGTGCAAGATGAACTCGATCTAAAACCTGGCACTGCGCGCCTCAAGTTAGGCGGCGGCACTGGCGGCCACAATGGCCTAAAAGATATTCAGGCGCATTTAAACACTCCAAACTATTGGCGCTTGCGCTTAGGTATTGGCCATCCAAGAGATTTAGCGGGTGATGGACGCCCTATGGATGTTGCCGACTATGTATTGCGCAGACCGCAATTAGCCGAGCAAAAACTGATTGAAGCCAGCATCGAGAATGGCTTACAGATTTTGCCCTTGTTTTTGAAGGGCGATAGTCAAACCGCCATGATGGAGTTGCACTCCAAGGGCTAAAGCACCTAAGGCACCTAAGCCGAGCTAGCTTTTTTGGCAGCAGTCAAAAGCTTGAACTTCACCATCAACTGCTCTTGGGTTTCAACATGCTCAGGATTAAATGGAATGCAGTCTACTGGGCAAACTTGACGACACTGTGGTGCATCGTAATGACCTACACACTCGGTACATTTATCGGGATCAATCTCATAGATCTCTAGTCCCATATAGATTGCATCATTAGGACATTCAGGCTCGCACACATCGCAATTGATGCATTCGTCTGTAATCATTAAAGCCATGATTTACTCGCCAAATTTCATTGACTTACTCTTTATCCCGAGCACCAGAGGCAATCTTTTTCACTAGCCACTTTTCAACGGATGGGAAAACAAACTTACTCACATCTCCACCCATAGAAGCAATCTCGCGCACAAAAGTACCAGAGATAAATTGGTATTGATCGGATGGAGTTAAAAATAGCGTTTCAACATCAGGCAATAAATAGCGATTCATGCCGGCCATTTGAAATTCATATTCAAAGTCAGAAACCGCTCGTAAGCCACGCACAATCACACGCGCATGATGTTCGCGCGCAAAATCTTTTAATAAACCCGTAAAGCCCACAACCTTTACATTGGGATAATGACCAAGAACTTCTTTGGCAATATCGATACGCTCTTGCAAAGTGAAAAATGGACGCTTGCTACGGCTATCAGCAACCCCCACAATCAGTTCAGTAAAAATGCTAGAAGCACGGCGCACCAAATCCTCGTGACCACGAGTAAATGGATCAAATGTTCCAGGGTATACGGCAACTGTCATAAGGTTCCTAAGGCTTTATAGACTACAGGCAAGAGTTTAGCCCCTTCCACTTCGGAATAGACAGGCTTTTACCTGTCCAGCCTCTAAGTATTTTCCACAATGCCAGTCGGGCAATAGGGTTTCAATATCCTCACGCGGGCGACTTGAGGGAAATTCAACATAAATACCGCCTCCAGCAGAGTCATCACACACTCTGCCGGCCTCCATCACCGCTCGATCTAATAGACTCGAATCCTGAAACGGCGGGTCAATAAAAATTAAATTGCTCGAACGGTCAGCCTGCTGCTTGAGAAATTCCAGGCTATCCCGCTGCAAAATTTCAACAATCCCTGACGCTGGAGATGACTGAAGTAAGGCAAAGTTGGTATTTAAATTTGCAAATGCTTTTTTATCTTTCTCCAACAACACAACGAGATCTGCGCCTCTTGAGGCAGCCTCAAACCCCAAGGCGCCGGTTCCCGCAAAAAGATCTAAACAGCGCAATCCTGTTAAATCCTGTCCCAACCAATTAAACAAAGTCTCACGAATACGATCTGTTGTGGGACGCAGGCCGGGAAGATCGATTACTGTCAGCAAACGACTTCTCCAGTTGCCGCCAATAATTCGGATTTTTTTAGGTGGCTCGCTTTTTGGTGACTTAGTACTCTTATTAATTTTTCGCTCCAAGCACCACAATCTTCATCCGATCCATCGCAAGATATTTTTGAAATGCCGCCCTTACTTGCTCCAAAGTAACGGCCTCAACCTGCTTAGTCCAAACATCCATCGTATCCAACGGTAAATCATTCCACGCAATTGAAGATACGTTATCGAGCAACTTGCGATTGTTATCAATACGCAGCGGGTAACCATTGATTAAATTGGCTTTAGCGGCATCCAATTCCGACGGTGTTGGCCCATTCGCAATAAACGCAGCAATCGTGTTACTCATCACATCTAAAGCTTGCTTAGCTTGATCACTCTTGGTTTGTAGGCCCGCTTGAAAGATGCCATTATCTTTTCCGGGCGCGAAGTAACTAAATACGCTGTATGCCAAGCCACGCTTCTCCCTTACCTCAGACATCAAACGCGATACAAAACCGCCGCCGCCTAATACATAATTTCCGACCAATAAAGGAAAGTAATCTGGATTGTTTCGTGCGACCGCCGTCATCCCCATGGCAATATGGGCCTGCTGTGAGTCAAATGGAATTTGGATTTCTCGCTGCGTTAAAGGCTCTATGGGGGATCGTTGTAGCTCTGGCAATCTAGCTATAGAACCTCCGGATTGCGCAATCTTTTTCAACAAAGCTTGTACGATCTCATTTGCCTGCTCTCGATCCACATCACCAACAATACTAATAATCATGCGGTCACCGCGATAAAACTGTTGATGAAATTTCGTTAAATCTTGCGCACTTATATTGGCAATCGATTTTGGTGTTGGGGAATCAGCTAAAGGGTAATTTCCATAGACTAATTTTTTAAAACGGCGCTCAAGGACATATTCTGGCTTTGTTTCAGCCTCAAGCAAGCTAGTAATTGTTCTTTGCTTTTCACGTTCAACTATTTTTGCATCGTAAGTCGGCGCGCTTAACATCGCCGCCGCCAAATTCACAGCCCTGTCACGCAAATCTTTTCTACTAAGACTCCGAATACGCAAAATAGCGCGCTCACCACCAACAGATAGCCCAATATTGGCACCAAGATCAGCAATTTCATCAGCAATCTGTGCCTCGGTAAGAGCGCCTTTTTCGCTTCGAACTCCATAATTCATGAGCCCAGCAACCATATCAGCCAAGCCACTCTTTCCAGAGGGGTCGTAACGATCGCCCGCATCAATGCTGACCTCAATATCGACCATAGGCAAAGCCTTGGTTTGGACTAAATAAGCGCTTGCGCCCTTATATGTATCTAGCTTTTCAATTGGCAAAATGGCATGCGCATTTCCAAAAATTCCAAAAGTAAATAAACCAACTGAAATTGTCTTCAAAAGCCTTTTCATTGTTTATCTTCCCTAGCAACAGCTTTACGCGCTTGAGGATCTAGTACCGCTATTGTCAAACCCTCATCAACAAGATATTTTTTAGCAACTGCTTGCACCTGCTCTGGTGTAATGGCTTGCATTTTCTCCAACATGTAATCAATATTTTTCCATGAGAAGCCAGCCATCTCAGTGCTACCAATTTCCATTGCCTGTCCAAAAATTGAGTCGCGCTTATAAATTTGCTCAGATAGGATTCGAACCTTAATTCGCTTAAGCTCAGACTCTAATACCCCTTTTTGCTTTAACTCTTCCAGGGCTTTACGAATACTTGCTTGAGCCTGTTGTACGTTCTTGCCTTTGGCAATAGTTGCGCTAATGAGAAATAATTCCGGACCACGCGAAATCATGTCGTAGCCTACGCCTACATCGTTCACTACTTTTTCTTGCTTAACGAGAACCCGATTTAGGCGAGCGTTGTCGTAACCATCCAGTACAGCCGTGAGCAGCTCTAAGGCATATGGCTCTGGGTCATCAAGGTTTCCAGGCTCTAGGCGTGGCACTTTCCAAGCCATCGCCAACTGAGGGCTATCTGCAGGCGCCTTTACTTGAACCTGTTTGATTCCTTTTTGAGGCGGCTCAATTTGCGGCTTACGCACTGGCAACTCATGGGCTGCGGTAGCACCGTAATACTTCTCGACCAGACTTAAAACTTGGTTTGTATTTACATCACCAGCAATAACTACGGTTGCATTATTTGGCGCATACCAACTGCGATACCAATCTCGCGCATCTGCAGCTTTCATGTTCTGCAAATCATTCATCCAGCCAATCACTGGGTGACGATAAGGCGAACTCATGAAAGCAGTTGCCATCAGTGATTCATTGAGCAAACTACTTGGATTATCTTCAGTGCGTAAACGACGCTCTTCCATCACCACCTGAATTTCTTTTAAGAACTCCGCATCATCAAAATTAAGATTAGACATGCGATCTGCTTCCAGCTTGATCACGTCTTCTAGTTTTGATTTTTCCACTTGCTGAAAGTACGCCGTGTAATCACGTGAAGTAAAGGCATTTTCGCGACCACCTACGGCGGCGACCAAACGTGAGAATTCGCCTGCCTTTACTTTATGTGTGCCCTTAAACATCATGTGCTCTAGTACATGAGCGACGCCTGTCTTACCATTTACCTCATCCATTGATCCTGCTCGATACCAGACCATATGAGCCACCGTCGGTGCGCGATGATCCTCCCTCACTATCAATTTAAGGCCATTGCTTAATTGATATTCATGAGTATCCGCAGACGGAGGCGAAGAGGCCCACCCTAATTGAGTAAATACGATGAATAAAAAGGAAATTCGGAGTAAATTGGAAAGCACCTGCTAAATCACCATATCCCAAGAATTAAATTGATAAGATGCAAGGTTTAAATTGTATCGATTATGTTCGGCTTACGTAAAACCCTCGGCTCTCTTTTTAAATCAAGCAAGATTGATGAATCTTGGTTTGAAGCTTTGGAAGAATCACTCATTCAAAGTGATGTGGGCCTACCCACGACCGAACAACTTATTAGCAAGCTTCGCAAGGCCGCAAAATCAGAAAAGGCTTCAAGCCCTGAAGAACTACAAGCGCTTCTCGTCCAAGAGGTTGCCTCCCTCTTAACCGCTATTGAACCAACTCCAAACCCCCTATTTACAAGCCAGAAAGCCAATATCCCCGAAGTATGGCTAGTTGTTGGTGTGAATGGCGCTGGCAAGACCACTACCATTGGCAAGCTGTGCCGACTATTTCAATCTCAAGGAAAGACGGTATTACTTGCAGCTGGCGATACCTTTAGAGCAGCAGCTCGCAACCAATTACAAGAGTGGGGTGGACGCAATCAGGTGGATGTCATCACACAAGAAGGTGGTGATGCCGCTGCGGTTGCGCACGACGCTATTCATGCCGCCATCTCCCGCAAGAATGACATTCTTATCATTGATACTGCAGGACGTCTTGCTACACAAGACAATCTCATGGAAGAGCTGAAGAAAGTTAAACGCGTGATCGGCAAAGCACTTCCTGGTGCGCCTCATCACACCCTCCTCGTATTAGACGGCAATACTGGGCAAAATGGCTTAAACCAAGTGAAGGCTTTTCATGCGGCTCTTGGGCTTACAGGCATCATCGTCACCAAGCTTGATGGCACCGCCAAGGGTGGCGTTATCTGCGCCCTAGCCCACACTCTGCAAGAGAGCCCAAAACCGGCTGTTTTAGCCCTAGGCAAAGGCGAAGGAATTGATGATTTAGCCCCCTTTACAGCAGGGCAATATTCATCTGAATTATTCAATTAAATCAATAGCTTACAAATTATTAAAAGCATTAGCACTCTATTGACAAGAGTGCTAAAATGGATTTCTATTAACACCTCATATTTATAAGAAAAAATGGTACAAAAGAAATCTGACAAACCGAAATTGCAAACGCTGCCAGTCGCGCAGACTGCGGCGGCGTCTGCATTTCCAATGCTGCCAACTCTTGGGGTTGGCACTCTCGATTCATACATTGCGTACGTTAATCGCGTACCGATGCTCAGCGCCGCGGAAGAGCTGCATCTTGCGCAAGAATTTCGTCGCACAGAAAATGTTGACGCCGCTAAAACTTTAGTGCTCTCGCATTTACGTCTCGTTGTTTCTGTTGCTCGTCAATATCTTGGCTATGGCATTCCACATGCTGACCTCATTCAAGAGGGCAATATTGGCTTGATGAAAGCAGTGAAACGCTACGACCCGAGCAATGGCGCACGCTTAGTCTCCTACGCAATTCACTGGATCAAAGCGGAGATTCCTGAGGACATTCTCAAGCATTGGCGCTTGGTTAAAACTGCGACTACTAAAGCGCAGCGCAAACTATTCTTTAACTTACGTAGCAATAAACCAACTTTGAGCGCACTAACTCCAGGCGAAGTGGATGCTTTAGCTAAAGCTTTGGACGTTAAAGGTTCTGACGTTAAAGAAATGGAAATGCGCCTTGCGGGTGGCGATGTTGCGCTTGAGGGCGATGATAGTGATGATGAGTCTGCATATGCTCCCATCCAGTGGCTAGCCGATAATTCTCAAGAGCCTACCGCTCGCATCGCCAGCGCCGAAGCTGATGCCTTACAAGGCCCTAAGCTAGATCAAGCTCTAATGGCGCTCGACGAGCGTAGTCGCAATATTGTGCAATCTCGTTGGTTGGCGATGGATGCTGATGGCAATGGTACAAAGACATTGCATGATCTTGCAGATGAATATGGCATCTCCGCAGAGCGTGTGCGTCAAATTGAAGCTGCCGCACTCAAAAAAATGCGCGGCCTACTTCAAGCAGCCTAAACAAAATGGGTTCGATTCAGAACCCATTTCTTTACTTTAATAATTCTTTCAAGTCATGCGCCAAGGTCTCTGGACCTTGAGCGTGCTTGATATATAAACGCAAGCGACCCTCAGGATCAAATGCATAGCTGCCAGCCGTGTGATCCATGGTGTAAGAGCTAAGTTTAATTCCCGGCACTTTCTTGTAGTAAATCTTGAAGTCTTTTGCCACCTTCTCTAAGGCAACTTCATCCGCAGGTCGCAGGCCAAGGAAACGTGGATCAAATGCAGGTACATACTGTTTGAGAATTTCTGCAGTATCGCGCTCTGGATCCACTGTCACAAATAAGACCTGTACCTTATCCGACTGAGGACCCAGCAGAGTCATGACTTGTTGCATCTCCGTCAAAGTTGTGGGGCAGATATCTGGGCATTGGGTATAACCAAAAAACATCACCACCACCTTGCCCTTAAAGTCAGCCAAGGTGCGAACCTTGCCGTCTGGATCGAGCAAACTAAAGTCTTTACCAAACGCGGTACTACCCGTGATATCAATATTTTTAAACTCTGGCTTTGGACTGCAAGCAGAGAGTATTAAACAAAAAATTGCAACCAAGAAAATGCGCAGAAAATTCATATGGGTCTATATGGGACTTAAAGGAAATAATGATCTATCAATAGCGCTGCGAAGAGCAGAGAAAGATAAGTAATTGAAAAACGGAAGGTTTTCTTTGCCAAGGCGTCGCTATATGAGAAGAACAACGCAAGCACATAGGCCAAGAACAATAAACCTAAAATAATTGCAGAGATCAAATACACCATGCCGCTCATGCCATAAATGTACGGCAGCATCGTAGCGGCGATCAAGATCAGGGTATAGAGAACAATGTTGAGTAGGGTAAAGCGCTCACCATGGGTCACTGGCAACATTGGCAAACCAGATTGCACATAATCATCACGACGGTATAAGGCTAGCGCCCAAAAATGTGGGGGAGTCCATACAAAAATAATCAATACTAATAACCATGCTTCCGCAGAAAGGGTATTGGTAACAGCCGCCCAGCCCAATGCTGGAGGCATCGCACCCGACAAACCGCCGATCACAATGTTTTGCGGAGTGGCTGGCTTGAGGAGCCAGGTATAAATCACTGCGTAACCCACGAACGTGCCGAGTGTTAACCACATTGTTAATGGATTGCAGAAATTCCACAAAATAATCATTCCAAGCGAACCCAAAATGATCGAGAAAACAATAATATGAAATGGCGTGACTTCACCGGTAGCGGATGGCCGCCAAGAGGTGCGCTTCATCTTGGCATCGACTGCCTGCTCAATCAAACAGTTCACTGCAAATGCCGCGCCTGCTAAAAGCCAGATGCCAACAATTCCTCCGAAAAGCACTGGATAAGGCACCATTCCTGGCGTAGCCAAGAACATGCCAATGACGGCGCAAAAAACGGCGAGCTGAGTCACTCTAGGTTTAGTTAAAACCCAATACTGACGCCAACGTGGCATAGCCACAGATGTGCTGGTTTTAGAGTCGCTCATATTGATGTCATCTTCTTTTGAATGAGAGGCTTCCAAGACGCCCAATAACTCATTCTGACCAAACAGAATACCAAAGCCGCGGAGCCCGCAGTATGTATTAAAGCGGCCATTAAAGGCCATTGAAATATCACATTCGAAATACCAGTTACGATCTGCAGCAACAGTACAGCCAATAACAGCTTAGCCACCAAACTAAGGCCAGATAGAGCTGGGGTTGCCAGCTTTAACGCTTTAAGTCCCAAGGCGCCTAAGACAATCAACACCAAGACCGCAAAGAGGCGATGTGCCCAATGAATGGTTTGCAAAGCGGCTGGTGAAATAAATTCACCTTGAGCATTTAGGCCTAATTGGCGCCAAAGGGTAAAACCTTCGCTCCAATTGGTTTCTGGCCATACGCTACCCATACAGGTCGGAAAATCTGGACATGCCAAGACGGCGTAATTAGTACTCACCCAAGCACCCAAGAAAACCTGGATAAAGAGAACTACAAAAGAAAGGGTGAGAAGCTGCGCTGAAATGGGTCGAATACGAAGAACGCAAACTGCAGAAAGTTTTTCTTCCCAAGATTGTTGTGCATACAAGGTCAGGAAGGACAACAAAACTAAGGCCAACATCAAATGAATGGTGACAATAATCGGCTGCAATTTCAGGGTCACAGTCCAAGCACCAAAGGCGCCTTGCACGCAAACTAATACAAGTAAACCGAGGCTACCCAGTAAAGGATTTTTTCCTAAAGACTTGAGCTTACTGAAGGTGATTCCTACCTGTACCAAAATGAGTGCGCCTACAGTCATCGCCAAATAGCGATGAATCATCTCAATCCAAGCCTTAATGACCGTCACAGGACCAGTGGGCATGGCGCTTTCAGCCTGCCGAATTTCACTGAGCGCATGAAAAGGATTGGATGTTCCATAGCATCCAGGCCAATCAGGGCAACCCAGCCCCGAATCTGTTAAGCGAGTAAACGCGCCAAAAACAATCAAGTCAAAAGTCATAAATACCAAGACCCAATTGAGTTTTTGGAAAAAACTATAGCCGGGTTTTTTCCATAAATAGAGCAATGGCAGACCCGCAAAAATAATAGCGATTGCCGCCAACTCCAAAAACAAAATCATGCTTGGCATTACAAATTCTCACCCTTGTGATTTAACTTCAAGAGTTTCTCCAAATCTTTTTTCATACCTGAAAACTCTTTGGGAGAATTAGTTACCGGGAAATACATCATCTTGGCAGGACTAGGATCGATCAACTGAATCTGCTGGCCGGCGCCTTCTTTATTAAGCCATCCCTCAAATTCAGCTCTTTGCTTCGGATCAGATGGAAGTGTTACCACCTTGAATCCTGCGGCTTTGTCGTCATACACCTTCAAAACTTCTGGATCAACTGCTTTTCCATCTGTGTTGACCCAGATAAGCTGCAAACGGCGACTTTCCCTACCCATGGCCACCCTTGCTTGTCGCATCAGATAAAGAGCTTCAATACATTTCTCATCCTTCATCTGACAGTCGCTAGCAGGACGGGCGATTAAAAGAGACCATTTTCCCTGCATTGGAACATCAAGCCAGGCGCCATTAAACTCTTGCGCTGGGTAAACCAGCGTTCCTAAATTGGTTTTACCGCCAGTAGGCTTAATGACGTAGTACGCAAAGTAAGAGGCAATTACAGGGGAAGCGCAGGCCAGCAAGAGGAATAGCATTTGTATGCGGCCTCGACGGGTACGGGCATTGATTGCAGCTGAATCCAACTGCGATGCTGGAATTAATAAATCTTTATCACTCACCCTTGATCCCCATTCACTAATCTTTGACGCTGATATTGCCGTAACCCAGTTAATAACCAAAATAAAAATCCAGCAAAAGCCAAAGCAAACCACTGGAATGCATAAGCATAATGGCGATCAACCCCCGTTGTCATAGGCGCCCACTCGCGCAGTAAGCCATCTTCGACACCCATTTCTACCTGACGCAAAATAAAGGGTGCCTGGCTCCAGCCATGCGCCTTGCCTTCGGCAACTAGATCAAAGTTTTGCTCGATTCTCGGCTTACCCGTATCGATAGGCCCTTTCCCAGAACCCAATTCATACACCTTACCTGGATGAGCAAAGACAATCCCTTCAATGTTTACGGCTGTATTTGGCGTTTGCACGGGAGGTAATTCCTCCCGATTTTCGTTATTACGTGGCGCCCAGCCTCGATTTACCCAAAGCACCTCATTGCTACCTTCTAGCTTCATGGGCATCATCAAATAAAAACCAGACTGCGCATTAACGCTGCCGGCCGGGGGAACGGGTCTTGGCCGATTATCTAGCCAAATAGCTGCTTCAGAAATGTATTGTCCGCGGGCAGTCATACGACGTTCAGCAGACTCTTCCAGACTCCACTGGCCAGTATTCGCATTGAGAATTGGCATCTGTTGCCGCGCCAATAAATTAGCTGCTAGAACTATCTTGGTCTGGGCCCTACTCAATTGCCAAACGCCCGCCCCACAGCCAACAGCAATGACCAGCAAGGCTGATACAGTTGCAACTACGCGCTTAGCGAAGAGAGTGGTAAAAAGATTATTCAAGAGAATAAAAATAAGGATTTAAGATGAAGTGGCTTATACCAATTGTCCTACTAATGATTGTTTTTAGCTTGGGATCTGCACTGTATTACATGATGAAAGATCGGGGCAACAGCTCGCGCATGGTTCATTCACTCATGTTGCGCATTGGCTTATCTATCGCCCTGTTTATAGGCATCCTATTAGCGCATTACTTCGGTCTGATTGAGGCCACAGGAATCAAAGTGGGCACCAATTAAGTGGCAGTAAAAATAGAGAGATCCTAAAAACAAATCGGGGCTTAAAGCCCCGATTTTTATTCCCAGTTACATCCAATAAACAGCGATGTACAGACCAAGCCAAACTACGTCAACGAAGTGCCAATACCAAGCGGCACCTTCAAATGCAAAATGGTGTTTCGATGTAAAGTCGCCACGAATCATACGGCGCAAAACGATCGCCAACATAGTACCGCCAAGGAATACGTGGAAGCCATGGAAGCCAGTCAACATAAAGAATGTTGAGCCATAGATACCTGAAGTCAATTTCAAGTTCAAGGCATGATATGCATGGTAGTACTCATAAACCTGGAAGCCCAAGAACACAATACCTAGAGCAACTGTAGCGGCCAAGAAATTAATGGCCTTCTTCATGTGGTTTTCAACTAGTGCATGGTGCGCGATGGTAATCGTGACGCCAGAGCTCAATAACAACAATGTATTGATAGTTGGAATTGGCCATGGACCCATGGTAGTGAATTTCTCCACCAAACCAGCTGGACCATCATTTGGCCAAACAGCCTGGAAATTAGGCCAAAGCAGCTTGCTCTCAACATCTCCCATCCAAGGCATCGCAATACTACGAGCGTAGAACAGAGCAGCAAAGAATGCGCCGAAGAACATGATTTCAGAGAAGATGAACTAAGCCATCGACCAGCGATAGGCGATGTGAACGTTGCCACCGTTCTTACCAGCATTAGATTCTGCAATCGTGTCACCGAACCAGTTATAGAGAACGTAGAGAACAAACGCAACGCCCGCCAGGGTCAAAGGTCCGCCCCAAGAGGCATGATTTACCCATCCGGAGATACCAAAGCCAAAAGCAATTAAGCCAAAAGCGGCCATTGCTGGATGTCTAGATAGTCCAGGGACGAAATAGTATGGGGTTGAATTGGATGACATCTTATTCTCTCTATTCAATCAAAAAATAATCAATGGGACACAACTGCTTTCACTATTAAGAGCAGGACAGCCATAAAAATTAAGGCCCCAACAACTCCCGCAATAATAATGTGCACAAAACTTAATGACGCTACATCTTCCTGCAAACCTGACTTCTTACGCACACCTAAAAAACCCCACAACACGGCTTTCATAGACTGCA
>CAZHWF010000039.1:0-7504 GCA_964536365.1 uncultured Polynucleobacter sp.
CCAACATCATCCAATGTAACCAGTGGATCTCTTGCATGATTTTGGTAGCAGGAGGTGCGAAATTCAGCTGGTTAACAGCTGGGCCACCAGGCATGTTCTCTGCTGCATGAGCAAAAGCAGTACCAAAAGCTACTGCGAAATAGAGCGAAGCCCTAGTGACTTTTCCAAATAAATTCATCTTATTCTCTGTTTATTGTCGTGAGCAAAAGCGACAAAAATGCCACAAAATGCCCAAAAAACGGTCTCAAGCCAATACATCCAGCCGTGATTATAGGGTTAATTGGGCTCAACAACAAACAGGGTTAACCCACCTTGATCCAATCTTGGCCAAGGTTTAAATGATAGTAAGCACTTACACTTAAGCAGAATCTGACCTAGTCTTGCGTCCAATTTGATTTAGATCAATATAGGCGACCTTGTCTTGCGCTTTTGCAAGGTGCTTTCCAATCGCCCAAGCATGACCATAAACCACCTCTAGGGTCATTTTTGAAGGCAAATTATTCATTTCTGAAGTTGCAAGATAGTCCACTTGCGTTAACTTGAGGGCGCTGGCATCTGCAAGCAATAGATCCGGCCTCTCGTACTCCAATGTCAAATACTCCATATCCACAACTGGATCAGAAAAACGCTCCGCCACTAAAGCGTCGCCCATATCGTGCATATCCCAAGGGCTCAATAAATTCTGCAGCTTTATTTTGGGAAGATTTAAGGTTCGCAATTCTTTTCCGGTATCCGGCCCAAGATAACTAAAAGAGATTAAACCGCCCTCGCGCAGAACGCGCCGACACTCCCCCAGAAAATGTTTCGGATCCGCAAGGTCTTGCAGCAATAGATCACTAAAAACCAAATCAACTGAGTTATCAGGAATATCAAGTCTTCCGCTAGATAGGTAATCCATCAATGGCTTGGTATTGGCAGAAAACAAAGATTGCCAACTAGTCTTGGGTTTAGCGCGCCACATTTGAAAGCTCGAGATACCGGCCTCTGTAAAACTCAACAAACGCGCATTTGGATAACGCTTTGCAAGAATGTCTAAATGTTTACCAGTGAAATCTGGAATGATCAAAATATCTTTGACATCGAGTTTGACGATGTCTAACTTCTGCAGCATACGATCTGCAATTTCATCTTGTAACCATCTGATGGGCTGGGTCATTGGCTCAGTATACTCAGCGCCCCATGGGATTTCCAGCGAACATTTATCAATCTATTTGTGAGCATGTATTGCCAACAGCTTGCATTACATGCCAAACATTTCAAAGATACTCAATCTGCGATCAGTGTCTCGACTTATTAATGAGCAGCGCCTTAGTGAACTATCAGTGCTGTAAGCAGTGTGGAATTACGCTTCAGGCCAATGAGATAAATGAACAGCGATGCATCACCTGCCAGATAAAGAGACCGTACTTTGATACAACTTATTGTTTGGATCGCTACGACGGAATGCTCCAAACCCCATTGCATGAATTGAAGTATCAAAAGCGCATCGCATTTGCGAGCGCACTTGGCAATGTATGGAGCTTACTTATGGAAGGAGAGCTTGAAGGAATTACAGCAGATTTTTTGCTCCCTGTGCCTCTGAGCATACAAAAATTAGCTAAGCGAGGATTTAATCAAAGCTGGGAAATTGCCAGACGAATTCGATCTAATAGGCATATTCAAAAATCACCTTACGTACTTCAGCGCCACCACTTCTCACAAAATCAAGCGAGCAATAATTTAAAAAATCGTCAACGAGCGGTTCATGGGAAGTTTTACATAAACCCACGCTACAGTAGTAATTTGGAAAATAAGACTGTGATCGTGTTTGATGATGTGATGACCAGCGGAGCAACGCTTAATGAAATTGCTCGCATTCTGAAGGACAATGGGGTATCTCGCGTAATAAATTGGGTGCTACTCAGAGCTGCGCGACCAAACCAATGAGTGACACATGTTTAATATTGTTTTATTCGAACCCGAAATTCCACCCAATACAGGCAATATCATTCGCTTGTGTGCCAACACTGGGGCAAAACTGCATTTAATTGAACCCCTTGGCTTTCCTATGGAAGATGCGAAGCTACGCAGAGCTGGTCTGGACTATCATGAATTTGCCAGAGTAAAAGTCCATAAAAATTGGGTGCAATTTTTGCAAGATGAGCGACCTGATCCCGAACATCTATTTGCATTAACTACCAAAGGCTCTGGCAATTTTCATGAGGGCAAATATTCGCCTGACGATTACTTCGTTTTTGGATCCGAGACCAAAGGTATTACTGATGAAGTGAGAGATTCCATTCCCTTGGCTAATCGTATGCGACTAGCGATGCAAGATAGTAGTCGCAGTCTAAACCTCTCAAATACTGTGGCAATCGTGGTGTATGAAGCGTGGCGCCAGAATGGGCTTGCTGGAGGTCAGTGATCGCGTTGCCCAAGCAACTTACGATTCAATTTTGGGGTCGCGACCCATGAGTTTTTTTACTGCATCATGCGGCTGCAGCTTTCCAGACAAGACCTGGCCCATCATGGCAGTAATTGGCATCTCTACACCCAAGCGTGTCGCCAAGTCTCCAACAGCTGCAGCACAAAGGACGCCTTCTGCAACATGACCAAGACTTGCCAGAATCTCTGGTAATGATTTACCTGCCGCAAGCTCAAGACCAACACGGCGATTACGCGAAAGATCGCCAGTTGCGGTCAAAATTAAATCTCCAACACCAGTTAAACCCATGCAGGTTTCTGGTTTACCGCCAGCAGCCTTAACAAGTCGAGTCATTTCCGCCAAACCTCGGGTGAGTACTGCAGCGCGTGCATTCAAACCCAAATCGAGGCCATCCCCAATGCCCGCGGCAATAGCCAAAACGTTTTTAATCGCCCCGCCCAATTCCACGCCAATCAAATCATCACTCGAATAAACGCGCATATTGCCATGATGAAAAACCGCTTGAACAGTTTCGCAAAGATTGGTTGATTTACTGGCGATCGTTAGCGCGCATGGCATGCCAGCACCAACTTCACGCGCAAAGCTTGGTCCCGATAAAGCGCCATATTGATGCGCTATGCCACGAGCATGGGCCATGCTTTCACGCTCAACTACTTGATGAGGTAACAAAGCAGTATTAGGTTCCAGGCCTTTGCACAACCAAACAATATTCAATGGATGCCGAGCAATTGTCAGAACTTGAGCGATTGTTTCTGAGAGCCCTGACATTGGTGTGGCAATAATCAATAAGTCATCGCTTGAAAGTCTTTGAACCGCAGCAGAAAAATCACTCTCAAACCCAAGGGCCTTAGGCAGCTTAATTCCTGAAAGGTAAGCGCGATTTTCGCCACTCTCTTGAATTTCTTCCAACTGATGTTTGCTGCGCGACCACAAACAAACATCACCATCCTGAAGATGACGGGCAGCTTGAGCCGCCATCGCCGTCCCCCAAGCACCAGCACCAAGCAGAGTCACTTTCATGGTCTGTGGGCCCGATAATTAAAGTTAGTGAGGCTTGCTTTCAGAGGCTGCACTCTCTTTGGCGGCAGCCTCTTGCTGAGCTTGCATCAAACGATGCTCATACATGCCGTGGAAATTAATCTCATTCAAATGGATTGGCTGGAAGCCTGCACGGCTAATGATGTCAGCAATGTTTGAACGCAGGTAAGGATACAAAATCGTTGGGCATGCAATGCCAAGCATTGGATCGATTTGCTCAACCGGAATATTGCTAAATTCAAAAATGCCAGCCTGTTTAGCTTCAACCAAAAACAATGTTTTTGTATCAACCTTAGCCGTTACTGTTGCGCTTAAAGCCACTTCAAAGATGCCTTCACTCAAAGGGGCAACAGAAATATCGATCTCGACTTGCACTTGTGGCTCAGACGCCACCAACAAAATCTGCGGTGCATTCGGCTGCTCAAGCGATAAATCCTTGAGATAAATTCGCTGAATACGAAAGCCAGGCTCTTTAGATTCCTCGGTGCTTGCTTGTGGTGCAGCAGATTGTTCAGTCATTACTAGCTTTCTCTATATGTTTAATTTTAAATTTATTAGGCCAATAAAGGGTCAAGCTTTCCAGCGCGATCTAATGCCACTATGTCGTCATAGCCACCCACATGCGTCTCGCCAATATAAATTTGAGGAACAGTGCGACGACCAGTGCGCGCCATCATGATCTCTCGCTGAGATGGATCGCGATCAATCAAAATCTTCTCTAAATTGGTTACACCCTTTTTGATCAGCAGCTTTTCAGCCATTACGCAGTATGGGCAAACCTGAGTGCTGTACATAGTTACTGTAGGCATTAATTACTCACTTTACTAAAGGCAAAGCAGATTCTTTCCAGGCCTGAACTCCGCCATCCAAAGCACCCACTTCAGAAAATCCCAGCTTCTGGACTTGAGCAACTAGTTTGCGTGATTGGACGCCGGTTTCACAAACCAAGACTAAGGGATGCTTTTTATCCAGCTTTAGCTTTTCAATAGCGGCAGACAAGTCAGCGGTATTGACGAATTTGGCACCTGGTAGATGACCTGATTTGAAAGCCTCTTCAGAGCGCAAATCGAGCACGTGTGCTTTACGGCGATTAATCCAAATCGTTGCCTCTGTCGGGGACAAGCCTTTTCCGCCAATAAGCGTAGATAATGTGGGTAGGAAAAGCGCTAAGCCCGAAACCAACATAAGGGCAATAAGCGCTAAATTATCAATTTGCGTGAGAAAGTTCATCACCAGATTATAGAATGGCTCTATGAAACAACTTGTCCTTATTCGTCATGGCGAATCCGCCTGGAACCTTGAAAACCGCTTCACTGGCTGGGCGGACGTTGACTTAACCCCCAAAGGCACTGAACAGGCCCTAGCCGCCGGTGAAAACCTGCGTAAAGCTGGTTATGAGTTTGACATCGCCTACACCTCAGTCTTAAGACGCGCCATCCGAACCCTATGGCATGTCCAAGACACCATGGACTTGATGTGGCTTCCTGTTGTGCATAGCTGGCGCCTGAATGAGCGTCACTATGGTGCGCTCACCGGCCTCAATAAAGCCGAAACCGCTACCAAGTATGGTGATGAGCAAGTGCATATTTGGCGTCGTTCATACGACGTACGCCCACCTTTACTTGAAGCTGAAGATGAGCGCAATCCAAAAAATGATCCGCGCTATTCAAAACTATCCCCCACTGACATTCCATTAGGAGAGTGTCTAAAAGATAACGTTGAGCGTGTATTGCCACTATGGAATGAATCCATTGCTCCCGCACTCAAAGCAGGTAAGCGTGTTTTATTGGTTGCGCATGGCAACAGCATTCGTTCACTTATTAAATATCTTGATCAAATGTCGGATGAAGCCATCATGGAAGTAAACGTTCCAAATGGTGTGCCACTGGTTTATGAACTGGACGACAACCTCAAACCTATTCAACATTTTTATTTGGATTAAAGCAAAAGAAATATGCGCCAATTTCTAAAGAACTTTGCACTGGTAGCCATTGGTCTAATCGCTGGTGTTGCGGCTACGATTCAACTCTCCGCAACCGCTCAGCAAGGGGCTCAGTTACCACTAGATGAACTGCGTACACTTTCCAATGTTTTTGCCCAAATTAAGCGTGAATACGTTGAACCGATCGAAGATAAGCAACTACTGACTGATGCAGTGAAGGGAATGGTCAGCAGTCTTGACCCCCACTCGACCTTTCTGGATAAAAAAGATTTTTCAGAAATGCAGGAGCAAACATCAGGAAAATTTGCTGGTCTCGGCATTGAAATTACCTCTGAAGACGGCGTAGTAAAAGTACTCAATCCAATTGAAGATAGCCCCGCAGCGCGAGCAGGTCTTCAAGCGGGAGATTTAATTACGCGCCTCGATGACAAACCAGTGCGCGGCATGTCTTTAGATAAAGCCGTGCGCACTATGCGCGGTACGCCAGGGACCAAAATCACTTTGACAGTATTTCGTAAGAGTGAAGAGCGTAGCTTTCCGGTAACGATCACTCGCGCTGAAATTAAAGTTCAATCGGTCAAAACTAAAATTCTGGATAACGATATCGCTTGGGTAAGAATTACCAGCTTCCAGGAGCGCACTGTACCCGACCTAGCAAAGAAATTAACTGATATTGCCAACCAAGACCCAAAACTCAAAGGCATTATTCTGGATCTTCGCAATAATGGCGGCGGGCTGCTTCAGGGCGCCGTAGGTGTGGCGGCGGCATTCTTGCCGGCAGACGCAATCATTGTCTCCACCAAAGGCCAATCTCCCGATTCAAAACAGGTGTTCAATGCAACTCCAGCGATGTACCGACTCAATGAGCCTGGAGATCCTTTGGCAGGCGTTCCAGCTATCTTTAAAAAATTACCAATGGTTGTGCTGGTCAACGCCTACTCTGCCTCCGCTTCCGAGATTGTTGCTGGCGCACTGCAAGACTACAAGCGGGCAACCATTATCGGAAAGACCACTTTTGGTAAAGGCTCCGTGCAAACGGTTCGCCCCCTTACCAATGACTCTGCATTGAAGATCACCACCGCCTACTACTACACCCCAAGCGGCAAATCAATTCAGGCCTATGGTGTGAAACCAGACATTCCAGTGGACCAAAACAAAGATGGTGATCCAGATGATGTATTAATCACCCGTGAAATCGATAGCGAAAAACATCTACGCAATAAACAATCTGCTGAAGATAAATTAATCAAAGATCGCGAAAAACGTCGTCTTGAAGAGCTACAGCGCATTGAAGAAAAAAATGCGAAGAAAACTCCCGAGGAAAAAGAAAAAGAGAAGAATAAAAAACCGACTGAGCTAGGTAGCGCGGATGATTTCATGCTCTCTCAAGCAGTGGCTTTTATTAATGGTCAGCCTGTAAAACGATCTTCATCTAAGCTCGAATAATTATTCAGGTTTCATAGCCAGCACATGAATGACGATCAATTACTTCGATATTCCAGGCATTTACTGCTTGAAGAGATTGATGTTGTTGGCCAAGAGAAGCTTCTCAAATCACATGCGCTAGTCATTGGCGCCGGAGGCTTGGGAAGCGCAGCGGCACCCTACCTAGCGGCTGCCGGCGTTGGCCACATCACCCTAGTAGATCATGATGCGGTAGAGCTCACTAATTTGCAGCGTCAAATCATGCACGACCAAAGCAGTATTGGTAAAAGCAAAGTAGCTTCTGGAAAGGAATTTTTACTACGCCTAAATTCCACCATCCAAATAAAGACCATTCAAGTAAAAGCGACTACCTCATTACTAGACGAATTACTCCCTAGCGTGAATATTGCCTTAGATTGCACGGATAACTTTTCGACTAGGCATATGATTAATGCCGCTTGTGTCAAACACCAAATCCCATTGGTTTCGGGATCTGCCCTCAAGCTTGATGGGCAAGTGAGCGTATTTGATCCACGCAATACAGACTCGCCTTGCTACGCCTGCATCTTTCCTCCTGATGAAAAATTCGAAGAAGTTAGTTGCTCTGCTATGGGTATTTTTTCGCCTTTGGTGGGCATTATTGGCGCCATGCAAGCAGCGCAAGCATTACAAAT
>CAZHWF010000039.1:7604-12790 GCA_964536365.1 uncultured Polynucleobacter sp.
CGCTCCAAAGCTTTTGCTTGCTCTTCTGGCTCATATGCCCTGAGCAATCTTGGTACCCGAGCTTTCAATAAGCCTACATTGGCTTGCAATATCTCCCGCTTTACCAAGAGGAGTTGACTAAAGTGCATAGAGAAGTCGGTCAAACCTAAGGCAAGTAGCAACTTAGTTAATGATGGGTCACCAGCCATCTCACCACAAACAGCCACAGGAACATTGGCCCGTTTAGCCTGCTCGATAATATTAGATAACAAATGGAGGATGGCAGGATGCAGTGGATCATAGAGATGCGCAACAGCATGATCAGCCCTATCAATCGCCAAGGTGTACTGAATCAAATCATTTGTTCCAATCGAAAGAAAATCGAATCGATTGATAAATAATGGAAGCACTAAAGCGGCAGCCGGAATTTCAATCATGGCGCCCACTTGAATATTGGGATTAAATGCTTTGCCACGCTGATGCAATTGTTGCTTGGCTTTCTCAATTAGCCTAAAAGTTTCATCAATCTCCTTGGCATGCGCCAACATTGGAATCATGATGCGCGCTTGACCGTGCGCTGATGCCCGCAATATAGCTCTAAGTTGAGTTAAGAAAATTTCAGGCTCAGTCAAAGACCAACGGATTGCTCGCAATCCTAATGGCGATATACCTGTTTGAGAGATATCACCCCCACCACCGAGCGCCTTATCAGCACCAACGTCAATGGTTCGAATATTGACAGGCAAACCATGCATCAAATCCACTACACGGCGATACTCTTGATATTGTTGCTCTTCATCAGGCAAGGCTTGCTTGCGATCCATAAATAAAAATTCAGAGCGGAATAAACCTACGCCCACGGCGCCTAGCTTCACTGCCTGCACAGCATCTTCCGGCAATTCGATATTGGCAAATAGCTCTATCTCAACACGATCGGCTGTTTCTGTCTTTGCATGCTTTAACTGCTGAAGCTTACGAGCTTCTTTTAAAACCTGAGCCTGCAGTTTTCGATATTCCGCCAGGAGTTGCTCATCTGGGGCAACAACGACTACACCACGCTCGCCATCTAACACCAACCAATCGCCATGACGAATCATTTCGCTCGCGTGACGTACGCCTACCACCGCAGGAATCTCCATGCTACGCGCCACAATCGCGGTATGAGATGTCTTGCCGCCAAGATCCGTTACGAACCCGGTAAAGGCACGCTCCTTAAAGCGAAGCATGTCATGTGGAGCAATATCGTGAGCAACAATAATCGACTCCACGCCAATATCGCTTGTGGGCAAGAAATCGGAATCTTCTAGTGCATCCTTCTTCTGCGCATTTAAGGCCTTAATAACACGCTCAGCCACCTGACGAATGTCGTTAGCGCGCTCTTTTAAATAAGCGTCTTCAATTTCCGCAAACTGCTCTAAAAGATCATTGAGCTCAGTTGTTAAAGCCCATGCCGCATTTAAACGTTGCGTACGAATTAATTTAATCGGCTTTTCAGCTAAAGCAGGATCAGCCAATATCATGCCGTGAACATCCAAAAATGCCGCCATCTCTTGTGGAGCATCTTTAGGTAATCCTGAGCGCAATTGATCAAGCTCTAGCCGAACCTGACCAAATGCATCCAATAACTTTTGGGCTTCGACCTCTTCCTTGCCAGGCTCAACTAGGTAATGACTTACTTCTAATGCTGCGCGAGAAATCAGAACTGCCTTGCCAATGGCAATGCCTTTCGATACCGCAATCCCGTGCAATGCAAAAGTCATGCTATTTATTCACCCTCACCAAAGCGGTCATTAATTAACGCTGTCAGCGCCTGCAAAGCCTCGTCAGCTTGCTCGCCAACAGTCTCAAGGGTTACCGTACTACCCATGCCAGCCGCTAACATCATGACACCCATAATGCTCTTCGCATTAATTTGACGCCCATTACGTGACAAAAATATTTCACAGGGAAACTGCGCGGCGAGCTGCGAAAGCTTTGCAGATGCACGTGCGTGCAAGCCCAGCTTATTAATGATTTCGATTTCTGCAGAAGGCATTGTCTACTTACCCTTTTAATCTTGGTTTACTTTGCTGCCCAGGCGCAAAATTCCATTTTGTCCGCCAGAAAGCGCTTTCTGCGCTAATTCCTCAAGACTCTCACCACGATGAGAAATACAACGCATCAACATTGGTAGATTCAGACCCGCCAAAACAATAACGGGAGCATTTAATCCAGACAGGGGACCCAGAGCCTCTAGCTTTGAGGCGACATTCGCGGGCGTGGCACCCATGACATCCGTCAAAATAAGTACGCCATTACCTCTGTTCACACCATACGCAGCTTTAAGTACCCGGTCAAAACTGGCCTTGGTATCTTCATGTGGAGGAATATCTACTGCCCGAACTCTCTCTGGCAGTACGCCAAAAGTATGTTCGGCAAATCCCAGCATTGCGCTAGCAACTGGTGTGTGAGCAACGATGACAATTCCAGCCATATTTATGCCAATGCCTTCTCTAGTGCCATCAACCAAAACTCTGGAACATTAAAGTTACTTTGGTCGGTGATTTCAACAAAACAAGTGGGGCTAGTTACATTGATTTCAGTGAGATAGCCACCAATTAAATCCAAACCAACCAAGAATAATCCACGTTGATATAAAACAGGGGCTAATTTTTCAGCCACAGTCCGCTCGGCCTCGGACAAAGGCATCGCGACGCCTTTACCCCCGGCAGCCAAATTACCCCGAATTTCACTGCCCTGAGGAATGCGCGCCAATGCAAAAGGCACAACTTCACCGCCTATCAAAAGCACCCGCTTATCGCCTTGAGTAATTTCCGGAAGAAAGCGCTGAACCATTAACGTTCTCGTGCCATTTTCACCAAGCGTCTCCACGATGCTGGCAAGATTGAGGCCATCTGCACCCACCCGAAATACGCCCATGCCACCCATACCATCCAAGGGTTTGATCACAATATCGCGATGGGTTTGATGAAAGCGCTCAACGGCAGCTAGCTCGCGGGTAACCAAGGTAGGTGGAATAAGCTCAGAAAACTCGGTGATGGACAATTTTTCAGAATGATCGCGAACCGCGCTTGGCTCGTTAAATACTTTTGCACCTTGGCGGACCGCAGCCGACAATAACCAAGTGGTATTGAGATACTCAATATCAAACGGGGGATCGGTGCGCATCAGCACGGCGGAAAATGACTTAAGAGCACGAGACTCTATGCCGCCCAAATCAAACCAAGCGGTTGAACTGGGTTTGATCGCCAAAGCTTGGCAATCGGCAACTACAAAATCATCGCGCCATAAAATATTTTTACTCTGACAGAACCATAAGTGATGACCCGCTTCTTGCGCTACACGCATCATCGCTAATGTGGAATCCTTCTGAATTTTGAAAGACTCAAGAGGGTCTGCAATAAAAAGGATGTCCATTTTTCTATTGAGAGATTAGCAATTCATTCACGCAACTTCTGCATTAGGGTCAGTTCGCTCTAATTCCAAGGATGCGGCAAGTAATGCAAGACGAGCAACTACGCCATACAAATAAAAGCGATTGGGCGCTGCGCTACCAGGCTTAGCGCCTAAATCAGGCATAGAATTTTGTTCAAAGGCAAGCGGTACAAAGTGCATGCCTGGCGCATTCAGATTCTCATCAGGACCACGATCAGTATGGACTCGGTAGAAACCGCCAATAACATAACGATCAATCATGTACACCACTGGCTCTGCCACTGCTTCGTTGACCTTTTCAAAGGTGTAAACGCCCTCTTGAATCAACACATCGCTTACCTCAAGGCCTTCTTTAACCACACTCATCTTATTGCGGTCTTTGCGATTTAAGCCTTTTAGCTGCGCTGGATCATTCACCACCATAACACCCATGCCATAAGTACCGGCATCAGCCTTCACCACAACATAGGGCTTCTCTTTAATGCCGTATTCCCGATATTTCTTCGCAGTCTTTTTTAACACCTGCTCAACTGCAGTTTGCAACTCGTCCTCACCCTTACGCTCATGAAAATTGATATTCGAGCAACTTGTAAAGTAAGGGTTAATCATCCAAGAATCAATATCAACCACTTTGGCAAATTTCTTCGCAACCTCCTCATAAGCGGCGAAGTGATTCGATTTGCGACGCATATGCCAACCAGCATGAAGGCCCGGTAGCAAGTACTGCTCATAAATGTTTTCCAAAATCGGAGGAATGCCTGCCGACAAATCGTTATTCAACAAAATAGAGCAAGGGTCAAAATCTTTCAGGCCCAAGCGTTGCTTCTTAAGGCCTAAGCGTTGCAGTGGCTCCATTAACAAGCGATTGCCATCGGGCAACTCAATCCAAGTTGGCTTTTTAATTTCTTCAGAAAAAGTTCCAAGGCGAACGTTCAATCCAGCTTGACGCAATATTGAAGACAAGCGCGCAATATTTTGCAAATAAAAAGTATTGCGAGTATGACGCTCTGGAATCAGCAATAAGTTTTTAGCTTCAGGACAAATCTTCTCAATAGCAGCCATTGCAGCCTGAACGGCTAATGGCAACATTTGTGGTGAAAGATTGTTAAATCCACCCGGGAAAAGATTGGTATCAACTGGGGCCAACTTAAAGCCCGAATTCCGTAAATCGACCGAGCAATAAAAAGGCGGGGTGTGCTCCTGCCATTCCAACCTGAACCAACGCTCAATAGTTGGGGTCGCTTCTAGAACCTTTGACTCTAGTTCGAGCAAAGGGCCGCTAAGTGCAGTAATGAGATGTGGAACCATTCCACCATTGTAAGATTATTAAAAGAAAGACGCGGGATCCAAGGATCCCGCGCTTAAAACTAGGCAACTATACAAAATCCGCCTAGAGAGGGGTAAATCTATGAATTAAGACTCGTAGGCAGACTCACCGTGTGATGTGATATCCAAGCCTTCGCGCTCCTGGTCTTCTTTAACCCGTAAACCAATCACGATATCGACCAATTTGAAGGCAACGTAAGAAACAATGCCAGACCAAATTAAAGTCACAATCACGCCTTGGCTTTGAACCCCTAACTGACTAGCGATAGAGTAATCAGGGGCAACCGCATTGCTTACATAATCCCAAATCCCGGTTCCGCCAAGCGCTGGATCAGCAAATACGCCTGTCAAGAGTGCGCCCAAGATACCGCCAACTCCGTGCACACCAAAAACGTCCAAACTGTCGTCTGAACCCAACATTCTCTTGAGACCAGAAACACCCCATA
>CAZHWF010000040.1:0-6396 GCA_964536365.1 uncultured Polynucleobacter sp.
TTGCTGCTTTGAAGACATAATGAAATCCAAAAAGATAATTACAAAATAATTTAACTACTTGCTTCTAGATGTATCGCTTTACTTTTTCTTTATTTCCCAAGAGTTGCCCTGCTTGACCAACTCTCGATCATATTCGTACTCAGCAGTCTCTACAGTCGCACCCATGGGCACTTGTATGACGACCTCGCCTTTGTTTCTTAAGTTTTCTATTGCGATACTTAATTGAGCATCTTCAATCCAAGGAGCCAAAATAGCAGACTTGCGTACGCTTAATGGCGATAAATTCGCCAAGGTTAAAAGATCTAATGAGAATCCAGTAGCTGGGCGTGGACGACCAAAGGCCTGACCAACATGGTCGTAACGACCGCCTCTTGCGATTGGCTGAGGCAATTGATCCACATAAGCGGCAAACATTACACCGCTGTGATATTGATAGCCGCGCAAATCTGCCAGATCAATACTGAGCTCTAAATCGGTTGATAAGCTTGCTGCCGCATTTGTCAGGCGATCAAGATCTGCTAGAGCTTGCTCTATAGCCGCATGCTTGGGTAAGACCTTTTTCGCCTTAGCCAATACCTCTGCGCACGGACCGTTTAATTCAGTCAATGCAATCAGCGCTTGAGCTACATTTGCAGGCAAACAAGTAGCCCATTGACTTAAGCGCGGACGATCCTTGCTTTGCAGCAAGCCATATAAAGATTCAATCGTTGTCTTATCGAGATTCTGACCATCCAAAATACCCGCCAGAATGCCGGCGTGGGATAAATCCAGATAAACCTTCTTTAAACCAGCTACAGAAAGTGTTTTGAGCAACAAGGTAATTGCCTCTAAATCAGCCTCCCAAGTTGCGCAACCATAAATCTCCGCGCCCAATTGCAACTCTTCACGAGCAGAGCTGCCCACAGGCGTGCGCGCATGGGCAACTGAACCCGCGTAACAAAGGCGCGTTACTCCAGCACGGTTTAATAGGTGCGCATCAATACGCGCAACCTGTGGAGTCATGTCAGCGCGCAGACCCAAGGTGCGACCAGACAGTTGATCGACTAACTTAAAGGTTTGCAGATTGAGGTCAGAGCCTGTGCCAGTCAATAGCGAATCTAAGAACTCGAGAATCGGAGGCGCAACGAGTTCATATCCATAGGATTGATACAAGTCCAAAATTGAACGGCGCAAAGACTCCACTTTGCGAGCTTCAGCCGGCAAAACGTCTGCAATATCTTCAGGAAGTAACCAGCGATTCATGATGTCAACTGTGCGCTTTCTTATTTTTTATGCAGGAACTTAAAGAATTCACCATTTGGCTCAACGACCATGACATCCTTCTTATCTTTGAAAGAGTTTCTATAAGCTTCCAGGCTTTGATAGAACTGAGCAAATTGTGGGTCACGCCCAAATGCTTCTGCGTAGAGCGCAGTCGCTTTAGCATCGCCGGCGCCCTTAATCTTTTGGGCATCGCGATAAGCCTCCGCCAGGATAGTATCGCGTTGACGTTCCGCATTTGCGCGAATCTTGTCTGATTCAGCTGCGCCTGTTGAACGTAACTCGTTTGCCACGCGCTTACGCTCCGCTTCCATGCGGCGATAAACGGAATCACTAATTTCTGCCAAGAGGTCAACCCGCTTCAAACGAACATCAACAATTTCAACGCCGATATCCGCAGCATCATCAGCAACTTTTTTGCGAATACCTTGCATCACCTCTTCACGTTGATCAGAAATTAATTCCCGGACAGTACGTTTTGTAAATTCTTCGTTTAGCGCCGAACGAACTAATTGGGTTAAGCGATCTTGCGCCAAGCGTTCGTCACCCTTAAAGCTGATAAAGAATTTGCGCGGATCGACAATACGCCACTTCACATAAGAATCCACCAACAAATTCTTCTTCTCGGCTGTAATAAAGCGCTCTGCTTCAGGATTATCGATTGTCAAAATACGGCGATCAAAGAAGCGTACGCTCTCAAACGGCGCTGGCAGTTTCACCTGAATACCTGGCTTCTCGATCACCCGCACGATCTGCCCGAAAGCAAAGACCACAGCAAACTTACGCTGATCAACCACGAAGATACTGGAGGACAGCACATAAATCAGCGCGATAAATCCAATGCCAGCAGCAATTAAACGATTCGCATTCATTATCTGGACTCCCGATCACGACTGCGTAGGCCATCGCGTTTATCTGCCGAACTATTTGTAGCCGGTGTAATTGGCGCAGACGTTGCGCTAGATGACGAACCAGCATTTGTTCCTGTAGCTCCGCCCACTGTTACGCTACCCGTTGGCGTATTACCCATTGATGAACTTGTTTGTGAACTAGCCGCTTGAGCGCTTTCAGCGCTAACCTGAGCAACAATCTTATCAAGTGGTAAATAGAGCAAGCTATTACTCTTGTTGGTATCAACCAAAATCTTGGTCACGTTGTTATACATCTCACGCATACTGTCGATGTACATCCGATCACGCGTCACTTGCGGTGCTTTAGCGTACTCCACCAATACCTGCTTAAAGCGAGTAGCATCACCCTCTGCGGTAGCGACTACACGAGCCTTGTAGCCCTCCGCCTCTTGAATCAAACGGGCAGCAGTACCTTTGGCACGCGGAATAATGTCATTGGCATAAGCTTGGCCTTCACTCTTTAAGCGCTCTTGGTCTTGGCCTGCCTTCACCGCATCATCAAATGCGGCTTGCACTTGCTCTGGTGGCTGCACGTTTTGCACAGTCACGCTGGTAACATAAATTCCAGTCTTATAGCTATCCAAAATCTTCTGAATCGAATTAGCTAAATCAATGCCAATTTTTTCACGACCTTCATACAAGACGGTATCCATCTTGCTGCGCGCGACGATCTCACGAACAGCCGTCTCAGCTGCTTGCACACCTGCGGCATCGGGATCACGGTTATTAAATAAATAATCAGTTGGATCCTTCAGGCGGTACTGCACGGCAAAGCGCACATCGATGATGTTTTCATCTTCAGTGAGCATCGAAGAATCTTTTTGATTGGTTGCCTTAATTAATACTGGACGACCCACTTCTACGGAGCGTACGCCCGACAAATTGACAGTCTCTTCTGACTGAATAGGCCACGGCATATGCCAATTAATACCTGGCTTTGCGGTGTAGTCATATTTGCCAAAAGTCAAAATGACACCAGCTTGGCCTTCCTGAATAATGAAGAAGCCACTGCAAACCCACATAAAGAAAACTATAGCGCCAGCAATTAAAAAGCTCGCCTTGGATCCAAATGGATTATTGAAATTAAAGTTCGGGGCGCTAAAGCCGCCATTGTTGTTGCCGCCATTGCCACCACGCTGTGAAGGTGGAGGAATATCTGTATTACTTGGTTTATTGGACGGCTGATTCGATGGCTTATAAGGCGATTGGCCCGTTGGCTTTTTCTTGCCACCAAACATGCCGGCAATTCTGTCATTAAAGTCGCGCCACAACTCGTCCAAATCTGGAGGGCCATCCGGCCTTTTCACTGGATTAGTAGGTGTATTGTTTGGTGCATTGCTTGGTGCATTATTTGGCTGAGCATCTACTGGCTGATTATTGTTAGGGTCTGTTTTTGGAGTTTGATCACTCCCCTGCCCATCTTTGGCATCTTTTGACCCACCAGAATTGTGGCTATTGCCCCAACCTGGATCATTCACCGAGAACAGGCCTGTAAATTTACGCATCATTAGATAAATAGCTTCGGTTGGAAATCGGATTAAATTCAGATGTAGCTGGTCGTTCAGGTAAAGGCTCTAAAAACTCATCCGGAGCCAATTGCTTCTTGGCGCGGTTTTGCTCGACCCTCATTCTATCAGTCATTTGGGAGCATTCGGCTAGCGCCAAGCGAAGTAAATCAAGGCCTAAGCCCGTCTTGGCCGACAGGAAAACCTGGCTTGGGAAGCCTTGGGCATCCCGCTCTAAAACAGCCCCACGAGTGAAGGTTTGAGGCATCTGGTCGATCTTATTCATTACCTCAATCCGGGGGATATCATCAGCCCCAATTTCCTCCAAAACAGCCTCCACTTCAGCCTTTTGCTCCCTAGCTACGGGGCTACAGGCATCAATGACATGCAAAATCAGGTCCGCATGGATGGTTTCATCCAAAGTGGCCCTAAAAGCCTCCACCAACTGGTGGGGCAAATCACGAATAAAGCCTACCGTGTCGGAGACCACAATCGAGCCCACCCCATCCAAATGGACCTTTCTGGAGGTGGTATCTAGGGTGGCAAATAACTGATCAGCCGCATATGTCCCTGCTTTGGTTAGGGCATTAAAGAGGGTCGACTTACCCGCGTTGGTGTATCCAACCAAAGAAACGGAAAACACGTCTTTTCGATTACGCGCTCTTCTTTGCGTTCTTTGTTGGCGCTGCAGTTTTTCTAATTCAGCTTCCAAGCGCTTGGCTTTGGTTGCCAGCATACGGCGATCGAGCTCCATCTGTGTTTCACCAGGGCCACCGCGCACACCAATACCACCACGCTGACGCTCTAAGTGACTCCATGCTCTCACTAAGCGAGACATGCGATAGCGCACTTGAGCCAATTCAACTTGCGTCTTACCAATATGACTTTGCGCTCTTTGGCTAAAAATATCCAAAATCAAGCCCGTGCGATCCATCACATGAAAGCCGATGTGACGTTCTAAATTGCGCTGCTGTGTTGGAGAAAGGGGGTGATTAAAGATGGCCAGTTCAGCGCCCTGCTCTTCCATCGCTCGCTTGAGCTCATTCGCCTTACCGGAACCTATAAACAAGGCGGGATCGGTTCTGCCTTTGCGGGCAATGACGCTGGCCGCAGGTATAGATCCAGCGCTGTCAGCCAACAGACTGAGCTCAGCCATGCTATCTGCAAAATCTTCGCGCCCTGTATCTACTCCAACCAGAACCGCGCGGGCAGCATCTACACCAGTTTTATACAGAGCCAGCTTCTTCTAAACGGAAATCAATCGCACGAGCAGGAACGATCGTGGAGATTGCATGTTTGTATACCATCTGCGTCACGGTATTGCGCAAAAGCACAACATACTGATCGAACGATTCAATATTGCCCTGCAACTTAATACCATTAACAAGATAGATCGAAACAGGAACATGCTCTTTGCGTAATGCATTAAGAAATGGATCCTGAAGTAATTGAATTTTATTGTTGTTCATACTGCCCCTTATTTATCTTTTATTAACTACTTTTTTTGGAGTCTTGCTTTTTTTATTTAACACTTAACTATTAATCAACATCATC
Source organism: uncultured Polynucleobacter sp. (assembly GCA_964536365.1). Classification (GTDB taxonomy): domain Bacteria; phylum Pseudomonadota; class Gammaproteobacteria; order Burkholderiales; family Burkholderiaceae; genus Polynucleobacter. The sequence continues at coordinate 5,231 of CAZHWF010000040.1, forward strand.
CAACACAAACCAACATCACTCAAAACTTAAACTACTAACTATGTCAAACTGCCTGTCTCCAACATCCTCAAATTACTCAACTCAAACTGCTGTCGGGCTCTCTATATTGAGCTGATTTTGGAAAAAATCAAGCTTGGAAAAGCCTCACATTAAAAGCTTAGCCTAAATCAGCGCTTTTTGCCTTTTTTGCCTTTATCAGCATCTACATAGGGGTTTTTGGCGGTATTCATCTGAATTCTTAAAGGGGTGCCACGCAACTTAAATACGTCTCTAAAACGACCCTCTAGGTATCGCTTGTAACTATCGGTAACGCCACTCAAAGAGGTGCCATGAATCACCACAATCGGTGGGTTCATGCCCCCTTGGTGCGCATAGCGCAATTTTGGACGACCCATGCCAACACGTTTTGGCTGTTGATGCTCAACCGCTTCTTGCAAGATACGCGTTAAGCGTGGAGTTGGTAGCTTTGCCATCGCCGCCGCATAAGCGGCATCTACATCTTTAAAGAGATCTTTGAGGCCAGTGCCTTTTTTAGCGGAAATCGGATGTACGTTTGCAAAATCCAAGAAGCGTAACTTCTGAGCGATCTCCAAACGAGCGCGCTCTTTTACGTAAGCATCGATTCCGTCCCACTTATTTACCGCTACCACCAATGCGCGACCAGCTTCAACAATAAATCCAGCAATATGAGCATCCTGCTCAGAAATATCTTGCTGAGCATCGAGCATCAAGATCACCACATTGCAGTCAGCAATCGCCTGCAATGTTTTAACGACTGAAAATTTTTCAATCGCTTCGAATACTTTGCCACGACGACGCAAGCCCGCTGTGTCTACCAAAATATAAGGCTTGCCATTACGCTCAAAAGGAACTTCAATCGCATCGCGTGTAGTACCTGGCATATCAAATGCAATCACACGCTCTTCACCAATCAACTTATTAATGAGTGTTGATTTACCAACGTTTGGACGACCCACTACTGCAATCTTCATGGGGCGATTCGGATCATTTGCTAATTCGTCTTCATCCGGCTCTTCAATACCCAGAGAATCCAAAGCATTATCAATCAATCCTCGTACACCATCACCATGCGCTGATGAGATTGGGAAAGGCTCGCCTAAGCCGAGCTCATGAAAGTCCGCCGTCACAACGCCAGCTTGCATGCC
>CAZHWF010000040.1:6432-12517 GCA_964536365.1 uncultured Polynucleobacter sp.
TCTGTTTTATTCACCGCCAAAATGACTGGTCTACCAGTCTTGCGCAAGAAATCCGCAATGACGCGATCTTGTGGCGCCATTCCGAGGCGACCATCCACCAAAAAAATCACGATGTCTGATTCAGCAACTGCTTGCTTGGTTTGTTTTGCCATCTCAGCAACAATGCCGGTCTTGGCAACTGGCTCAAAACCACCGGTATCCACGCAAATAAAGGCGCGATCGCCAATACGACCTCTGCCATAGTGGCGATCTCTGGTAAGACCAGAAAAATCCGCTACCAATGCATCACGTGAACGCGTTAAGCGGTTAAAAAGAGTCGACTTGCCCACATTGGGACGGCCGACAATAGTGATGACTGGATTCATTTTGGACTGTACGCCGCTATTTTTCCACCTTGAGACTGAACCAAGATGAGGCCACCTACCGCGATAGGGGCTGCAGAAATTGGACTACTGTCATGACGAATGCGCGCAACCATCTCGCCATTAGCCTGCGCAAACGCATGAATGTAGCCTTGCGCATCGCCCATGAGCAGCACTTTACCAATGGCGAGTGATTCACCAACATCGCGATAAGTTAGCTGAGTGTTTTCCCAGATCTGCGTGCCATCTTTGGTGGCAAAAGCCGTTACATGAGATTTATCGTTTGCTGAGAACACCATACCTGGACTTTGTGAAGTGCCGGTATAGCTGGAGTAATCCTTGAACCATAAGAGGCTGCCAGTACGCGCTTGACCACAACCGATGCGACCCTGATAAGAAACAGCACAGAGAATCTCGCCTTCCATACTAGGTTTAGCCGAGACATCATTCAAGCGCTCGATTTCCGAGAATCCTTTAGGAAAAGATACGGGGGTCTCCCATACTAAGCCGCCATTGGCAATAGCGATCATGCCAAAGCGACCCCCCGCGAAGCCCGTCACAATGACCTCATTATTAATCGGCAACATGCCATAACCAACACGCAAGGACAAAGCAGACTGTTGACGTTGATAGGTCCATTTACGAGCACCAGTCTGCGCATCTAAGCCAACAAAGCGATTGTCTAATGCGCGCACAACAACTATGCCGCCCGCAACCACAGGCTCACTGAGCACTTCACTGCCCACGCTAACCTTCCAAATCGACTTACCCGTATCGTCATAAGCGTAGACCGTGCCTTTTGTGGATACGGCAACGGTAGTGCGGCCATCAGAACCGGGGCCTACAGACAAACGCTCAGGTACAGATACTTCCCAAGTTTTATTGCCTGAAGCCAAATCAATGCGTGCTAAGTTGCCACGATGAGAAGCGACATAGACCGCATCACCAGCCACAACCGGATGAAAATTAAATGTCTCAGAAGACCCGATGCTGGTCGACCACACTGGTTGCAAATCAAATTGATTGCTTACCGCAACCAATTCCGCTGGCTTTCTGACTCTAGAACTACCTGAACAAGCAGTTAAAGCAATAGTCATGGAAGCCAATACCAAGGCGGCAATAATCCGCGCGGGTATTTGATGCATCTTTTTCATCATCACTGAGCAACTCCTCCAACCGCATCTAATTTCACCTTTAGGAGGCGACGCGCCTCTTCAGGAAACTCTTTTGCTTGGTCTAATTTTTTCCAGGCTTCTTCATAGCTCGCTTTAGCTTGCTCATTTTTCTTTTGAGCCAAATACCAGTCGCCACGACGTTCGAGCCATAAAGACTCAAAACCAGCGATCGGCTTGTCTTTCAGAATTTGATCGGCTTCAGCAAAATCTTTTTCGCTGCCCTGTTCAATCAATTGGGTCACCAAGCGCAACTTAGCCAAGGCCAAATAACCGTCGTTGGATGCATTCTTAGCAGCCCAGCGCAAGTAATCCAAAGACTTTGCGCTATCACCCGCATCGGATGTAATTCTGGCGGCAATTAAGCTGGACATAGCAGCATAAGGAGTTCGGCCAAAGTCCTTTTGCAAATCATTTGCTGCGCGCAATGTCTGCTCTTTATCGCCTTTAGCGATCGCACCAACCATCGTTTCATAGAGTTTGGATGCCTCAAGCGCTTGGTTGTTGCGCCACCATTGATAACCACTGTAAGCAGCGTAGGCGAATAAAGCAACTGTCACTACACCAGTAATGAGATTGCGATACTTCTGCCAAAACGCTCTGAATTGGTCTAATTGTTCTTGTTCTTCTAGGTCTAAAGGCATGTCAATCCAAACTCATTCATCAGTCAATAAGAGGTAATTTATCGGTTATAGCTTATTCTATTCGGTGTTCTATTTTGAAGCGCCAACGAGAGCATCAATTACTGCCCCCAATACATCATCAAGCGCTACAGACTTCTGCTCGCCAGTGCCGCGTAAGTCCTTGAGACCTGCCACATTCTGAGCTAATTCATCCGGGCCAATAATGACCGCAAAGGCAGCTCCACTGCTATCGGCCTTCTTCATTTGAGACTTAAAGCTAGCAGACTGACCATCTGGAGGACAGAAAAGAATCGTATCGATTCCAGCGCTGCGTAAGCGCTCGGCAATAATCATGGCGGTTGTTAAAGTTTCGCCGCCCTGATGCAGTACAAAAACATCACATTGAGATTGCGGTTCAGGCAAGGAACCGGAAACCTTCATGAGCTCCAAAACGCGCTCCATGCCCATGGCCCAACCACAGGCAGGCGCGGCTTTTCCGCCCATGCGTTCAATCAAAGGATCATAGCGACCCCCGCCAGCAATAGTTCCTTGAGCACCTAGCTCATCGGTCACCCATTCAAATACGGTCAGGTTGTAATAATCCAAACCACGAACCAAGCGCGGGTTAATCTTGCACGGAATGTTATTAGCCTTGAGCAATGCTTGCACGGCATTGAAATGCTTGAGGGATTCTTCGCCCAAGAAATCCAATAAGTTTGGTGCACCTTCAATCAAAGCCTGCATCTGTGGATTTTTAGAATCCAAAATACGCAAGGGATTGGAAATGAGACGACGTTGCGAATCTTCATCCAATTGGGATTTATTTTTCTCAAAGTACTCAACCAAAGCTGCGCGGTGCTCAGCACGCTCTGGCGCTTGTCCTAGAGAGTTAATTTCTAAACGGACACCCTTAAGACCCAGCTCATCCCAAAGGCGCTGCCCCATGAGAATGATCTCGGCATCAATATCAGGACCCGCAAAACCCAAAGCCTCAATACCAAACTGGTGGAATTGACGATAACGACCACGCTGTGGACGTTCATGGCGAAACATCGGGCCGGTATACCAAAGCCGCTTTGGTCCTTCATAGAGTAGATTGTTTTCAATGACAGAACGAACCAGCGCTGCCGTACCCTCTGGGCGCAATGTCAGCTGCTCGCCATTGAGGCGATCCTCAAAGGAATACATTTCTTTTTCAACAATATCGGTAACCTCTCCAATACCACGCTGAAATACAGCCGTTGCTTCAACAATTGGCGTTCTCAAAAACTCATAACCATAAGCGCGAGTGAGATCACGCAAAACATGCTCAAGATGAGCCCACTGCGCAGCATCTGCTGGCAGCAAATCATTCATACCGCGCACGCCATTAATTTTCTGCGTTTTTTGAACTTTAGTCGGCGCGTTTAAGTCTTTATTTTGATCAGTCATTTTTGTTATTGTTTTGCTGTTACTTACTCTTGCTTGCTCATTGCTGTTTGCTCATTAATTCTTGCTTGGGTAGTTCTGCTTAACGTAGTCGTCAACGATTACCTGAAACTCTTCCGCAATTTTCTCACCACGCAAGGTTTTCACCTTTACGCCATCAACAAACACAGGCGCCGCTGGTGTTTCGCCCGTTCCCGGCAAAGAAATACCAATATTGGCATGTTTACTCTCACCCGGTCCATTGACGATGCAACCCATCACGGCAACGTTCATATTTTCCACGCCAGGGTGGGTTTTCTTCCAAACGGGCATTTGCTGGCGCAAATAGGATTGAATATTGGCGGCCAACTCCTGAAAGGTGGTGCTAGTAGTTCTGCCGCACCCTGGGCAAGCAATCACCATTGGCGTGAAATTCCGCAAGCCCATGGTTTGCAGGATTTCTTGCGCGACGATGACTTCGTTCTCGCGAGGAGCACCTGGGTCTGGTGTTAATGAAACACGAATCGTGTCGCCAATACCCTCTTGCAACAAAATACTCATCGCCGCAGTGGAAGACACTATTCCTTTACTACCCATACCCGCTTCGGTTAAACCCAAATGTAATGGATAGTCAGAGCGACGAGAGAGATCACGATAAACAGCAACTAGATCTTGCACGTTACTCACTTTGCAGGAGAGCAAAATTTGATTCGGGTTCATGCCCAACTCAACAGCCTTCTCCGCAGATTGCAAAGCTGACTGAATCAGCGCTTCGATCATCACTTCTTGCGCGGTCTTTGGAACTGGTAAAGCAGCATTGCTGTCCATAATGGCAGCCAAAAGATCTTGATCTAAGCTGCCCCAGTTCACCCCAATACGAATTGGCTTGTCATATTTGCACGCTGCTTCAATCATCTGAGCAAACTGCGGGTCACGCTTAGCGCCTTTACCAACATTACCTGGATTGATGCGATACTTGGAGAGCGCTTTAGCGCACTCTGGAAAATCATTTAATAGAGTGTGGCCGTTGTAATGAAAGTCACCAATCAAGGGAACCAAAACATCCATCTTGTCTAACTGTTCACGAATATAAGGAACAGCGGCCGCGGCTTCTGGTGTATTGACAGTAATACGTACCATCTCCGACCCAGCGCGCGCTAATTCTTTTACTTGAATGGCTGTGCCTACCGCATCCGCAGTATCGGTATTAGTCATTGATTGCACGCGCACTGGCGCATCACCACCAACAGTAATGATGTTCGATTTCCAAGTAATGGTTGCTTGGCGTGTCGCGCGCTTAGGACTCGGTCCTAGTGGCAAGGGAGGTAATGAATTAGAGCTCATTGCGATGTATTAACTGGATCTAATTTTTAATTTAATTTCTTGAGCCACTCGATGGGCTGTTCGTTAGGCTGCTCATGCGCTTCCACTTCAGTCAATGCAATTTCTGCCTTATGAACCGCGCGTTCACGCACGCGGGTACGATCCACTACATCACCCGCCAATTGACCACATGCGGCAGCAATATCATCGCCGCGTGTTTTGCGCACAGTCGCGACCATACCGGCATCTAGGAGAATGCTGGCAAAGGTATTTACCCTCTGGGCTGGCGAACGTTTGAGACCAGACTCTGGGAAGGGGTTAAAAGGAATTAAGTTGATTTTGCACTTGATATTTTTGAGCAAACGCACCAATTCTTTTGCTTGAATATCAGAATCATTTACGCCATCAAGCATGCAATATTCAAAGGTCAAGAAATCTCTTGGCGCAAATGGCAAGTAACGCTCGCAAGCATCGAGCAATTCGCGCAAAGGATACTTTTGATTAAGCGGCACCAGTTGATCGCGCAAAGCGTCATTGGGCGCATGCAAGGAGACCGCTAAAGCTACAGGGCAATCTTGGGCTAAACGATCAATCATCGGCACTACACCAGAGGTCGAAACCGTTACGCGACGACGCGATAAACCATAAGCGCGATCATCGAGCATCAAACGCAATGCGGCGACTACATTGTCGTAATTGAGTAGTGGCTCGCCCATACCCATCATCACCACATTGGAGATCACGCGACCAGTGTGCTCCCAACCTGGCGTGGGATATTTTTCAATTCTACGTATCGCATCAGGATCATTGCGTAGCAGATGCTCAGCAAACCAAAGTTGTCCAATGATTTCACCGGAAGTGAGATTGCGCGAGAAACCCTGATGGCCTGTTGAGCAAAAACGGCAATTGACTGCGCAACCCGCTTGAGAAGAAATACACAAAGTACCCCTGTCATCCTCGGGAATAAAAACCGACTCCACCGCATTACCAGCGCCCACGTCTAGCAACCATTTACGGGTGCCATCTGCGGCATGCTCATCTTTAATTACGGGAAGAGAAAGTACTTCCGCCTTATCTAGCAAAGTCGCCCGAAAGCTTTTCGCTAGATCACTCATGTCATTAATGTCGGCTACACCGCGCTGGTGTATCCACTGCATGAGTTGTTTTGCCCTAAAGGGCTTTTCATTCAACCCCGCGA
>CAZHWF010000041.1:0-11879 GCA_964536365.1 uncultured Polynucleobacter sp.
ACTAAAGGCAATAAAGACTGTCACGTTATTTTGCGTGGTGGTAAAGAGCCAAACTATTCAGCGCAGTATGTACAAGCGGCCTGCTCAGAGCTTGCAGCAGCAAAGCTTCCAGCCAGTTTGATGGTTGACTTGTCGCACGCAAACTCCAGTAAAAAACATGAGCGCCAGATTGTGGTTGCGGATGATGTTGCCCAACAAATTGAATCTGGATCTCATCAGATTTTTGGCGTGATGGTGGAAAGTCATTTAAACGACGGAGCACAGAAATTCACACCAGGCAAAGATGATCCAAGCAAATTGGAATACGGTCGCAGTATTACTGATGCGTGTATTAACTGGGATGATTCTGTAAAAGTATTAGAGCGTCTTGCAAACGCGGTTAAGAAACGCAGAAGCAGCAAAAAGTAACGAAACATCAGCAGCAATATTTTTAGTACCCACAAAAAGAGGCTAATTTATTTAGTCTCTTGTTTTTCGTGCTTCCATAAAACATCCGATCCGCCAGCAGCGCGATTTAGGATGCGTGCCAATACAAATAGAAGATCAGATAATCGATTAACGTATTGACGCGGAGAATCATACAAAGGCTCTTCCCAACCTAGGCGCACAATCGAACGCTCCGCTCTTCGACATACAGTTCTGCAAACATGGGCTTGTGCTGCTGCGCGTGTACCACCTGGCAGTATGAACTCGGTCAATGGTGGAAGTTGCTGGTTGTATTTCTCAAGCCATAGATCAAGCTGGGCAACATGCTCAGGATTGAGCAATTTGTAATTGGGAATGCAAAGCTCACCACCCAGATCGAACAAATCATGTTGCACCTGCAGAAAAAGGGCTTGCAACTCAGCAGAAATGCTCGCGGGAATATCCTCAGTCATTAAAACGCCGATTTCAGAGTTCAATTCATCAATATCGCCCATGGCACAGATTCGCAGATGATCCTTCTCAACGCGACTGCCGTCACCTAAGCCAGTCATACCGGCATCACCCGTTCTAGTGGCGATTTTTGATAATCGATTTCCCATAAACTTAATTATAGGTAAATGGCTAAAATGATTCTTATGAATATGGTGACCCCACCCCCCGATTTAGCCGCTATTAGCGCCCTCCAGACCAAATTGGTTTCAGCATTACGACCAATACTGCCCGAATATGCCCTTTTATGGGAGCCGGAGGACACCATTCCTTATGAGTGCGATGGTTTAGCCGCTTATCGACGGATGCCATTGGCTGTCGCCCTTCCAGAAACAGAGGAACAGGTCGCGCAAATTCTGAAGGTTTGCTATGCAATGCAAATACCCGTCGTCCCTCGTGGATCAGGAACGGGTCTTTCCGGTGGAGCAATGCCTTTGTCGCAAGGTCTAGTGTTGTCACTCGCAAAACTGAAAAAGATTCTTAGCATTGATCCTTTTACACGCACTGCGGTTGTTCAACCTGGCGTGCGTAATTTAGCGATCTCAGAAGCCGTGGCTCATCTTGGCCTGTATTACGCACCAGACCCATCATCGCAGATTGCCTGCTCTATTGGTGGCAACGTCAATGAAAACTCTGGTGGTGTGCACTGCCTTAAATATGGCCTTACATTACACAACGTTTTACGTGTACGCGGCATTCTGATGAATGGAGAAATAGTAGAGTTTGGTGGCTTAGCACCAGATGCGCCTGGCCTAGATTTATTGGCGATCATGATGGGTAGTGAAGGTATGCTTGCGGTGGTAACCGAGATTACAGTCAAATTAGTTGCGAAACCAAAATTAGCACGCGTCATTATGGCCAGCTTTGATGACATTGAAAAAGGTGGCAATGCGGTTGCCGCCATCATTGCTGCCGGCATTATTCCCGCAGGCCTGGAGATGATGGATAAAGCCACTACTCGCGCTGTAGAAGAATTTGTTCACGCAGGCTACGACTTGGATGCTGAAGCTATCTTGCTTTGCGAATCCGACGGCACTCCTGAAGAAGTTGCCGAAGAAATTGAGCGCATGACTAAAGTTTTAGAAACAGCTGGTGCAAGCGGCATTCAAATTTCTAAAGATGAAAGTGAGCGCCTAAGGTTCTGGAGCGGACGCAAAAATGCCTTCCCAGCTGCGGGACGTCTTGCGCCTGACTACTACTGCATGGACGGCACTATTCCACGTCGTCACATTGCCACCTTACTTAAACGCATTCAAGGAATGGAAACTAAATATGGTCTTGGTTGTTTGAATGTATTTCATGCGGGTGATGGCAATATGCATCCACTCATTTTATTTAACGGTGCCGATCAAGATGAATGGCACCGTGCCGAAGAGTTTGGCACCGAGATTTTGGAGGCCTGCGTTGAGTTAGGTGGCACTATCACTGGTGAGCACGGCGTTGGTATTGAAAAAATTAACTCTATGTGCGTACAGTTTGGCGAGGGCGAGCGCGAATCCTTCTGGGGCGTGAAGGCTGCATTTGATCCAGAGAAATTATTAAACCCCGATAAGGCCATTCCAACTTTAAATCGTTGCGCAGAATATGGGCGCATGCGTATTAGCGGTGGCCAACTGCCCCACCCAGAATTGGAGCGCTTCTAATGACTCAAGCCAATTCACAAATTAACGCGTTCCGCGAGCAAATTCTCAATGCGGCGAAAAATAAAACCCCACTCTCAATTGAAGGTGGGAGCACTAAATCTTGGTATGGCAACCCCAATAATTACGCCAAACTTGATACGCGCCCTTACTCTGGAATCTTGGAATACCAACCAGAGGAGCTGGTAATCACCGCATGTGCAGGTACTCCACTAAAAGAAATTGAAGCAGCTCTCAAGAAGAAGAATCAAGTTCTAGCATTTGAACCGCCACACTTTGGTGAGCATGCCACTTTTGGGGGCGCGATTGCAGCTGGTCTTGCTGGTCCTGGTCGCATTACCGTTGGCAACTTCCGAGACTTTGTTCTAGGAGCTCGCATTCTGGATGGCAAAGGGCAAGATCTTTCTTTTGGCGGCAAAGTAATGAAGAACGTTGCGGGCTATGACGTCTCACGCTTAATTCCTGGCTCACTTGGCACATTAGCACTTTTATTGGAAGCCTCAGTCAAAGTCTTACCTAAGCCTGCGGCTACGGCAACACTACGCTGCCAGATCTCTCAGGAAAAAGCTTTAAGAGTTCTGAATGAATGGGCCGGCCAACCATTACCACTTTCCGCTAGTTGCTGGATTGGCTCCACTAAAAGCGGTGATGGTGAACTCACCTTCCGTCTTGCGGGCGCAGTAGCGGCAGTAAAAGCGGCGATTCCTTTAATGAGTGCCTTAGTGAATGCCACTGAAATCACTCCTGAAGCTGCTGAAGATTTTTGGAATCACTTACGAGAACAAAAATTAGCTGAATTTAAAAACCTTGGCGCCGACCAAACGCTTTATCGCTTATCTTTGCCCGCTGCATGTGGTCCGATAGCGGTAGTTAATGCTGATGATCAAGTCATTCTAGAGTGGCATGGCCAACAACGCTGGATTAAAGCCGCTGGCGACGAGGCTACTTTTAAAGCCATCAAAGAACTTGCGAGTTCACATGGTGGACATGCAACACGCTTTAGACAGGGCACCAATGTAGACCCTGCTTATCAGCGATTTACTTTGCTTTCTGAACAAGCGCATTCCAAAGCCCTTGAGTCAGTGCAAGAACGCTTGAGATCAGCCTTTGATCCCTCTGGTGTATTTGCCACTAAACGTCTTCCATAAGCACTTCTATGCAAACTCAACTCGCCCCTCAATTTGCCAACACACCGGAAGGTATCGAGGCAGCCCGCATTCTGGGTAAATGCGTTCATTGTGGCTTTTGTACCGCCACCTGCCCAACATATCAACTGCTTGGCGATGAATTAGATGGTCCACGTGGACGCATCTACCTCATTAAGCAAATTGCTGAAGGGCAAGCACCCACAGAAAAGACTCGCCTCCATTTAGATCGCTGCTTAACCTGTCGTAATTGCGAAAGCACCTGTCCGAGTGGCGTCCAATACGGCAACTTGGTAGATATTGGACGTAAGTGGGCAGAAGAAAATGCACCTGAACGCCCAATTGGTCAAAGATTGACTCGCTGGGCCTTAAAAGAAGGTTTAACTAAACCAGCGCTGTTTAACACGGCGATGACTTTAGGTCGCTTGGTACGCCCACTCATGCCAAGCGGTATTCAACGCAAAATTCCATTGACTGTGAATAAGGTATTGGCAAGCTCAACCGACCCTTATGCCAGACCCTTGGCAACACACGAACGCAAAATGGTTTTATTGGAAGGCTGTGCTCAACCAGGCATGTTGCCCAACATTAATTCAGCAACAGCGCGCGTACTCAACGCTTTAAAGATTCAGTTAATTAGCGCACCCAGCGCTACCTGCTGTGGCGCACTACGCTATCACTTAAATGATCAAGCAGGCGGCCTAGAAAATGCCAAGCAAAACATTGATGCATGGTGGCCTTTGGTTGAAAGCGGCATTGAGGCAATTGTGATGACGGCTTCTGGTTGCGGAGTAATGGTCAAAGACTACGGTCATCTTTTTGCAAATGATCCCGCTTACGCAGCCAAAGCCAAAAAGATTTCTGAACTAACAAAAGATATCTCGGAAATCTTGCCTTCTTTGCAAAATGAATTAATTCAACTTATTGGCACAGACCCAAAGCTAGGCGTGGTTTATCACCCACCCTGCACGCTACAGCATGGTCAACAAATTCGCGGCAAGGTGGAAGGCCTACTCTCTAGTCTGGGGGTCAGCGTGCGCTTATGCGCTGATAGTCATCTTTGCTGTGGATCCGCAGGAACCTACTCCATCACTCAGCCAGAACTGTCTGAACAACTTCGCAAAAACAAGTTAAGCCATTTAAATGCAGCCTGCGAAGAATCTGGCGCAGAAGTAATTGTTTCTGGAAATATTGGCTGTATCACTCATCTACAACAAGATGACAATCCCGTGGTCCATTGGATTGAAATCCTCGATCAATTCATTAGCAAGTCCTCAAAGACATCATGAATTCCATCGTTGCAAACCTGATGCAAGTCAGAGAGCGCATTGAGTTAGCTGCATTGGCAGCAAAACGAGAGCCGGAAAATATCGAATTACTAGCGGTTAGTAAAACATTCCCAGCATCGGCTGTAGAAGAGGCTATGCACGCCGGGCAATCTGCTTTTGGGGAAAACTATGTTCAAGAGGCTGTAGAGAAGATTAAGAAACTCGCTAAATTACGTCCCTGGTTAATTTGGCATTTCATTGGGCCATTACAAAGCAATAAAACCCGTGAAGTTGCGCAGCACTTCGATTGGGTACATAGCGTAGATCGTCTCAAAATTGCTGAACGCCTCTCTGCTCAGCGTGGAGAATTTCCCGATCTTGCTCCTTTGCAGATCTGCGTGCAAATCAATGTCAGTGAAGAAGACACCAAAAGCGGAGTTGCCCTTGCTGAGGTTGAAGAGCTATGCAATACCATTGCTTCTATGCCAAACCTAGTCCTTAGAGGTTTGATGGCTATTCCTGCGCCCAATCCGGACCCACTTGTCCAGCGTCAAGCATTTGCAGCCGTTCGCAGCTGTTTTCAACAGATTCACGCTGCTCACTCAACCGAGCTGGGCTACCAGTTTTTTGACACCTTATCCATAGGAATGTCTGATGATTTAGAAGCGGCGATCCTAGAGGGCAGCACAATGGTTCGCGTCGGCACAGCCATTTTTGGGAAGCGAGATAAGATTAGCAAATGAGTACAAATAAAACCGCACAAAAAACTACCCAAGACAATAGCAATGCCCACATCACCTTTATTGGTGGCGGCAATATGGGACGCGCCCTGATTAGCGGCCTTCTTGCTAGTGGGTTTGAGCCCAACCAAATCTCTGTTGTAGAGACAAATGCTGTAACTGCCCTAAAACTCTATGAAGACTTTGGCGTTCAGGGAATTGGTGCTTTAGAGCAAATCGCCTTTGACTTCTCTAAGAACAATGTGGTGGTGATGGCAATCAAACCCCAAGACTTCAATGTGGTTGCAAAGGGGCTAGCTTCGAAATTAAAACATGCGAGCGCGCCTGGACCATTGATCTTGAGTATTGCCGCAGGCATTCGTCTAAAAGATATGAGTCGCTGGTTAGATCACACACGTTGTGTACGCGCTATGCCAAATACTCCAGCATTAATTGGCAAGGGTATCACTGGTTTGTTTGCTGATGCCGCGGTGGATCAGCCTGATCGCGCCTTAGTGGAAACGATTTGCAATGCGGTTGGTCAAGCCGTCTGGGTTTCTGAAGAAAAGCTCATGGATGCGGTGACTGCAGTATCTGGCAGTGGACCCGCATATGTTTTTGCTTTTTTAGAAGCGATGCAATCTGCTGGAGAAAAGCTAGGCCTTGATGGCGCAACTGCAAGAAAGCTAGCCTATGCAACGCTAGAAGGCGCAACTCAACTTGCCCATAACTCCGATGAACATGCGGGTATTTTGCGCGAGAGAGTTACCTCCAAAGGGGGCACCACTGCCGCAGCATTGGATGTCATGAAGCAGCAAGGCTGGCATGAGATTTTAGAAAAAGCGATTGATGCAGCCAGCCAACGTGGTAAAGCAATGGGTGATGAGCTCGGTCAAAGCTAAATCAGCGTTAAATCAGAGCTTGGGTGGTTTATTGAACTGCAAGACCCAGCACAATTCCTAGAAATAAAAAACCACCCAACCAGTTGTTATGGCGAAATGCCTTAAAGCAGTTCTCTCTACTTCTAGTGGAGACCAGCTTGAGGTGATAGATTGCGCAAGCTAATGCTGGCAACCAACCTAAGAAAAAATAGTTACTCAAATCGGCCAATTGCGCCACCCATAGCTGACTTACAAACAAAATACCGTAGCTAATCGAGATTGCAAAAACATCATGCCGACCAAATGTAATAGCCGATGTTCGTAGACCCAAACGTAAATCATCATCGCGATCTACCATGGCATAGGCAGTGTCATAAGCAATTGCCCAAAAGATATTACCCACAAACAATACCCATGCCTCTAGAGGGATGAAATCTAATATCGCTGCATAAGCCATGGGAATCCCAAAACCAAAGGCAATACCCAAGACAGCTTGAGGCATAGCAAAAAAACGCTTAGTAAATGGATAGATAAAGGCGACTAATAGCGCAAGCACTGAGAGCTGCTTGGTATATGCATTTAGTGGCTGAATCAACAAAAAAGCGATGAATGCCAATGTACCAGCTACCGCAACAGCTTCCTTGCCTGAAATTTTTCCGCTAGTAACAGGGCGACCCTGGGTTCTCTTCACGTGGCGATCAAAGTCACGATCGGCATAATCATTGATTGCGCAACCTGCGCTGCGCATTAAAAAAGTTCCTGCAGTAAAAATCAACAAGATTGACAAACTAGGTCTACCGCTACTGGCTAACCATAAAGCCCAGAGCGTTGGCCACAAGAGGAGAAGCGTACCGATTGGCTTATCCAGCCTTATCAGATAGCCATAAGAAATGAGGCGCTCTCTTAAATTCATTTGGCAATTATCAAGCTTTTAGAAATTCCGCACGAGAACCAAGCCAACGCTCCAGATGACGCTCCACCAAATCACCATGCTCGGCAAGCAATCGATCAGCTGCCTGTTGAGCTAATTCAATTAACCAAGCATCGCGCTGCAAATCTACAAAACGGAGCATGGCATCGCCTGACTGCTTAGCGCCTAATAGCTCACCAGGACCGCGCAGGGAAAGATCTCGCTCGGCAATTACAAAGCCATCCGATGTCTCGCGCAAGGTTTGTAAACGCTCCTTAGCAGCCATAGAGAGGGGTTCCGCATACATCAGAATACAAACGGAATCAGCTGAACCGCGACCTACGCGCCCTCTCAATTGATGAATCTGCGCATAACCAAAACGCTCCGCATGCTCAATGACCATCAATGCAGCATTAGGCACATCTACACCAACCTCAATTACGGTAGTTGCCACCAAAAGCTGGATTTCATTTACCTTGAATGCAGCCATGACTGCCGCTTTTTCTTCCGCTTTTAATCGCCCATGAACAAGGCCTACTTTAAAGTTGGGCAAAGCCTGCGTTAACTGCTCAAAACTCTCTACTGCAGTTTGCAACTGCAGCGCCTCTGACTCTTCAATAAGCGGGCAAACCCAATAGGCTTGCAATCCTTTCGAAAGCCATTTTTGTATGCCACCGATCACTTCGTCGCGACGATTCGCTTTAACCACTTTAGTAGCGATTGGTTTTCTGCCTGGTGGCAGCTCATTAATGACAGAAACATCCAAGTCTGCGTAATATGTCATAGCCAAAGTACGCGGTATTGGTGTTGCAGACATCATTAATTGATGACAATAAAATAATTCCGAACCAACACGTTGCTGAATTTCAAGACGCTGCCGTACACCAAAGCGGTGTTGTTCATCAATCACCGCTAAACCAAGCTTGGCAAATCTCACGCTCTCCTGAATAAGCGCATGCGTACCAATAATCAATTGAGCTTGGCCTCTCTCAATCATCTCTTGAGCAAGTTTTTTCTCTTTGGCTTTTAGACTGCCTGACAACCAAGCAATCTGCACTCCTAAAGGCTCAAACCACTCTTTCATTTTGAGATAGTGCTGTTCAGCCAGGATCTCTGTTGGCGCCATGATCGCCGCCTGATACCCACAATCCATTGTGCGCGCCGCCGCTAGGGCCGCTACAACAGTCTTCCCACTCCCAACATCCCCTTGAAGGAGTCGGTTCATCGGAAAAGGCTCTGAAAGGTCATTGCTAATTTCTGACCAAACGCGCTCTTGAGCATTTGTTAACTTAAACGGCAAAACTTTCAGCAAACCCTCTTCAAAACTTTTTTTCTGTTCTTGCTTACCCCGAGCCTTATCTTTCGAAAAACTTGGCGCATGTCGCTCACGTCGAATTGCATGAGCCCTCTTTAAAGAAATTTGCTGAGCAAGTAACTCCTCAAACTGCACGCGTCGCCATGCAGGATGAGTACGTTCAAGCAAAGATTGTGTATTGGCGTTAGCTGGGGGTTGGTGCAAATAGGTGATTGCTTCATGCAAACTGGGCCAATCATGACTTGGCAATAATTGAGTCATGAGCTTTTTAGGCAAGAACTCCGCCAAACTATCCTGCAAACTAGGATCGCGCAAAGCTTGAGTCACTGCTTTACGAATGACGGCTTGTGACACGCCAACACTAGCTGGATAAACTGGAGTCAGACTAGTAGGCAAGGGAGCGTCTGGTGCGACGGCGCGAACGGTCGGATGAACCATCTCCGGACCCTGAAAGCCATCTCGCACCTCTCCACGCACCCGGATATTTACACCTACTGCCATCTGCTTTTGCTGACTGGGGTAGAAATTGAGAAACCGCAGGTTCAGGGTTTCAGTTTCATCCTCAATGGTCACTACCATCTGCCTTCTAGGCCGAAATAAGACCTGATTGCGGATAACAACCCCTTGAGTCTGCGCAGAGACAAATCGACCTTGATGAAGTGCCTCCTCAATAGTGAGTAACTCGGTCTCATCCTCATAGCGAGATGGCAAATGCAAAGCAAGGGCCATAGGGGTGTCTAAACCCATCTTTTGCAGTGTGCTTGGCGCTTGTTTTGTAGTCATCGTTAAAATCCAATACCTGATGGTAATGCTATGCAACTCTCCGACTTTAATTACAACCTTCCGCCCGAATTAATCGCCCAACATCCTTTGGCGAACAGGACTGATAGCCGCCTTTTAGAGGTTAGAGCTGACGGGATGCAGCACACCCAACTGGTAGATCGACAGTTTAAGGACATTCTTAACCTCCTTCAGCCTGGGGACTTATTAGTCTTTAATGACACCAAAGTCATTCCAGCACGTTTGCATGGCAAAAAAGAGACTGGCGGCCTAGTTGAGCTACTCATCGAACGGATTAGTGGAGAGAAACAGGCTTGGGTACAAATGAGGGCCTCCAAGGTACCCAAGACCGGCAGCATTGTGCATATTCACAATCAAGCTGGCGAAACATTCCCAGTCGAGATGATTGGATATGACGGCCGTTTTTATGAAGTTCGCTTTCCTGAAAATGTTTTTTCATTGTTAGAGCGTTTTGGCGAACTACCGCTACCCCCTTATATCGAACACCAACCCGATGGCGAGGATGCGCAGCGCTATCAAACCGTTGTTGCCAAAAATCCCGGTGCAGTGGCAGCGCCAACTGCAGGCCTTCATTTTGATGAAACGATTTTGCAGCAGATAAAAGATTTAGGGGTGGGGCACGCCACCGTAACTTTGCATGTAGGAGCGGGGACTTTTTCTCCAGTACGCGAAGAAGATCTCTCAAAGCACAAGATGCATTATGAGTGGTACTCTATTCCGAATGAAACCTTACAAGCAATCGCGATCACCAAGATCAATGGTGGCCGAGTGATTTCAGTAGGTACCACCAGCCTTCGCGCCCTAGAGAGCCAAGCAGCAAGCGGGCAAAGCAGTGGTGAAACCAATCTCTTTATTACGCCAGGCTATCAATTTAAAACTGTCGATTGCCTGCTAACAAACTTTCATCTGCCAAAATCTACCTTACTAATGTTGGTAAGCGCATTTGCAGGCATGGAAAATATTCGTGCCGCTTATCAACATGCTATTAATCAGAAATACCGCTTCTTCAGTTATGGTGATGCGATGTTTCTTTGCCGACTCGAGAATCCAAAGTTATGACCAAACCTGTTCACTTTAATATCCTGGCACGCGACTCACAGAGCCCAGCGCGACTTGGTCAACTTGATCTGCCACATGGCAGTGTACAAACCCCAATTTTCATGCCTGTCGGAACCTATGGCACCGTCAAGGCAATGACCCCACGTGACTTACACGAAGCTAAGGCGCAAATCATTTTAGGGAACACCTTCCACCTTTGGTTAAGGCCGGGATTGGATGTCATTAAAAAGCATGGTGGTTTGCATCGATTCATGGGTTGGGATAAACCGATCCTCACAGACTCAGGAGGCTTTCAGGTATTTAGCTTGGGAGCGCTTCGCAAGATCTCGGAAGAAGGCGTGACATTTGCATCCCCCATTAACGGCGACAAATTATTTATGTCGCCAGAGGTATCAATGGAAATTCAGGCAGTGCTCAATAGCGATATCGCTATGCAATTTGATGAATGCACGCCTTACGAAACCAAAGGACAACCAACATCTGAAAAAACCGCACGCGCTTCTCTAGAAATGTCCTTACGCTGGGGGGATCGCTCACTGAAACGTTTTCGTGAACTCAATACTGGGAATGGACTGTTTGGAATTGTTCAAGGTGGTATGTTTGAGAACTTGCGAGAGTTTTCTTTGGATGCCGTTAGCCAACAGGGTTTTGATGGTATTGCGATTGGCGGCCTTTCAGTTGGCGAACCAAAACCAGAGTTTGAGAGAATTTTAAATTTCACGGCACCGAAGCTTCCTGAGCACATGCCTCATTACTTAATGGGTGTTGGTACGCCTGAAGACTTGATTTTGGGGGTCAGCCTAGGCATCGATATGTTCGATTGCGTCATGCCCACTCGCAATGCCCGCAATGGTTGGCTTTTTACCCGCTTTGGCGATCTCAAGCTACGCAATTCTGGCTATAAAGACGATGATCGCCCTATTGACCCTACTTGCGCCTGCTATACCTGCCAAAACTTCACCAGATCCTACTTAAATCACCTCCAAAAGGCGAATGAAATCCTGGGTTCGCAGCTCAATACCATTCACAACTTGGCCTATTACCTGCAACTGATGAGTGAAGTGCGTGAAGCCCTCAGTAAAGACCGGTTTAGCGCCTACCGCGAAGAATTTCATAGTAATCGCCAGCGTGGCGTAGAGCCTGGACAGGATTAATAGCCCTATAGAGGGCAAAACCCACTACAAATCACCTCCAAAGCCTCACACAGTTTAGAATTGCGGGTTACG
>CAZHWF010000041.1:11889-12122 GCA_964536365.1 uncultured Polynucleobacter sp.
AGGTTTAAAAGGTCGAAAAACTCAGCAGTTTTTAATTGGTAATTAATGGAGGTTTTGTATGTGGATTAGTAACGCTTTTGCCCAAGCTCCTGCAGCGGGCGCAGATTCCGGTGGCTTGATGAGCTTCCTCCCGTTGCTTTTGATGTTTGCGGTCTTGTACTTCATCATGATTCGCCCAAAAATGAAGCGTCAAAAGGAAACTAAAGCCATGCTTGAGGCCTTAAGCGTTGGCG
>CAZHWF010000042.1:0-11990 GCA_964536365.1 uncultured Polynucleobacter sp.
CATCCTTGGGATGCGCGAAGCTGGTCGCTTAGCCAGCGAAGTCCTTGATCATGTTGCCCCTCATGTGAAAGCGGGAGTGACTACGGGTGAATTAGATCGAATTTGCCATGAGTACATGCGCGATGTTCAAAAAACTATCCCTGCCCCACTAAATTACCAACCCCCTGGGTATCCGCCATTTCCAGCATCGATCTGCACCTCTGTTAATGATGTGATCTGCCATGGCATTCCAGGTGACAAAGTTCTCAAAAATGGAGATGTAGTTAATCTAGACATCACTGTAATCACTCCTGACGGTTACTACGGAGACACTAGCCGTATGTTTATGGTTGGTGAAGTTTCGGTCATGGCCAAGCGTCTCACACAAATTACATTTGAATGCATGTGGCTTGGTATTGCGCAAGTCAAACCAGGCGCCTCACTCGGCGATATTGGTCACGTGATTCAAACACACGCTGAAAATGCAGGTTACTCAGTCGTACGTGAATACTGCGGTCATGGAATTGGGAAGGTGTTTCACCAGGACCCACAAATTCTTCACTACGGCAAACCAGGCACTGGTGAAAAATTAGAAGCCGGCATGACCTTCACGATTGAGCCCATGATCAATGCAGGCAAACGGGATATTCGCACCATGCCTGATCAGTGGACCGTTAAAACTAAAGATCGCAGCCTATCGGCACAATGGGAACACACGCTTTTAGTTACCGCCACTGGGGTGGAGGTTCTTACTTGGTCTGAAGGCAGCAACCCACCACCTGATTGCGTTAAGGGCTTGTCATTTAGACCTACTGCAGCGACTGCTTAAGCCATGGAATCCGTGCAGTCAGGCAACATTAGTAAAAAGATTGTTGATGCTGCAAGTCTGCGTGCTGCTCGCGAGCTTGTCTATGCGGAGTTTAAAAAGACGCAAAACGTAGGGAAATTAACGAAACAACTTACCAAGCAGACCGATCAACTACTCCACCACTTATGGAGTAAATGTGGCTTAGACAATGAAGCTACATTAGTTGCAGTAGGCGGGTACGGTAGGGTTGCCTTATTCCCCTACTCTGATATTGATATCCTCATTTTGATGCCCTCCGATGAAGAAAGGGCAAGAGCGCTATCTAAGCAAGTTGAGCAATTTGTTGCCAACTGCTGGGATACTGGGCTAGAGATTGGCTCTTCAGTCAGAACAGTTGCTGAGTGCATTTCTGAATCCGAACAAGACGTCACGGTTCGCACCTCTCTCTTGGAGGCTAGATTCCTCTGTGGAAAAAAACAATTATTCAAAGACTTCGCGAAAGCATATGAAGCGGCAATGGATCCAAAAGCATTTTTCCAAGCCAAGCAAGCTGAGCAAATTCAACGTCATTACAAGTATCAAAACACACCATATTCGCTAGAGCCTAACTGCAAAGAAAGCCCTGGTGGTTTACGAGATTTACAAGTAATTTCTTGGGTAAGTAAAGCAGCGCTGCTAGGCGATAGTTTTAAGGACCTCAATGAGGCGGGCCTGATCACTCAACGCGAACTCACCGAACTCAATCGCAACCAGCGATTCTTAGAAACATTGCGAGCCAATTTACATTTGCTAGCAGGGCGCAGGCAAGATGTGCTCGCCTTTGACTTACAAGCCCCTCTAGCAGCGTCAATGGGGGTAACTGAAGAATCCTCTAGGCAAGCGAGCGAAGCCATCATGCGTCGCTACTACTGGGCAGCTAAGGCTGTTACACAACTCAATGATGTCCTCTTGCAAAATATTGAGGCCATACTCTTTCCGCAAGAATCAAAAACTACCCACCCCATCCCAGGCGAAGGAAATGAAAACTTTATCGAGCGCCAAGGGGTATTGGATATCACCGATCCACAACTTTTCCAAAAGAACCCAGAGCAAATCCTAAGAACCTTTTTGGTATTCGCTCAAACACCAAATATCAAAAGCCTCTCCCCTACCATTTTTAGAGCCCTGTATAACGCTCGTCAAAAAATGGATGCTAAATGGCGAACTAACCCCATTAATCGATCTCTATTCATTGAGATATTGAAGCAACCCGATGGCGTTAGTCGCGCCTTCCATCTCATGAATCGCAGCAGCGTTCTCGGTCGCTACTTGCCTGCTTTCAGAAAAATTGTTGGGCAGATGCAGCATGACTTGTTCCACATTTACACCGTAGACCAACATATTTTGATGGTACTGCGCAATGTTCGACGCTTCATGGTGGCGGAGTACGCCCATGAGTTTCCTTTTTGCAGTAGCCTCATTGCTCACTTTGAAAAACCTTGGCTGCTGGTTATTGCCGCACTCTTTCATGACATTGCAAAAGGACGTGGGGGTGATCACTCACAACTTGGCAAAGCGGATATGCGCAAGTTTGCCAAAGACCATGGTCTAGACAAAAAAGATACCGAGCTCTTGGTTTGGTTAGTCGCAGAGCACCTGAATATGAGCCAAGTCGCTCAGAAGCAGGACATTACAGATCCCGATGTTGTGCGCGCCTTTGCCAAGAAGATGGGTGATGAACGCCACCTCACCGCCCTCTACCTTTTAACCGTTGCAGATGTGCGCGGCACCAGCCCTAAAGTCTGGAATGCCTGGAAGGGTAAGTTGCTTGAAGACCTGTATCGCGCCACACTCAGAGTATTGGGGGGAGCAAAACCTGATGCATCTTCAGAGCTGGCCCAGCATCAAGAAGAATCTAGAGCTAAATTGCGCCTGTATGGCATTAGTGATGATGCTTATGAAGACCTATGGAAGCAACTCGATGTTGCCTTCTTCTTAAGACAAGACTCTTCAGATATTGCATGGCTTACCAGACATTTGTTTAACAAGGTCAATAGCGAACAGCCCATCGTAAGAGCAAGACTCTCCCCTGTCGGCGAAGGCCTTCAAGTGGCCGTTTACATTAAGGATCAGGTAGACCTGTTCGCCAGAATCTGCGCATACTTTGAACGCCATGGCTTCTCCATCTGGGATGCGCGTATTCATACAAGCCGTCATGGCTATGCATTGGATACCTTTCAAATCTCTGGCAGTAATTTGGTGGATGAAGGCGGTAGCTATCGCGACATTATTCAGTTGGTGGAATTTGAGCTAACAGCCGCGCTAACAAATGCGGAACCTTTGCCAGCACCAAGTATGGGGCGCCTTTCTAGGCAATCACGTACATTCCCAATTCAGCCAAGGGTGCATATGGTTCCTGATGATCGCGGCAGATATTACACATTAGCCTTATCAGCAAGCGACCGTACTGGCCTGCTTTACACCATTTCCAGAGTGCTGGCTAAACACCAAGTCTCCATTCATAGCGCCAGGATTAATACTCTAGGCGAAAGAGTCGAAGACGTCTTGCTGTTGGATGCTGAAAATCTTGGCAAGAATCCAAAACTTCAGATACAGCTTGAAACAGAGTTGCTTGAGGCTTTGGGGGCTTAGACTAAGCTTTCTAACGCCCGCCTTATGCGAATGCTTTCAACATCCTTGAAAGCAAACCATTTGCAATTAATATTTTCAGTCGATCGCTCTTGTCGGACCACTCTCAGCCTATAAAGCAGATCAATATGTAAATGGGTGCCCTCATCTTTCTTGGGGTTAGCCGGGATCTCATGAATATCGATATCAATAGGCTCTTGATTATCAGAATCTAGCTCGCAGACATAACCCGTTTCCTCATGCACCTCACGAATTGCCGCTTGAACTGGGTTTTCTCCATCATCAATATGACCGCCAGGTTGAAACCAACTCTTGATAAAAGGATGAAAAATTAATAACACTTTCTCATCTCTGATAACTAATCCACTAGCGGTGATGTGGCCAATCTGATTGACCCTACTAAAAGGGTGTTCATAATTCAAAATCACAGAAACTCTATCTCTTAACGAAGGGGTTAATTTACTTCGATCTATTTTTTGAAGCATGTTGATATTAAAAATATTTGGTATTGAAGATAAGAATTATCAGAATACTAATTAGAAATGCAACCGCAATAAAATAAATATCTTTTGGGCTTAATTTTTCCCCAAGAAATAAATAAGCAAATACCGCCCCCAAAAAACCAGTTGCATTAAGTATTGGCCAAACAATCATTAAATTATTTGCTGAGATTGCAAAGATGAATGTAACCTGTGTCGATAGGGTTAAAAAACCTCGAATATAAAATCCACTGCGCGAGAGAAACTCTTTTGGGAAGAAGCAGATCCAAGAGGCATCTCGCCAATAAATTAGAAAAATACCAGAAAAAATAAATCTCCAAACTAATACAGAGAAGCCTGCGGATAACAAACTCCAAAACGCATTGTCATGCGATGAGTAGATCTCAAAGAAATACGCGTAAACACCTTGGATCGTAAGCATTAAAATCAAGGCTATTGAAGATTTGTAGGTCTTTCTAAAAGCATTAAATCCAGTCGAGAAAATAAATAAAGTCAATATCACCAACAGAAATAAAAAGAGCGAATAGGATAACGAATAAAAACCTAGAAATGCCAATACGATTGGAACTGTAACATCTGCAGCTTTTGATAAAACAGCCATGTCCGCTACTCTTAGGTGTTTGAATGCAAAAGAAAAGGAATAGGCTACGCACTGAATTAAGATCGACATGAATACCATGTCTATAGTCAGTAAATTTTTAAGAAAATCATCAGAGGCTGGGGTAGAAGCAACGATAGGAAGCATTAAAAATACTGGCAAAAGATTGTTCCAATAGCCAACCACCAAAGGACATGCTGCTTCTTGTTGATATTGCTTGCGGTCGACCACATTGAGACCGGCTCGACTTAATGAAGAAATGATCGAGGCCAAAACAGGCAAAAACTCAGCCATCAATTGGGCAACTTCTTAGACATGCTGATGATGCAATATCCATTTCTCCGCTATGAATCTTTTGTCTAGTTCGGGTAGATGGGAAATTGCATTCTGGGGTGCGTTGGATAGACTTCCAATAGAATAAATAATTTCTCCCTGCACTAGCTCAATGAACCTGTCCACAACAGCACCATGAACAAAATTTACCGAGTTACCCTTGTTATGAACATACACATATTTATCCTTTAGATGGATCTTGCAGGTATGAGCCCTAATTGATGCGGAGTCTTCATCTATCTTGTATCGAAGGCAAGCAGATAACTCATCATCAGACGATGTAGCACAAAATATATGAAGGCCGCTCCTAAAAAAATCTCCATCGGCAATTGATAACGATTTATTTCCAGTTGCACAGAAAAGAACATCTACCGACCTCAAAAATTCTGATCTAGGAGAGGTATGAAAACCAAAAGATAAGGCCGAAGCAAGAAGTATTGGGTTTGAATCAAAAACATCAACCCTTGATCCTCTTGATAAGAGTGAGAATGCAATCGATCTTCCAATCTTTCCAAATCCAATGACGCCAACACGCTTTCCAAGAAGTATTAGCCCAAAAGTGCGCATAATCGCTTCGGCTGAAAATACAATCGCCTGTCCAACCAATGAGTCTTCAGGCTCCTTAAGAGAGCTGCGCGCCACGGATATTATGGGAGCAAGATTCTCGCCTGAATGCCTCTGCTTAATCAAAGAATCGTATTTTTGATGGCCATTCTCCGTGTCCTCAACAATGCCAATAATTTGTTTATCAAAAATTTTTGTCAGATCTAAGGCAACATGAGAAAAATATCCGCCCATATCTATTATCGCGAACCGCTCATTCTTAACTAGACGATCAATTGAATTAATAAATTGATCAGGGCTAGCTAATATCTCACTTCGATCAATATTAAATAGTGGATAACGTTTTTTTAAGGCGTTCAAATTTGCAAACTTTTTAGAGCTTGCTTTAGGTATAACTCCAGCTATCCTTATGACACCACCTAATGCGGTCAAAAAATTTAGATATTCAACATTTGCATGCATCACCACAAGCACGCTATCAATGTTTTTATATCTATTGGGGCTAATAATTGAGCTAAAAAATCCAGGATATTTTTGCATCAAAGACTTTCAAATAGAAAATCTTAATAAGAGGCGCCGGAAATTGCTACCTGATTTCTTAGTAGGAAACTGCTGACATATACACCATAAGCTGCGTGTTAGATTTCTATTACTTCAATAGATCCAACATTGCCGCTTCATCAATCACTGTCACACCCAGCTCTTCAGCTTTTGTGAGTTTGCTGCCTGCATCAGCACCGGCAACGACGTAGTCAGTTTTCTTAGAAACTGATCCAGCAACCTTTGCGCCTGCTTTTTCCAGCAGATCTTTAGCCTCATCTCTGGTCATAGTTGGAAAGGTGCCTGTTAGCACAAATGTTTTTCCTGCGACTGCTGCACTAATCACTTTTTCTTCAACAGCCAGCTGCATTCCAGAGGCGAGTAGCTGCTCGATCACCTCGCGGTTATGAGCTTCCTGCATAAAGCTCGTGATGGAATCGGCGACGACTGGACCAACATCCTTAACCGTAAGTAAATCCTCCATGCTGGCATCCATTAAGGCATGCATAGACTGATAGTGATTAGCCAGGTCTTTAGCCGTGGTCTCACCTACATGACGAATACCTAAAGCAAAAATAAATCTAGCCAAAGTAGTGTTTCTGGATAGGTTGATCGCCTGGATCAGGTTATCGGCTGACTTCTCACCCATGCGTTCTAAGTTCGCAAGAGCAGTAAATCCAAGTCGATACAAATCAGCAGGCGTTCTCACCAGATTTTGATCCACCAATTGATCCACAATCTTTTCGCCTAGACCCTCAATATCCATTGCTCTTCTGTGGGCGAAGTGAATTAAAGCTTGTTTGCGCTGTGCGGCACAAAACAAACCACCGCTACAGCGAGCCACTGCCTCATCAGTCAAACGTTCGATATGGGAGTCACAAACTGGACAGTGACTTGGCATAATGAACTGCTTTGCGTCAGCTGGACGACGATCCTTTATCACTGAGACAACTTCTGGAATTACATCCCCCGCTCTGCGTACCGAGACGGTATCGCCAATACGAACATCCTTGCGCTTGACCTCATCTTCGTTGTGAAGTGTGGCATTGGTTACCGTGACCCCACCAACTTCCACTGGCGCCAATCTGGCAACTGGGGTAATAGCACCCGTACGGCCTACCTGCACATCAATACCTAGTACAGTTGTAAGAGCTTCTTGCGCTGGATACTTATGCGCCAATGCAAATCTTGGAGCTCTCGATACAAAACCTAACTTTGCCTGTTCAGCAAATGAGTTCACTTTATATACAACGCCATCGATGTCATATGGCAGAGAATCTCGCATTGCGCCAATCTCGTTATAGAAAGCCAAAATCTCCTCAACGGAGTGCAACACTTTACGCTCCGAGCATACTGGTAAACCCAACTCCACATACGTGTTGAGTAGCTCTTCATGGGTTTTTGGCAACCATGACTCTGGCTCAAGGGCGCCTAGACCATAGGCAAAGAAAGATAGTGGCCTCTTGGCGGTAATCTTGGAATCTAATTGACGCAGACTGCCTGCTGCGGCATTACGAGGATTAGCAAACTCTTTTTC
This sequence comes from uncultured Polynucleobacter sp., assembly GCA_964536365.1. Lineage (GTDB taxonomy): Bacteria > Pseudomonadota > Gammaproteobacteria > Burkholderiales > Burkholderiaceae > Polynucleobacter. Next base: position 7,488 of record CAZHWF010000042.1, read on the forward strand.
ACCTAACTCCGCTGCCTGTCGATTCATTTTCTCGAAGTCTTTGAGATACATAAAGACTTCGCCACGCACCTCCAACACTTGAGGAATGTTTTTTCCGGCAAGTTTTAGTGGAATGGCGCGAATCGTTTTGATGTTTGCAGTAACATCCTCACCGCTGGCACCATCACCACGAGTAGCAGCAGTGACCAATAAGCCATTCTCGTAACGCAGAGAGATAGCTAGACCATCAAATTTCAACTCGCCCGCATAAGTTACATGATCTACATGAAGTGCCTCACGACAACGGCGATCAAATGCGATTAACTCGGCATCTTCAAACGCGTTATTTAATGAGAGCATCGGCACTGCATGCGTGACGGAGTTAAATTCTTTTAATGCCGCTCCACCTACGCGTTGGGATAGAGATTCTGGAGTGATCCATTCGGGATGGATGGCTTCAATATCAAGCAATTCTCGATAAAGTCGGTCGTATTCAACATCAGGAAGAAGCGGATTATCAAGAACGTAATAAGCATGTTCTAAGCGCGCAAGCTCTGCTTGCAAGAATGCGTAACGCTCCGCTAATTTTGTCGGACTATTGGACGACAAGATTGTTTCCTAGCTAAATAGTCTGCTAGCTGTAGAAGATCCAGCAGGAACGCCGGATTTCTCAAGATTGGCATAGAGAATATCGAGATGCTGGCGAATACTGATAACAGCCGCATCACTGAGGTTAATGCCGTTGTCATCCACTAACCGTCCATGTGCCGCTTGCGCAATCTCAACACCCTCAGCCAACATTCTCTCAAACGCACGCTCGTCTTGTGGCACCAAAGGAACTTCAAGTAATAAAGTTAACTGGTTGACGGATTTATTAGGATCTAAATCAGCGCTATTGAAAAGCACTATACCTTTGCTGAGATACTCATATTGGCGCCCATTACGAGCCAACTTAAAACCACGCTGACGCATGAGTGCGTCAAAGTTACCCCAAGGACATGGCTCATCAAACAGCACATTAATACTTAATTGAATATCACTCTCTGCCGCCATCACATCTAACTCTTTAGCGCTATCTAACATGGCACTTACGCTAGGCATATCAATTTGCGAACCTAAGGTTTCGGCAAGAGCTTGGGCACGAGAGCAAAAATCAGATAATTCCAATACACCGATTGGGCCTTTACGACTAGCCAACTGAATAGCCAATTGCAAATCAGAGTAGGTGGACTCTGGATGCAATTCTTCCCAATCCTCTGCAACATCAAGGTTGGCATTTAGCCCTTCACATATCCAGCGGGCCGTAGATTGAGTCTCTAAATCTTTCCAAGCATTTATCTCTTCCAGAATCTCAGATCCAGCAATGGGCTCATCAAAGCGTAAAGTAATCACGCAGTCGATGCGAGGGTCAATCGTAAATTTTTCTGATGCGAAAACAACAGCAGATGGCATGGCGCCAAAACTAGGCTCTGCGCGACCAGAGGTATCGCCATCCGCAAAGCCTTGACCAAAACTGGGTTCACGCACAAAACGATCATCTAATGAATAATCATTCTGCTCTTTTGCCTTGCGACGAGCGCGAGCGTACTTGATGTTCAAAATCGCCACTGCTACCAAGATTAATAAACCAATAACAGCTAGCGCCAATTGCAAATCAGACAAACCCAACATCGTCATGATTTGTTCTACGTACACTTAAGCGGCCTCCACCATAGATACTGCAGAAGAAATATCCACCGCAACAATACGGGATACGCCCTGCTCTTGCATCGTGACACCAATTAATTGATGAGCGATTTCCATAGTGATCTTGTTATGCGAGATAAATACAAACTGAGTCTTATCTGACATTTTGGCAACCATCTGGGCATAGCGCAAGGTATTTGCATCATCCAACGGTGCATCAACCTCATCTAATAAACAGAATGGAGCGGGATTCAAGAGGAAGAGCGAGAACACCAAGGCAATCGCAGTTAAAGCTTTTTCACCGCCAGACAGGAGATAAATGGAGCTATTTTTCTTGCCAGGAGGCTGTGCCATCACTTGCACGCCAGCATCCAGAATCTCTTCGCCAGTCATTACCAGTTCCGCATGACCACCGCCGAATAACTCAGGGAAGAGTTTGCCGAAGTGGCCATTAACTTGATCAAAGGTGCCTTGCAACAAATCACGGGTTTCAGCATCGATCTTAGCAATCGCATCCGTCAATGTTTGCATCGCCTCGTTCAAGTCGGCTGACTGTGCATCCAAGAACTGTTTACGCTCGCGAGAACTTGCCAACTCATCTAGAGCGGCCATATTCACTGGACCCAGAGATTGAATCTCAGTATTTAAGCGATTAACTTCGCTTTGCAATGCGCCAACCTTCAGGTCAGGGCTAAAGCTTGCTTCCAGAGCACTAAGGTCAGCCTCAGCATCAGATAACAATGTTGCGAACTGTTCGTAGTTCAAGCGGGCAGCTTGCTCACGCAACTGCAGATCAACCACCTTGTCACGCATCGGTTGCAAGCTTCGCTCAACCTGCATGCGAGATTCATCTGCTTCGCGCAATTGATGCAATAAAGCATCTTGCTCAGTGCGGGCATTCGCTAGGGCGGCTTCACGTGCGCTACGTGCAAGCAATAAACCTTGTAACTTGTCTTGCGCTTCTTCGTCACTAAGAGTTTCCAACTCTTGAGTGGCCGCATCATGCTTATCTTGGATTTCCATAATCTGAGTACGCGCGGTACTTTGATCACGCTGTAAGTCGGCAATACGTTGCTGCAATGAGCGAGTAGCAAACGCGGCCTCTTGAGCAGCCATTTCGGCGGCGCGCAATGATTCACGCAAACGATCGCGCTCTTCGGTAGAGCGCTCTAGTTTTTCTTGCGCTACCTGTAAAGCCTCTTGCAAACCTTGCTTTGATTCTTCTGATTCAGTTAACTCAACACCCACCTGCTCTTGAGTCTGGGCAACTTGCTCCATCTGCTGACGCAACTCACTTAACTCTCCCTGAATCTGTGCAGCGCGCTGACTATATTGCTCCTCAGCCTGTGTTAACTGCATTCTTTCCACTTCAAAGCCATGTGCCTCTTGAACCGCATGCTCCGCATTCTCGCGAGCTTGTTCTGCCGCCTGATGGGCTGCTTGATAGTTGGCTACAGATTGCTCAAGCTCACTCTTGAGCTCGCCTTGCATCAATTGCTGTGCACGAAGCTGCTTCTCGAGACTCTCCATCTCTTGAGCGCGTGCCAACATACCCGCTTGCTCAGAATCAGCTGCGTAGAGTTGCACGCCAACGCGACTCACTAAATGACCTTGCTGTGTAACAAAAGCGCCACCGGCTGGCAATTTCTCACGGCGATGTAATGCATCCTCAAGACTGCTTGCAATATAAATATTGTCTAACCACTCTTGTAAGACTGAAGTTAGTCTTGGAACTCCTGCGCTTTGTACACGACTTAATAATGGAGTGAAGTCTGCCGGCGCCGAAGTGTGCGCAGGGGTAATCTCTTCGGTCAGCAAAATAGCCAAACGACTTGGAGGAGCATCATTAGCTAAAGTTAATGTTTCTTGAACACTCTTCGCTGTAACCGCAGCCAAACGTTCACGCAATACCGATTCCAAAGCAGCTTCCCAGCCACTCTCTACTTTGATCTCTTGCCAGAGACGCTTGCTCTCTTTAAGACCTTTACTCTCTAGCCATGGACCAATCTTGCCTTGTGCCTGCACGCTTGCCTGCAGAGCAGTCAATGCAGTCAATTTAGCTTCGGTCTGAGCCAATTCTTGATTGGCTTCTTGGATTTTTTGCTGGGCCGCATTACGCGCCTCATCAGCAGCAGGAACGCGTTGTTGAGTTTCGCTAGCGCGCTGTTTTGCTTCATCGACTTTACGAGCCGCCATCGCCTGACGATCAATCGCCATCTGCAATGCTTGAGCATCTGGTCTACGTAAACCATCCAACTCGATAGTAAGACGACTTTCACGCCCTTTTAACTCATCTGATTGCGCAGACATTGAACGAAGACGCTCACCCAAACTCGCTAAGCGTTGTTCAATGGTTGCCAATGAATCACGCGCATTATTAAGTTCACGTGATGCGTTTTGATACGCCTCTTCACGACCTGGCATTTGCTCTTGCAAAGCATTGAGATCGGCCAGCAAGGTTTGTTCTTTTTCAGCAGCTAAAGAAAGTTCATGCTCAGTAGTACGCTGCGCCTGCGCCGCATCAGTTTCTTGCACAGTCCAGCGTTGTAACTGAGCTTGTAAGTCTTGAGTCTGTTGCTGCAAACGTTGACGCGCTTCTTGCACATAATGAATTTGCGCCTCAACCTGACTCACATCAGAATTGGTTTGATACAAATCACCCTGTGCTTGAGAAACTTTATCTTGTAAGGCGTACTGCTGTGTACGCATTGTTTCTAATTCAGCCTCGGCATGACGCAGCTTAGCGGTCTGCTCCTCAAGACTTACTTGGGTATCACGAATACCGTTAGCATGACGCTCTTGCTCTTTCCCAGCCTCAGTCTGACGGACGAACCATAG
>CAZHWF010000043.1:0-7210 GCA_964536365.1 uncultured Polynucleobacter sp.
TAGTTCAGCGCATGTAAAAAGCGCCGCTCAGAAATCCAGCGACGCTTTTCAACTAACTCTTGATGCAGGACCGCAATTTGTCCAGCAGGCCCGCCAAAACTAATGAAGCCTAGCTTAGCCCAAAACTTTAAGGCCTCACGGAATGAAACACTCAAGCGTCATCCATTCCGCCAATGACTTGGCTAAAGCCGTTATCAACATAAATGATTTCTGCGGTAATGCCGTTTGCTAAATCAGATAATAAGAATGCCGCTGTATTGCCAACGTCATCAATGGTGACATTGCGACGCAAAGGGGCGGTTTGTTCAACGGCTTCTAAAATTTTGCCAAAGCCTTTGATGCCAGATGCGGCCAAAGTTTTAATTGGGCCAGCAGAAATACCGTTCGCGCGAATGCCTTTAGGACCCACAGAACCAGCGAGGTAACGCACTGAGGCTTCGAGTGAAGCTTTTGCTAAACCCATCGTGTTGTAGTTGGGAACGTTCTTCATCGATCCTAAATAGGTCAATGTGAGTAATGAGGATTTATCGCGCAGCATGGGGAGCGCTTCTTTTGCCATCGCAGGAAAACTATAGGCAGAAATATCATGTGCAATCTTGAAGCCCTCACGCGAGAGGCCGTCTAAAAAATCTCCAGCGATCGCTTCGCGTGGAGCAAAGCCAATAGCATGAACAAAACCATCAAACTGAGGCCAAGATTTGGCTAAATCTTTAAAAAGGGCGCTGATTTGCTCGTCACTACCCACATCACAGTCAAAAATGAGCTCGGAATTGAACTCTTTCGCAAAGTCGACAATGCGGTCCTTGAAGCGCTCACCTACATAGGTAAAGGCTAGCTCGGCGCCTTCGCGATGACATGCCTTGGCGATGCCATAAGCAATCGAGCGGTTGGAGAGGAGGCCGGTAATCAGAATTTTTTTGCCAGTAAGAAAGCCCATGTTGTGTCCTTTGCTTCAAATATGATTTGCTATCTACAATTGTTGCATATATGCCCAACCTAGCCCCTATTCGCCGAATTGCCCATTTCTGCTTGCTAGCCTTGCTGGTGGGGCTTGGGGTCAATGTAGCCACCGCCGGACAGGGAATTGCGCAATATGGCAAGCCGAAGTACCCCGATGGCTTTGCCCATTTTGACTATGTCAATCCGAATGCCCCACGTGGCGGAACGCTGGTCTTACCAAACCCGGGGCAAAGAACGAGTTTTGACAAGTTCAATCCATTTACTCTTAGAGGCATTACAGCCCCTGGCATTGACTTGATGTTTGAGTCTTTAGCGGAGGGGAGTGCCGATGAGGTGTCCAGTATTTATGGATTATTGGCTGATGACATTCAGGTAGCCAAAGATCGCAAGTCTGTAACTTTTCATATTCGTTCAGAGGCGAAATTTTCCGATGGCAGCCCAGTCATGGCTGCGGATGTGAAACATAGTTTTGACACATTAATGAGTGGCAAGGCGCATCCTCGATATAAGACAACCTTTGCGGATATAAAAGAGGCTGTGGTTCTATCTGATCGATTGGTTCGCTTTGACTTTAAAAATGACAATGCCGAGCTGCCGATCTTAGCGGGAACATTTCCGGTTTTCTCACGCAATTGGGGTAAGCAGCCCGATGGCAGCATCATTCCATTTGAAAAGCTTGCCTTTGAAGCGCCACTAAGTAGCGGCCCTTATCTGATTGAATCTTTTAAAGCAGGCAAATCGATTATCTACAAAAGAAATCCAAATTATTGGGCAGATCATCTCAGTAAACCTTTGAATATTCGGGTGGGTTTCTATAACTTTGATCGCGTGCTTTACAAACTCTACAGTGATGACGCTGTTAGGCTGGAGGCCTTTAAAGCAGGGGAGTTTGACGCTTTGGTGGAGTACCGCGCCAAGATTTGGGCCAAGGGGTATGTGGGCTCGAAGTTTGATAAAGGCATTCTTTTAAAGAAAGCGTTTCTAAATCACAACGGCGCTGGCATGCAAGGCTTTGCTATGAATGTTCGTCGCCCTATCTTTAAAGATCCACGTGTGCGCGAGGCTTTGGGTTATGCATTAGATTTTGAATGGCTCAATCGACAAATCTTTTTTGACCAATACAGTCGTATCAATAGTTACTTCACCAATAGCGATCTGAGTGCGAACTTCGATGGTCCGCGCAAACCTACCGAGGGAGAGTTAAAGCTACTCAAGCCCCTAAAAGCAAAATATCCTCAATGGGTACCCGACGCAGTGTTTGGTCCAATGCCGGCTGCGCCATCCACTAAACCACCAGGCAGCTTGCGTCAAAACTTAAAAAAAGCACGTGAATTACTGATGCATGCGGGTTGGCAATACCGCGATGGCGCATTACGCAATGAAAAAGGCGAACCATTTCGTTTTGAGATTGTGGAGGATGGCGGTTTCTTCTTAAGGGTGATCTCCGCTTATGTGCGCAATCTCGAAAAGCTGGGTATTAAGGTTGATATTCGGACAAGTGACTTCGCACTGCATCAAAAGCGCATGAATGAATACGACTTTGATATGACAACAGTACGCTTTCAGGACTCACAAAATCCAGGCAATGAACTATGGGATCGCTTTGGTAGTCAAGCCGCTAAAGAAAAGGGTTCCGATAATGTGATCGGTGTGCAGTCACCTGTGGTGGATGCCTTGATAGAAGAAATTACTAAAGCGCAAAATCGCGAGCAACTGCGAACTGCGACTAGGGCGTTGGATCGGGTGCTGTGGAACAGTTACTATGTAGTGCCGCAGTGGTACAACCCAACCCATCGTGTCGCCTTCCGTCATGAGATGCGTTACCCAGAGCCGCCGTTGTATTACTCGGCTGAACTTTGGATTATGCAAAATTGGTGGAAAGAAGAGGGCAAATAATGCAAGGTCAAATGCGCGCTTATATTTTTAAACGCTTGCTCTTGATGATTCCAACCATCTTGGGTGTATTAACGCTGACGTTTGCGGTGGTGCAATTTGTTCCTGGTGGCCCAGTAGAGCAAATGGTCCTCGAGTTAAAAGGTAAAGGTAGCGCCGCTACAGGCGGTTCTGAGTCTTCTGGTTCTGGCTCAACCTATCGTGGGCGCCAAGGTGTTGATGCGCAGCGCTTAGAAGAAGTTAAAGCCTTATACGGTTTTGATAAACCGCCGCTAGAGCGTTATTTCATGATGTTAGGACGCTTTGCAAGGTTTGATCTTGGGCAAAGTTATTACCAGCATCAAAGTGTGTGGAGTTTGATTGTGTCCAAATTGCCAGTGTCTATCAGCATTGGTTTATGGACCTTCTTTATTACCTATTTAGTGTCTATTCCATTAGGTATTGCCAAAGCCGTTCGTGACGGCACACGCTTTGATGCCATAACAAGCAGCATGATATTGGTGGGGTATGCCATCCCAGGTTTTGTCTTGGGCGTACTGTTATTGGTGCTATTTGGTGGCGGTAGTTTCTTACAGTTATTCCCGCTGCGTGGACTGACTTCGGATAATTGGAGTGATTTGAGTTTAATTGGCAAAGTCATGGATTACCTATGGCATTTGGTGTTACCAATCACCGCATCCGTACTTGGCAGTTTCGCGGTTGTCACCATGTTGACCAAGAATTCTTTCTTGGAAGAGATTCGCAAGCAATATGTTCTAACGGCACGTGCCAAAGGTCTGACTGAAAAGCAAGTATTGTGGAAGCATGTGTTCCGCAATGCGCTATTGCCGCTAGTGACCGGTTTCCCTGCGGCATTCATAGGAGCCTTCTTTACTGGTTCCTTATTGATTGAAACTTTATTTTCTTTAGACGGTTTAGGTTTGCTTTCTTATGAATCTGTAATGCGTCGTGATTACCCAGTGGTTTTCGGTACGCTCTATATATTTACCTTGATTGGCTTATTCACTAAGCTGATTTCTGATCTTTGCTACGTTTATGTGGACCCACGCATTCAGTTTGGCGCTGGGGGTGGCTCATGAGTCGTTGGCAGCGTTTTAAAAATAGTCGTGCGGGCTATGCCAGTTTGTGGATTTTTTTGACGCTTTTTGGTATCTCTATGTGCGCTGAGTTGATTGCGAATGACAAGCCATTGGTGGTTCGCTACGAAGGACATTTTTATTTTCCGATTGCCAAAAGTCAGCCAGAAACTGTTTTTGGTGGTGACTTTGCTACGCCAACCGATTTCTTGGATCCGGATATTCGTCACAACATTACTAGCAATGGTAATTGGGCTATCTACCCACCCATTCACTACAGTTATGAGACCTTAAATTACTTTTCCAAAGTACCTAATCCAGCGCCGCCTTCTTGGGAAAACTGGCTGGGCACTGATGATCGAGGGCGTGATGTTTTGGCTCGACTTATTTACGGCTTCCGTTTATCGATTCTTTTTGGTCTGGCGCTCACCATTGTTGGTGTAAGCGTGGGCATTATCACTGGATCTTTGATGGGATTTTTTGGCGGGAAATTTGATCTCATCTCGCAACGCTTGATTGAAATCTGGTCGGCAATGCCCGAGTTGTATTTGCTCATCATCTTCGCCTCCATCTTTAATCCTAGTGTTTCCTTGCTAATTATTTTGTTAGCCGCTTTTGGGTGGATGGGTTTATCGGATTACGTGCGCGCGGAATTTTTCCGTAACCGCGCTTTGGAATATGTGCGCGCTGCCAGAGCGCTTGGTTTAACGAATGTTCAGATTATGTGGCGTCATATTCTGCCCAATAGCTTGACACCAGTGATTACTTTTTTGCCGTTTCGCATGAGCGCCGCCATTTTGTCTTTAACAAGCCTGGACTTTTTGGGTTTGGGTGTACCCCCTGGTACACCAAGCTTAGGTGAGCTACTCTCCCAAGGTAAAAGCAATCTAGATGCTTGGTGGATCTCTTTATCCACCTTTGTCGTTTTGGTCACTACCTTGCTGCTTCTGACCTTTATGGGTGAAGCACTACGTAATGCATTTGATTCTCGTAAAGCCGGTTTGATGAGTGGGAGTCGCTCATGAGCTTGTTGCGCTATGAAGATCTTTGTATTTCTTTTGGGGCAGGTCGCCGCGAAAAGTTTGCTGTCAATCATCTTGATTTAGAAATCGGTATAGGTGAACGAGTTGCTCTCGTTGGTGAGTCGGGCTCTGGTAAGACCCTGACTTCACTAGCGCCACTAAGACTTGAGCCCGAAGGCGCCAAAGTTTCTGGAAAGATTCTGTGGAAGCAAAAGGATGGCAAGACAGTGGATTTACTCTCATTGCCAGGGCAAGATATTCGGGAGATACGTGGTCGTGAAATCGCCATGGTTTTTCAGGAGCCAATGACGGCGCTTAATCCGTTGTTTACGGTAGGTAATCAAATTATTGAGGCAGTGCAAATCTATCAACCTTTGATTTCTAAAGCGGATGCGGTTGCCGCAGCGATTGACTTGCTAAGAAAGACAGGAATCCCCGAGCCTGAGCGCCGTTTTCATTCCTATCCACATCAGTTATCTGGTGGACAAAGACAGCGTGCCATGATTGCGATGGCTTTGGCGTGTAAGCCAAGACTGCTCATTGCTGACGAACCTACAACGGCTCTAGATGTGAGTTTGCGCCTGCAAATTTTAGATTTACTAAAAGAGCTGCAAGAGGAATCTATAGCTGATGGTGGTATGGCCATCCTACTCATTACCCATGATTTGAATTTAGTGAAGCATTTTGCCCAGCGCGTAGCGGTACTCAATCAAGGGAATTTAATGGAGGTGGGATCTACTAAACAGGTCTTTGAGCATCCAGATGATCCATACACTCGGGCATTGGTCAATAGCGAGCCAGTGCGAAATTTAGCGCCGCTCATGCCTTTGGCTCCGGTGTTGCTAAAGACAGAGGACCTTACGGTTGCTTACCCAAGCTCAGAGTCTGTTTCTTGGTTTAAAAAAGCGCCAGCCCATAAAGTGCTCAAGAAAGTCAGCTTCTCCCTAAAACAAGGCCAGACTATCGGTGTTATCGGCGAGTCTGGCTCAGGCAAGACCACCTTGGGTATGGCGGTTCTCGGTTTATTGGGTGACTCTGCAGCGCAGGTTACTGGTGATGTTGACGTTCTTGGAAATGATTGGCAGAAATTAAAGCCAGCCGAGAAGAGGGCGATGCGCTCAAGTTTGCAGGTGATCTTTCAGGATCCATTTGGCTCGCTTTCGCCGCGCATGAATGTTTTGCAAATTGTTTCTGAAGGCTTGGATGTGCATTTTCCAAAATTGTCCGCGGCAGATCGCGAAACTCGAGTTGTTGATATGCTTAAAGAAGTAGGTCTCGATCGCTCTGCGTTGCTCCGCTATCCCCATGAGTTTTCTGGTGGGCAACGCCAGAGGATTGCAATCGCACGTGCATTAATTTTGCGACCACAGATTTTGGTGTTAGATGAACCCACTTCTGCTTTGGATGTTTCTATTCAAAAGCAGGTCTTGGCACTACTGACAGAGTTGCAAAAGAAATACAACCTAGCCTATCTCATGATTAGCCATGATTTGGCGGTCATTCGGGCAATGTCGCATGAGGTGATGGTGCTTAAAGGTGGGAAGGTAGTGGAATTTGGAGATACCGAAACCCTAATCAAGCATCCCCGCCAGATCTACACCAAAGAGCTTTTTGCTGCGGCGGAGCTCACCTAGCTAACTCCTGAAAAAAGGGGTGAGACCTTAAAATCGGTCAAAATAGTTGAATTTTCCTCAATTTCAGAAAATTATCATTTACAAACAAGGACTTAGGCCTATATTGAGGGCTTGGTAAATGATGGTTTCTTTGTTACACTGAACTGATGTCATTGAAAAAAGCACTGCTTTTGAAAGTACTGGGCGCCAGTTTTGGCGTCTTTCTAACTGTATCTGCTTACGCGGCTGATCCAGTGGCGGATGCATCCGCCGATGCAGTTGTGCCAAAAGAAAGCATGTTCCAGGCAGGGCGCTCTTACATTGCCCGTGTTTCAGATCGCTTGGCTGATACCGTTACCGGTAAATCCGAAGAATTAATTAACCGCGCCATGGAAGTGATTGGTGTGCGTTACCGTTGGGATACTGAATTACCGCAATCGGGATTAGACGGCAGCAGTTTTGTTGGTTACGTTTTCAAAGACAAGCTTGGATTTTTACTGCCGCGTAAATCGACGCAAATGAGTCGTGTGGGTAAGCCGATTTCTCGTGAAGAACTGCAACCAGGTGATTTGGTTTTCTTTAATACGATGCGATTAACTTTTTCTCACGTTGGTATTTACGTGGGCGATAACAAATTTATTCATTC
>CAZHWF010000043.1:7310-11408 GCA_964536365.1 uncultured Polynucleobacter sp.
GCGACTTCGCCCGCGAGGATTGCGGCATTTCTGGATTTGAAATCACCACTGCTCATTTGTTTGAGGTGCGGCTGAATCACAATGTCAGCACTCTTTAATTCGTATTGATTGATGCTTCGCTGCATGATGGAGATGGTTTGTTGCAGAACTCCAAGAGTGCCGCTCGCATCTTGGTGCACTGGTTCCGAAGAGATATTTACCGCAATGACCAATGTTGCGCCCATCTGTCGTGCGTAACTCACTGGCACAGGGGCAACTAATCCGCCATCGACATATTCTTTACCGCTAATCACCGCAGGCTGAAAAACACCAGGCACGCTACAAGAGGCGCGCACTGCTAAACCAGTGTTACCCGTTCTAAACAAAACACCTTTGCCTGACTGCAATTCGGTGGCAACAATACCCAAAGGGATGCGCATTTGTTCGATGGATTTGTTTTGCACTTCCCGGTTGACCATGTTTTGTAGGGCGTCGCCTTTAATGAGTCCTCCAAAGCGGCCAGCAAAGGGAAGACCCCAGTCGGCAATAGTGGCCTCATCTAGATTGAGTGCTAAACGGTTGAGTTCGTTCCCAGTCGCGCCAGAGGCAAGAAGGGCGGCAATGACGCTGCCGGCGCTGCTGCCAACAACGATGTCAGGTCGGATGCCTTGGGCTTCTAGGGCTTTAATTACGCCCACATGGGCAAAACCCCTGGCGGCACCTGCTCCCAAAACCAAGCCTACAACCGGTTTTTTGCTTCCAACAAGGCTGCAGGAGCTTAGCCCCGCGCTCCCGATGAGGGCGCTCGCCCCAATTCCTAGACCGAGAAGTCTGCGCCGCTCAAAGGAATCTGGCTTGTTAGACGTCAATAAACGGGTTTTACTGGAATTTTTGTACATGTGGCTATTGTATTGAGCCTACCTTATAATGGGCGCAAGGTGAACGAAAAGGACTTCGTTTCAGCGTGGACATATCCCAATAAGAAATGATGAGATGGGGTGTCCGTAGTCGCTAGAGAACACCAAAACCCATTACTGAATACACATTTTAGAGCTTTATCAGGACTGCTCCTGATAGCCCGAATTTTATGGACGATCACAATAAGCGCGTAATTGAAACAGCCCTCCTGTGTGCGCAGGAGCCACTCACCGTTGCTGATTTGTCTCGCTTGTTTGTTGAAGACATCACTACCGCGGATATTGATGAAGCCTTGGTGGAACTTCAGCGCGCTTGGGATGACAAGGGTATGGAGCTGGTGCATATCGCAACTGGTTGGCGCTTCCAAAGCCGCCTTTCAATGCGCGAGTATCTTGATCGTTTAACCCCTGAGAAGCCTCCCAAGTATTCACGGGCTGTCATGGAGACTTTGGCCATCATCGCTTATCGTCAACCCGTTACCCGTGGTGAGATTGAAGAAATCCGCGGTGTTGCTGTCAGCAGTAACGTGATGAAGCAGCTAGAGGATCGCGGTTGGGTTGAAGTAATTGGGCATAAAGAAACGATTGGTCGCCCAGGCTTATATGCAACCACCAAGCAATTTTTAGATGACCTCAGTTTGACCAATTTACAAAGCTTGCCAATTTTGGAAGATGCCGCACCGATGGCTGCTGCAGAACAATTAGGTCAAGCGGTGATGGAGTTTGATCCATCGGCTACGGTTGAGACGGTTGTCATTGATGGCGAGACCGCTGAGATTGATGCTGAGCTACCTGTAGAAGAAGTTGAGTTGCTAGAAGTTGAAGAAACAACGGACGAATCTGCAGAAGAAACAGCAGAAGAAAATACCCCAGAGTCTGAAGATAAAACAGACGAAACAAAATAATTATTAATGACAACTTCTAACGAAAACGATTCATCCCCGGTAGTAAATTCATCGGCAATACCCTCCAACTCAGAAGCTGCACCATCACACTCTGATGGTGTAAAGGATGAGGGCGGGGAGCGCGCAGAGCGTGGTGAACGTCGTCCACGACGTCAAGGTTCTGGCAAGCATCCATTTAATAAGAAGCGCCCATTTAATAAAGATAGACCACGCCGCGAGGGTGGTGAGTCGAACGGTCAGCGCGAGGGCGGCAATCACCCTAACAATCTATCTTCAAAATTAGCCCCGAATCCAGCTGAGAGTGAGGCTCTATTTGCTTCAGTGGTCTCTGGTGAGTTTGATGCTGCTTTAGATGCGCCTGAAGTTGAAGAAGTAAAAAGTCCAGAAGGTATTAACGAGAGCGAGATCTCTCATCAAACTGGCGCAGAACGACGTGCGCAACGTGCTCAACGTTCACGCGAAGAGGAAGATCCCGATGCGCCGACTGAAGATGAGGTCAGTAGCTTACAGTTTGCAAACGTAGATGAGTTACCTCTTAGCTTACGAGACGAAGTGTGGTCAGATCTTGATGGTCTAGATGACGATGCTGATGATGAAGATACTGTTAAGTTGCATAAAGTTCTAGCAGATGCGGGCATGGGATCACGTCGCGATATGGAAGACCTCATCATTCAGGGGCGCGTATCGGTTAATGGATTGCCTGCGCATATTGGCCAACGCATTGGGCCAACTGATCAAGTGCGGATTAATGGCAAGCCTGTACATCGCAAAATTCAGACTAAGCCGCCGCGTGTGATCATGTATCACAAGCCCGCAGGAGAAATTGTTAGTCAGTCCGACCCTGAGGGTCGCCCGACGGTATTTGATCGTTTGCCAAAGCCGCGTCAAGGTCGCTGGAGTGCTGTGGGACGTTTGGACTTTAATACTGAAGGTTTACGCTTGTTTACCACTTCTGGTGAGTTGGCCAATCGTTTGATGCACCCGCGTTATGGGGTGGAGCGTGAATACGCTGTCCGCATCTTGGGTGAGTTGAGTCAAGAGAATATGGCTCAATTAAAGAGCGGTATTACGCTTGACGATGGCCAAGCTAAATTCTTGCGCATCGCAATGGGTGGTGGTGATGGCGCTAATCGTTGGTATCACGTTGCTTTGACAGAAGGTCGTAATCGAGAAGTGCGTCGCATGTTTGAAGCCGTGGGTCATACGGTTTCTCGTTTGATTCGTACGCGTTATGGAATATTCTTATTGCCTCCGCGATTAAGGCGTGGCAAATGGGAAGAGATTGAAGCGGGCGGTATTTACAACCTGATGAAGTTTGCTGGCTTGAAGATGCCTCAACCAAGCGATAAAGGGCGCAATCAAAACCCGAATAATCGCGATCGACGTCCTAGTGGTGAAGATTTCCAGCCAGATCCAATGCAAACCTCTGTTTCCTATTGGGGATCACGCGATGCTTTAACCCTTGCCAGCGGCCATACTGGTCTAACACATCAAGGCAGGGGTGGAAAGTCAGGTGGCGGTTCTGGCGATGGTCGCGGCGCTTTCCGTGGTCGCAGCCAAGGCGGTAGACCTGGCCAGGGTGGTCAAGGCGGTGGCAATGGCCAAAATCGCAGTAAAGGTAAAAAAGTTCATCATGGCCAGTCTGCTTTTGTCTCTGGCAACCCCCAAAACCCTGGAAATGGCCCTAAAAGAGGTGCACCAAAAGGGCGTAAACCCTTCAATAAAGGACCTAGAAAACCGAGAAATTCGGGCGAAAGCTTCTGATTTGTATCGGTTTTCTGCTAATTAGGCTATAATTTTGGTCTTGCAGCATGCTTTAGCTGTTTGAGTTGTTACCGACTGATGTTGCGATCAACGTAAGTCGGCCTGTTCTGAATTTCGAGAATATGGGCTTTGAAGCCCATTTTTTTTTGCCATTTTGGTATGAAGGGGTGTTGTGAGGGATCAGCAGGTTATTTCTGCAGAGCTGGAAAACTTGGGTTACACGCTAGTAGATATCGAGCGTGAAGCCGGAGGTTTGCTGCGCGTCACAATTGAAAACCCGGATTACGAACGCTTGATTACGGTTTTGGATTGCGAAAAGGTGAGTCACCAGTTGAGCTACACCTTGCCAGTTGAAAACATTCCTTACGAGCGTTTAGAGATTTCATCTCCAGGATTGGATCGCCCAGTAAAAACTGCCGCTGACTTTGAGCGCTTTGCTGGCATGCAGGTGGATTTGAAATTGCGTGTTGCCGTTGGTAATCGCAAGAATTTTCGTGGTGAGTTGCAAGGTTTGCTCAGCGGTGAGTTGAATT
>CAZHWF010000044.1:0-11299 GCA_964536365.1 uncultured Polynucleobacter sp.
GCCTTCGCCAACGGCAAGGACTTGGTCAAGAGTGAGTGCGCTGCCGATTTCCGCTGGTATCTGTTCTATTTTCAATTTTTCGCCTGCAGCAACTTTATACTGTTTGCCACCGGTTTTTATGACCGCGTACATGGTTTGAAACCTCAATTAATATCTACATTTAAGCTAATCCACCCTGGACCAGCTAAGCCCATTATTATATCTTGCATGCCCAGCACTGTCAAAATCAATGACTTAAGCCAAATCCTGGCCCCAATTGCCTTAGATTTCAAGGCCTTAGACGAAGTTATTCGCCAACGTTTAGCCTCAAAAGTAGCCTTAATCGACCAAATTTCGACCTACATCATCCAAGCGGGCGGCAAACGGGTCAGACCAGCCCTGTTAATGCTGGTGGCCAAGGCTTTGGCTAATGGCCAAAAAACCGCCCACACCCTAGAAATGTCTGCGGTAGTGGAATTTATCCACACTGCCACCCTGCTCCATGATGACGTGGTCGATGAATCGACCCTTAGAAGGGGTCGCGAGACTGCAAACGCAGCTTTTGGCAATGCCGCCAGCGTTTTAGTAGGCGACTTCTTATATTCCAGAGCCTTCCAAATGATGGTGGGGCCAAACGACCTACGAGTCATGCAAATTTTGTCTGACGCCACCAATACGATTGCCGAAGGTGAAGTATTGCAACTTCTCAATATGAATGACCCGGAAGTAGATGAAGCCAGCTACTTGCAAGTGATTCGCTATAAAACCGCCAAGCTATTTGAAGCGTCTACAGAATTAGGCGCGATTTTGGCAAACGCTACAGATGCGCAACGCGATCAAGCTGCTGCATTTGGACGTCATATTGGTACCGCCTTTCAGCTGATGGATGATCTTCTAGATTACACAGCGAACGCAGCGCAAATGGGAAAGAATGCTGGCGATGATCTGCGTGAAGGCAAACCAACGCTGCCACTCATTTACCTACTAGAAAACGGTACTAGTGAAGAACGTTTATTAGTTCGCGCGGCAATAGAACAAAATCAAGATTTACCAGAAGATGTGTTTGCACAGATCTTGGCTGCGGTACAAAACTCTGGGGCACTCGACTACACGCAAGCAGCCGCTAAACGTGAAGCAGACCTAGCCTTGGCATGCCTACATGACTTCCCCAAGAACGAAGCAACATCAGCTCTGCAGGCCTTATGCGCCTACTCCCTCACTAGACAAACCTAAGCGCCTACACTTTTTACCCTGAGCTCACGCGCAGTAATTCGTGCTTGCTCGGCCTCTTCGCGTAAACGTGCAACTTCTTGCATAGATAAGCGCTCCAAATTTGAGTAATCGGATTTCCAGGAAAAATCCGCAGACCAAATTATTGGTGACTGCACAGTAGTTCGGGGCGCTGGTGCTGATTCTAAAAGACGTAAAGCTAAATCGAAATTGATGTCTTGAGAATTCAGATCATTCGGTTTAGCGGCGGCATTTCCCAGTGGGAAATCACTAAATAAAAATCGTGGCACGCCGCAGTACTCAACAATATCTTTCGCCGCACCCATCACCACCGTTGCAATTCCCGCGGATTCTAAATAACGCGCCAATAAACTCTGACTCTGATGACAAATCGGACAGTTTGGAATTAATACCGCTACATCGACTCCATCTTCTTTGAGCATTTCCAAAATACGGGGTGCGTCAACCTCTAATGTATGGCGCTGACTGCGATTAGTAGGCAAACCATAGAAGTGGGAAGAAAGTGCTCCAATTTTTCCAAGCTCAAGGGCCCGCTTAGCAGCCCCTAACGGAAACCAGCAGTTGCCGTCTTCCATATTGGCATTCTTACGATCGATTCCTACGTGAGCAATTCTTAAATCAATATCGCCTTCGATAGATAGCCGATATGGTTGATAGAACTTAGCCGCAGCGTTATAAGGTGCGCCTGGCCCTTGCGCCCCTTTTTCAGAATCATAGGGAACAGCCGTGGTAATCAGACCCAAAATAGACTGACTTAGCTGCTTCCTCAGAGGGGCGAAAGGTACATCAGCGTAGTGAGCCCAAACATAGGGATTTTCGTAGCCCAAGCCCAGGTAATAAGAGCGAGTGCGCTCCATATACCGAACCGGTTGATCCTGTTCTGCGGCAAATTCAAGTTCAGAAGTTTTGGACATTCATTCATCCCTGTAAGATATTGCTTATCAAATATTTAACTTCATAGGAACTTATTATGGCTCAGTGGCTTAGATTTCAGCATCAAGGCAAAAGTGGTTTAGGACAGGTGCAGGGTGATCAAATCGCCGTGTACGAAGGCGATTTATTCAATGGGCCTAAAGCCACTGGGGAAAGTGTCAAATTGGCGGATGTGACCATCGATATTCCATGCACTCCATCCAAGATGGTAGCCATGGTGGATAACTTTCATGCGCTGGTAACTAAACTTGAACACGCAGTCCCAGCTGAGCCTTTGTACTTTCTCAAAGGTAATAACTCTTTCTTGGCGGCAAATCAAGTGATTCGCACGCCGAAGTCTTACTCTGGAAAAGTGGTTTACGAAGGCGAGCTAGGAATCGTGATTGGTAAACGCTGCCATGAAGCCGATGAAGCAACTGCGGCTAAAGCCATTTTTGGCTACACCTGCATTAACGATGTCACCGCAATTGAAATCCTCAATCGCGACCCTGGTTACGCACAATGGACTCGCGCTAAGAGCTTCAATACCTTCGGTGTATTTGGCCCTTACATCACTACCGATGTAGATCCAAGCAAGCTCACCATTAAGACCATCCTCAACGATCAAGAGCGTCAAAATTATCCGATTGCCGACATGATTTTTCCCCCAGCAAAACTAGTGAGCTTGATTTCTCAAGATGTACCACTAGAGGCTGGCGACATCATTGCTTGCGGCACCTCTGTTGGCGTTGGCTCCATGAAACCAGGAAGCAATGTCAGCATCATTATTGATGGTGTTGGACGCTTGGATAATCGTTTCGAATAATTCAAAGCACCATAAAGCAAAAACCCTTGCTACTAAACATAGCAAGGGTTTTTTATTGCTTCAAGTTTTTTCTAGTAACCAGATACAGAAGGCAATGCCAAACTACCCTTAGAGGCCTGAACGTTCTCATCCAAGTATTTAGTCAAAGCAAATACAGTATTCAAACATGGTGTTGGAGTTTGAGTAATTTTGCCAAGCTCAATCACCGAACCCAACAAAGCGTCAATCTCTAGACTACGGCCCGCTTCCAAGTCTTGCAGCATTGATGTCTTGTGTTTACCAACTTTTTCAGCACCGGCAATACGACGCTCAATATCCACGCGGAAAGTTACACCCAACTTCTCTGCAATCGTTTGCGCTTCAGCCATCATATTGCGAGCCAACTCTTTGGTTAATGGATACTGACAAATACCTTCCAAAGTTCCATGTGTCAAAGAGCTAATTGGATTGAAAGTCATGTTGCCCCAAAGCTTGAGCCAAATTTCAGAACGGATGTCATCCAAAATAGGTGACTTGAAGCCTGCGGCACTCATCATCTCCGACATTTTCTGAATACGCTCAGTAGACTTACCGTCTAACTCACCCAATGGGAAACGATTTCCTTCAACGTGACGAATCACGCCAGGCGCCTGAGTAAAGGTTGCCGGGTAAACAACGCAACCAATGATGTTATTTGGGTTAATCGCATTCTTAGCAACGCCACCCGCATCTACCGTTTCAACTGAATGATCCTGATACTCGCCACCTAATTTCTGGAAGTACCACCATGGAATTCCGTTTGGCATTGGAATCAAAATCGTTTCTGGGCCCATAATTGCAGCCAAGTCATCGATAATCGGTTCAACTTGATGCGCCTTCACTGCCAAAATAACTACATCTGGAGTTTCCGCATCACGAATTTTTTCAACTGCCTTTACCTGAGCAACCAATGGCTCTGGCTGGTCATCCATAATCAAGGCGAGGCCGCGCTCTTTAATTGCAGCCAAAGTAGCTCCACGCGCAACAACAGTGACGTCATTGCCCGCTCTTGCCAACATGACAGCTAAGTAGCCGCCAATAGCGCCACCCCCACCGATCACACAAATTTTCATAAAAACTCCATAAGAACTAAAAATTTTGAATTAGGGCTATTTTAATTGGGATTTTGCGCTGCAGCAATTTTAATTGCTTAATTTTTAGGCAATTACAGCATTAAACCGCTTTTAAAGCATCTTTTGGCACCAAACTTCCCAAAATCATCCCGGCAATACTAGCTAATAAACCTGCCAACTGGGGCGGCATGATTGCATTAGGCGCCAAAGTCTCGCAACTAATCCAGACAGTCAAACCTCCCACTACCGCCAGCAATCCTCCAAGAGAATTTGCCTTTGACCAATACACCCCAAAAGCAAGTGGCACAAATGCGGCTACCAAAGTGACCTTGTAGGCGTTCTCTACCATCTTAAAAATAGAAAGCTCAGAATTGACGGCAAAGAATGTCACTACTACTGCGAAACACAAAACGGTAATTCGCATAACCTTAAGCAAATCCTGATCAGACAAATGCTTAAAAAAGCCTCGCACAATATTTTCAGCAAAGGTAACGGATGGCGCCAACAGCGTTGCACTAGCGCAACTCTTAATAGCCGATAAAAGTGCCCCAAAGAACATGACCTGCGCAATCAGTGGTGCGTGATTGAGAATTAACTTAGGCAAAATCATTTGTGGATCGGTAGACAAATACTGCTTTACCAAATCCGGACTAATTAAAGTTGCGGAGTAAGCCATATACATCGGCACAAAAGCAAAAATGAAATACAACACTCCGCCCAGCAAAGCAGCTTGAACAGCAGTATTGACATTCTTAGATGAGGTAATGCGTTGGAATACATCTTGCTGGGGGATTGATCCCAGCATCATGGTGCACAAAGCCGCCACGAAACCAAGAATTGAGGCGAGATTCATATCGGGCCAGAAATTACTAAATTGCCCGGCCGCAGCTGCATGCTCAAGTACAACACCAACACCACCAGTCTGGGCAGTCATTTCACCGCCGATATACAGCATGCCAATGACGATGATGATCATTTGAATAAAGTCGGTAATCGCCACAGACCACATTCCACCAAACAGGGTGTATATCAATACACTTCCCGCACCGATCAACATGCCGCCCGTCTGGGAAATGCTTCCGTCAGAAACGACATTAAATACCAGACCCAATGCCTTTATTTGCGCTGCCACCCAACCCAGATAGGAAACCACAATACATAGCGTAACCAATACTTCTACGGCACGACCATACTTCTCACGAAAAAAATCACCAATCGTGAGCATGCGACGGTTGTATAAATGCCGCGCAAAAAAGAGACCTACCAAGATTAAGCAAAGTGAAGATCCGAAAGGATCGGAAACCACTCCGCCCAATCCCTCCTTAAGAAAAGTCGCAGGAATTCCTAAAACCGTTTCAGAGCCAAACCAAGTCGCAAAAACCGTTGCTGTAACAATCGGCAAAGGAAGGCTATGCCCTGCAGCAGCAAAGTCGGCAGTGTCTTTCACCCGCAGGGCGGCCCACAAACCAATGCCTACAGAAACCACCCAGTAAATGATGACGAACCAAATAAGCACGCCTAAATGCTCCCTCTGAAATTTGATGAAATTATATGGCCATGTCACTTTTGACAGTTAAATAAAAACCTCCGTTTAGAGCTCAAAAGGCATCTGTCTGACATAATTCAAAAGTGAGATCTTCCAAGCAAAACCCTGAATCGAACCCCTGCGCTGATTTGGCTTACCAAAAGGCCATCTTAAGTTCGGTATCGCGCACTTTTGCCCTCACTATCCCCTTACTTCCTCCAGATATTGAGAAAGCCGTAGGTAATACTTATCTGCTGTGTCGCATTGTCGACACGATTGAAGACGCAGGCGACTTGAGCGCCAAAACCAAACAATCCCTATCGGCACTTTTCCTGGAAGCAGTACTCGAAAAAATTGCCGTTGAATCGTTTGTTGAGCCATGCCTTGATGCGCTTAAAAATTATGGCAACCAAGATGAATTGGATCTCATCGCCCATACGCCAACAGTCTTGCGGATTTTGCATACCTGCTCCAAAAATGATCAACAAGCAATTAGTCGTTGCGTTTCCATCATGTCTGAAGGGATGTCTTATTTTCATGGGAGACAAAACCAAGCGGGATTACAAGATTTAGCTGAATTTGAGCATTACTGTTATGTGGTGGCAGGCGTTGTTGGTGAGTTACTGACAACAATTTTTAGCAACCATTCGCAAGCTTTTGCAAGAGCGCTTGCAGGTCATGAAAATCTGGCGATCGCATTTGGTCAAGCACTGCAAATGACCAATATTCTGAAAGACTCACCCGAAGATAAGGCTCGAGGGGTTTCGTGGAAGCCAATTAATATTAGCCAAATCGATCTTCTAAAGATTGCGTATCAAAAACTACAAGATTCCTTGCAATACATTTTATTGATCCCAAAACAAGAACGGGGGATGAGGCGTTTTTGCTTTCTCGCCTTTGGTTTAGCTGTCATGACGCTCGCCAAGATTGCTAAACGTGCAGACTTCAACAATAAAGATGAAGTAAAGCTCTCAAAAACTACGGTGATGAAATTTTATGGTTTTACCAAGTTCGCCGTTAAAAGTAATTATTTAATGAAAGCATTCTTTTATTTGAGCAGCAGGCCTTTGCCCAAATAGAAATCTACAAAGCACCCTCGTGCCTTAAAAGCCAAAGCTTTATTTGACGATATAAGCCAGGTTCGTTTTCTTTCATAAAGCCGCCAATTCCCTGTGCGGAAACTACCCTGTGACAAGGCGCGATTAGCGGATAAGGATTGGCACCGCATGCCGAGCCTACCGCTCTAGCTCCACTTTTTATTTTCTTGGCTACCTCACCATAGGTTTTTGTTTCTCCAGCGGGAATGCCTTGAATACAGGCCCAGACCTTCTTTTGATGTTCGGTGCCCGCTGGTTTTGTTGGTATATCAAATTCCCAAGTGGGATTCTTAAAATATGCTTTGCACTGGCGCTCCACTTCTTTAGCCAAGTCATTTTGTGGAGGCACTAAGGCCGCGCTTGCAGGCAAGTAATCCACTTTAGAGAGCATGAGGCTGCCCTCTACCAGCTCGGTCAAAATTCCAAGCCTGCCAAAAGGCGCTGCTACCACGCAATAAGTGGAACCAGTAGAAGAATTTCTTTTTGCGGAATGGGTCATAGGACTCATTCTCACACAATTAAACAGCTAGGATGACGACCGTTTACATCATGGGTATAGCTTGAGAAATGCCACTTTGCTATATTGACTCATCCTTACTTTTTTCAGGCAGACCTTATGGACACCTTTTTTGACGATTGGCCTTTTTACAGCCAAGTTGCTCTAGTCCTATTTTTACTTGCACTCTCTGGCTTTTTCTCAATGGCAGAAACCAGCATGCTGTCCTCGAATCGCCATCGGCTACGTGCCATGGCAAATGGTGGCAATGCAGGCGCAGCCTTAGCCGAAAGACTGTTAAAGCGCATTGACTCTCTGCTATCTGTATTGCTGATTTCAAATAATCTCATTAATACTGTTTTGCCGATATTAGTAACCGGAATTGCTCTGCATATTTTTGGTGATAGCGGCCTAGTGCTCTCTATTGCGACTTTAGTAGTGGCTTTACTCATCATTATTTTTAGTGAAATTACACCAAAGGTCATTGGTGCGGCATTCCCAGAAAAGATTGCATCTAATGTCGGCTGGTTCATATTGCCGCTCACGTTTGTATTTAAGCCTTTGCTATGGCTGATTAATAATTTTGTCTCTGGTCTTATGAAAATCTCTGGTCTGCATTCCGCATCAGATAGTAGGGCCATGAGTAAAGAAGAGTTGCGTAGCCTAGTTTTGGAATCAAACCGCTTCGTCTCCAACCATCATCGCAATATTCTGTTGAATTTATTCAATCTAGAAAACATTACCGTTGATGACGTAATGACGCCAAGATCCAAGATTGAGGTATTAGATCTATCTAGACCCATCGATGAGGTTGTTCAGCAATTAGAGACTTGTTACCACAACAAACTGCCAGTTTGCGATGGCGACTCAGAACGCATTATTGGTATTCTCTCGGTCAAAAAAGCGCTATCACTATTAGGTGATACCGACCTTAAACATGAAGACTTTAAGATGCTCTTGAATGAGCCTTATTTCATTCCGAGTGGAACCCCAGTGTTACAACAAATGCAATTTTTTCAAGATAACCAACAGCGCCTAAGTCTGGTGGTGAATGAGTATGGCGAGGTTCTAGGATTGGTGACCTTTGAAGATATTGTGGAAGAGCTCATTGGCGAGTTCACCACCTCCTTTTCGAATCTCTCTACCGACCCTCAATGGCTTGCTGATGGCACCTATCTGGCCTCAGGCAGCGCCTCTCTTCGAGATCTCAATCGCTTACTCAACCTCAACCTTCCACTAGATGGACCGCGCACATTAAATGGACTCATTCTCGATAAGCTTGAGGCCATTCCAGATCATGATGTCAGTATTCGCATAGCCGGCATCGTGATGGAAATTGTTCAGTTTGATGAGCATGGCGTAAAGACTGTAAAACTTTACCAACCTACTAATCTTCCTCAAGAGCAAGATTGAGCATTGATACTGATGACACCCTAATCATTCGAACCTGGTATGAAATCACCGCAAATGCCCTAGATTCCAGAGCGAGTGATATTCATATAGAAGCTGGAGCTGACTCCACAGTTGCTCGCATTCGGGTTGATGGCGCCCTGCAAATTCAATCGCGCCACCCCATTGAACTGCATGATCGCCTCATTACGCGCATCAAAATTTTGGCGCGTTTAGATATTGCTGAAAAGCGACTTCCACAAGATGGGCGTCTTTATATTGGTCACAACTTCTCCAAACCCAACGTTGACTGTCGTGTTTCCATTTTGCCAACACTTCATGGAGAAAAAGCCGTCATTCGCATCCTACCAAACTGCGCTGAAGATCTTGATATACAAAAGCTTGGGCTGCACCCACATCAACTGGCAGTATTCCGGCAGGCCCTCGCTCAATCTAACGGCCTCATCTTGGTGACTGGACCTACCGGTAGCGGCAAGACGCGCACTCTATACAGCTGTCTTCACCAACTAAATCAAGATCATCGCAATCTGTGCTCGATTGAAGATCCTGTTGAGATTCGTCTAGCGGGAGTCAATCAAGTCGCGTATCACCCCAAGGCTGGATTAGATTTTCCAACCATCATTCGCGCGCTCCTCAGGCAAGATCCCGATGTCATCATGATCGGCGAAATACGGGATGCTGCAACAGCGCAGTTGGCTATCCAGGCGGCTCAAACAGGCCATCTTGTGCTAAGTACATTGCATACCCGCAATGCTTATGGGGCAATCTCTCGGCTTAAATACCTAGGCGTTGATCAAGAGTCCATTGAGTCATGTTTGCTGTGTGTCAGCTCACAACGCTTGGTTCGCAAGATTTGCATTGCATGCTTAAACGCCAATGCCATCACCAAGGCTAGGTGCCAAAAGTGTAAGGGTGGTGGCTACTTTGGGCGAATAGGCGTTCATGAAGTATTCAGCAAGGATGAGATTATTAATCCAAACCCCTCCTATCTCACCATGCGAGAGGCTGGTTCTATTCATATACAGGCAGGTCTTATTAATCAAGCGGCTCTAGATGCAGAAGTGGGAACATGGCATTAGGCAAGCAAGATCAACTTCATTTTGCGGAGCAACTCCTCACATTATTGGAGTCTGGTCTCCCCCTACTAAATGCAATTGCACTCATTTACTCAAGCGCGCCCAAAGCATGGCACCCTTGGCTTAGCGCCATTCACACACAGCTCAAAAAGGGAGAGGGATTTTCTCAATGCCTACGCACACAAGCCAATTTATTCTCAATGGAATTCATTAATCTTATTCGCGTAAGTGAACGAACCGGCGACTTTAATTTGGCCTTGAAAACCATTTGCCAACAACTTGAAGCTCAAATTGAGTTACGTCGAAAAATTCAACAAGCCATGAGCTACCCCCTCATCACTATTACCAGCTCTTTTCTCCTGGTAATTGTGATGATGATTTGGGTAGTGCCTGTTTTCAAGGATGTTTTTTCTCATTTTCAAGCGGAGTTACCGGCCCCAACAAGAGCGTTGATTGCAATTTCAACATGGTTTGAACAATCTTATCTTGCGACAACCATTGCTTTATCCGCTCTGACCGCTTGCTTTAGCATTGCTTGGACCAAGCTTGCTAGACTGCAAAAATATTGTGATCGAATGAGTTTTTTTATACCCCTCATTGGTCAGCTATTGCGATTGGCGACTCTCACTTATTGGTGCAGAACTCTAGGCCATCTACTGAAGTCTGGCCTACCTCTTCCTGATGCTCTAAGGGTTACAGCCCAATCTTCTAACCATTGGCTCAGTCATGACTTCAGCGCTGAAATCTTTAAACATCTCACCCGCGGTTGGCCGCTCGGGGATGCGATCAATAAAGCGGATCCAAAGCACCTGCTCTTTGACCTGGAGACTTTACAGCTATTGCGAATGGCATCTGAAAGTGGCTCGCTTGCTGAAATGCTAGAAAGGCGCGCGACTAGTTTGGGCGGTCAATTGACCAATCGACTCAATACCTTGAGTCAAAGTCTAGAGCCATTGTTAATCATTATTGTGGGACTCATCATTGGAAGTCTAGTCATAATCTTGTATCTACCGATATTTAACCTAGGGCAGATTGTTTAATGGGCCAACTTGTTTTTCCAAATTGGATGCAAATACTCCTCATCCTCATCTTGGTCTATCTAGCCTATATTGATTTGCTCACCTTTCGACTACCCGATGCCATCACCCTACCCCTCATCGCCTTGGGTCTGTTGATTGCTGGTCTGACCAGCCAATGGCTTGTTTCCTTTCAAGAGTCATTCATCGGAGCCATCCTAGGATATGGCTCCTTATGGCTACTCAACTATCTTTATCGCATAAGCAAAAAACAAGATGGCATAGGCATGGGCGATGCCAAGTTACTAGCCGCCCTGGGTGCTTGGCTTGGTTGGTCTGCCTTACCTAGTGTTTTGTTCACAGCCTCAATAACCGGGCTTCTTGGTGGCTTCTTTTGGCTCCAATGGAATCAACGAAATCCACGTTCCGCCTTTCCGTTTGGCCCCTTTCTCGCTATTGCTGGCATTATTGAGTTGTTATGGCCACAGACCCTACAAACCCTCCTTCTGAACAAGCTAGCCTAGCTGCCCTAAAAAGGCATGCGACCTTCGTAGGCCTTACCGGAGGAATTGGCTCAGGCAAAACCGCCGTCAGCGATCAGCTTGCGCAATTGGGCGCTG
>CAZHWF010000045.1:0-10854 GCA_964536365.1 uncultured Polynucleobacter sp.
AAGACTCGTGAACGTACCCTAAAGCTTGCGCGTGACACCCTCACTATTGAGGCTGTTGCGCTGCAAAACATGTGTGATCGCCTTGAAGGTGCCAATGCAGACGCCCTAGTCAAGGCTGTAGAGCTTTTACATGGCTGTAAAGGCAGAATCGTGGTCTCAGGAATCGGCAAATCCGGTCATATCGCCCGAAAAATTGCTGCTACTTTTGCTTCTACTGGCTCACCCGCCTTTTTTGTTCATCCCGCTGAAGCCAGCCATGGAGACCTAGGAATGGTTACCCGGGATGATGTTTTTGTAGCACTATCGAATTCTGGTGAAACAGACGAACTTTTAACTATTGTCCCGATTGTCAAACGCACAGGGGCGAAACTCATTGCCTTAACTGGCGCCCCCAACTCTTCCCTTGCCAAATTGGCGGATGCGCATCTCGATACCAGTGTAGAAAAAGAGGCCTGCCCCCTTAATCTCGCGCCAACCACCAGCACTACCGCGGCACTTGCCATGGGTGATGCCTTGGCGGTAGCTCTATTAGATGCCCGAGGCTTTCAGGCTGAAGACTTTATTCGCTCACATCCAGGCGGCAGACTTGGTCGCAAACAACTGATGCACGTGAGCGAAGTGATGCGTAGTCTTGCGGATACCCCAAAGATCTCAATGAACGCTTCGCTACAAGATGCTCTGTTAGAGATGACATCAAAGCGAATGGGCATGGTTGTCATCCTAGATGGGGAAAACAAAGTATTCGGTATCTTGACCGACGGGGATCTTCGCCGTCTTCTAGAAAAAACTACCAATCTGGATGGCATCAAACTAAGTAGCGCAACTACTGCGGATCCAAGAACAATTCCAGCGGAACTACTTGCTGAGGAAGCAATTGAAATGATGGAAACACATCGTATCAATCATCTAGTTGTCACAGACAACAAGGGTCACTTATTAGGCGCGTTAAATCTGCATGATTTATTCGCGGCAAAAGTCATCTAATTTCATTCGTCATCGAGCACCTCTTCATGCCCAGCGCCTTTAATACTCATAATACAAACCCCCTTGCCCTATACCCACAGGCATGGGAGCGGGCAGGCCAAGTGAAGCTTCTAGTGCTTGATGTGGACGGTGTTCTTACAAACGGGCAAGTTTGGATAGGCGCTGACGGTAAAGAATCACTAAAAGCATTTGATATCCAGGATGGTTTAGGCATCAAATTATTAGAGCAATGCGGGATTCCCACGGCCATCATTACCGGCAGGAACTCAAAGATGGTTTTGGCGCGTTGTGAGGAGTTAGGAATCAAACATGTTCATATGGGTGTTGAAAACAAAGCAGTCGCATTAGAAGAAGTTTTGAAATCACTCGATCTTACGCAGGGAGATTGCGCTGTGATGGGCGACGATTGGCCAGATATGCAGATGATGAAGAACGCAGGCCTACGAATCTGTCCAGCACAAGGTCATGAAGCCGTTAAAGAATTTGCGCATTTAGTAACATCACGTTGCGGCGGCAATAGCGCAGTACGCGAAGTGTGCGACCTGATTCTGAAAGCACAGAATCGCTATGAAGAATTGCTTGCCAAGGCACGCAACTAGGCGATGCAATTAAACCCCCAACAAATTAAAATTGGATTTGGCCGTGCACTCTTGCGTCTCATGCCCTTGATTTTCATGGGAGCGCTCACATTAGCGACTTTTTGGCTTGTACAAAAAACGACACCGCCTGAAAAATCACAGCTAGAGCGAGTTCGCCTCCATGAGCCCGACTACACTATTAAAGAAGGGGCGTTATCAGCTCTTAATGAATTAGGAAATACAAAATATCGCATTTTGGGGGTCAAGGTAACCCACTATGATGACGATGCCTCTATCGACATTCTCAAGCCGCGCATGCGATTATTCCAAGCCGAAAAACCGCCTGTAACTGTTAAGTCGGACACCGGACATCTTGATGGGGACCTGACCATTTTAGATTTGTACGACAACGCCAGCATCTTTCGTCCAGCCCAAGAAGCAAGCGCATCTCAACCAGCTACCCTAAGAATGATGGCTAGCTCTAGCTATTTCAAAGTATTGATTAATGATGACATCATTGAAACGAATAAACCGATTACCCTTGAACAGGGAATGTCCATCATGCACTCAACTGATGGCGGCATATTTAATAATATTGAACAAAGCATGGCGCTGAGCGGTCAAGTAAAAGGACGAATTGAGCGCGCCCCACGGAGCAATCCTTAAAATGCATTCAATGAAATATTCGCTCCTAGAATTTGCTATGCGTGCATGTCTCATGCTTGGATTATTGATTGCTTGCACTGCGAACGCAGAAAAGGCCGATCAAGATAAGCCAGTCATCTTGGAGGCGGAAAAAGTATCGGTTAATGATGTCAAACAAGTCTATGAACTAAATGGCCAGGTGCTACTCATCAAGGGCAGCATTATTGTTACCGGCGAAGATGGGCGAATTGCTGTTGATCCAGAAGGATATGAATTTGTTGATGTAAAAGGTAACTCTGAGGCAACAGCAAGTTTTAGACAACGTCGCGAAGGCCCTGCGGATGAGTTCATGCAAGGTCGTGGTACTCAAGTTACTTATGATGCGAAGACAGAGCTCCTTACCCTTACTGGAAATGCTAGTCTGAAAAGATTGCTCAATATGCAAATGCTAGATCAATTAAAAGGCTGGAGAATTGAGTATGACGATGTAAAGCAGTACTATCAAGTCATTCCTCCACAAAACGCCAAGCCAGATGACTTACCTTTGGCAAGGGCCATTCTTTCACCAAGACGAAAAGCAACACTAGAGAAATGACAGCGGATTTAAATCAAGGCACTAATGCGCCAACATTAAGTGCACATCACCTACAAAAACGTTACGGCTCAAGAACAGTCGTCCGAGATGTGTCCGTTCAAGTGCGATGCGGTGAAGTTGTTGGGTTACTAGGACCCAATGGAGCAGGCAAAACCACTTCGTTCTACATGATTGTGGGACTCGTACCCCTTGATGGCGGCAATATTGTTTTGGATGGTGCGGATATTACGCGCCTTCCCATTCATGAACGAGCACGTATGGGCTTATCTTATCTACCGCAAGAAGCTTCCGTATTTAGAAAGCTCAATGTTGCAGAAAATATCCAGGCCGTTCTCGAGCTTCAAGCGCAAGGTGGCAAACCCCTTAGCAAGACTGAGATTGCTAAGCGTCTAGATGAACTCTTGGGCGAACTTCAAATTAGTCATTTACGCGATAACCCAGCGCTATCTCTATCGGGCGGTGAGCGCAGACGCGTAGAGATCGCAAGGGCTCTAGCCTCGCAACCAAAATTTATCTTGTTAGACGAACCTTTTGCGGGAGTTGACCCTATTGCCGTTGGGGAAATTCAAAGAATCGTACGCTTTCTGCGAGACCGTCAGATTGGCGTCCTCATTACTGACCATAATGTCCGCGAAACCCTGGGCATCTGCGACCATGCCTACATCATCAGCGAAGGTAGCGTGCTGGCCGAAGGAAAACCTGATCAGATCATTCAGAACGACGCCGTAAGAAGAGTCTATCTAGGCGAAAACTTCCGGATGTAAGCACCATAAGGCCCATAAGGCTTTCCGCTTCCAAAGTAATAAAAATTGCATTTCCCTCTTGGTTTTCAGCAAATTCGCTGATACGCTGGAGGCTCATGGTTTATTTTCCAAAAAAAACAGCACAAAAAATTCAGGGGCTTGCTGCGCACCCCGGGCATGATTATGCGCACGCATCTATAGCATCTTTAAAAGGAGTCGCTAATGAATTTGAAAATTAATAGCCGTCATGTGGAAGTTACCCCTGCCATGCGCTCTCATCTTGAGGCTGGGCTAGCTAAAATTCGCAAGCACTTTGATCATGTTATCGATGCCTCCGCCTTCTTGGTGGTCGACAAAGCCAAAGAAAAGGATCTACGTCAAAGCGCTGAAATCACGATTCACCTGAAGGGGAAGGATCTTTTCGCCGAGGCTCATAATGCCGACCTCTATCATGCTATGGACGCAGTGGTTGATAAGCTCGAGCGTCAGGTTGTTAAGCACAAAGAAAAAATCCAAGATCATCACCACGAAAAGCATTTTGACTGATCTAATGCGTCAGGACACCTATAATCAATTCACATGAATGCCCTGACCAATCTTTTTACACCCGACTGCATTGCATTAGACATCCCTGCCAAAAGCAGGGCTGATGCATTTGCAGCCGCAGGAGAGCTATTTGCCAAGCAAACAGGCATCGTGGCAAGCTCAGTAGTGGAGTTCCTCAATGCGCGCGAAGATTTAGGCTCTACAGCCCTTGGTGCTGGTGTGGCGATCCCCCACGGACGCGTAAAAGGCCTGAAGCAGCCCAGCGCTGCCTTTATGCGGCTTCAAAACCCTATTGAATTCGCTGCCCCAGACGGTGATCCTGTATCGATTCTTATTTTCTTGTTGGTTCCCGAAAAAGCCACTCAACAACATTTGGAAATTCTGTCTTCAATTGCCCAACTATTATCTGATGCAGATGCACGCCAAACTTTGGCGACTGCAACAGACTCTCGTAAGGTTAGCGAACTTTTACAGCAATGGGGCACAACAAAATGACTCAGCCTTTACTCCTAGATGGAGTAACTGCTCAACAGATTTTTGATGACAACGTTTCAGAGCTAAAACTGTCCTGGATTGGCGGTCTTGAAGGCGCAGATCGCACCTTTCCTCCTGAGGCTGTAAAGGCGGCCGCAGCCAGCTCTGACTTAGTAGGTCACTTAAATCTGATTCACCCCAGTCGAATCCAGATTTTTGGCGAGCAAGAGGTGGACTATCACGCAGCTCTTGACCCCAAGCAAAGACAAGAGCAAATTGCTAGCCTGATTTCTAAAACACCCCCTTGCGTTATTGTGGCTGACGGCAAGAGTGCGGATGCAGACCTGCAACTATTCTGCCAACGATCTTCAACACCCTTATTCACCACAGGAATCTCCGCGGCGGAAGTAATCGATCATTTACGCACCTACCTAACGAAAATTGGTGCGCCTCAGATTACGATGCACGGTGTTTTTATGGACATCCTTGGTTTGGGTGTACTTCTCACGGGTGAATCTGGTCTAGGTAAAAGTGAATTAGGCCTTGAATTAATTTCTCGCGGACATGGATTGGTAGCGGATGATGCGGTTGATTTTGCCCGCCTTGGGCCTGATTACATTGAGGGTCGCTGCCCTGTAATCCTACGCAACTTATTAGAGGTACGTGGACTTGGTTTGTTAGATATTCGCACCATCTTTGGTGAAACCGCAGTACGCCGTAAACTAAAACTACGTCTGATCGTACAACTCGTTCGCAGAAATGATGGTGAATTCGAGAGACTCCCGCTAGAGGCTCAACATATTGACGTACTCGGCATTCCGATTCGCACCGTCAAAATTCAAGTGGCTGCTGGTCGCAACTTAGCGGTTCTTGTTGAGGCCGCTGTTCGCAATACTATTTTGCAGTTACGCGGCATTGATACCTTAAAAGAATTTATTGAGCGTCAGCGCATACAAATGAATGCCGAAGCTGATACGACCAAATCACAGGGTCGTCTACTCTAAGCCATGCAAATTAATCTGATTACCGGAATCTCCGGCTCAGGTAAATCGGTAGCCTTAAGGGCTTTTGAGGATGCCGGCTATGACTGTGTTGATAACCTACCCGTCACCCTATTAGAAAATCTCATCACCACTCTCGAAAAAGAGCAGTGTGAGCGCGTAGCGGTGGCCATCGATGCTCGTCGAGGCCAATCTATTGCGGAACTGCCATCGATTCTTGAGAACTTACGCAAGCATCATCAGGTAAGAGTGGTTTTCTTGAACGCCGACACCAACACATTAGTACAGCGCTTTTCTGAAACGCGACGTCGCCACCCCTTATCAACCGACGCGAAGCAATCTCAATCTGCAACCCTAATCGAAGCGATTGACAAGGAACGTAACCTTCTTGAACC
This sequence comes from uncultured Polynucleobacter sp., assembly GCA_964536365.1. GTDB lineage: Bacteria > Pseudomonadota > Gammaproteobacteria > Burkholderiales > Burkholderiaceae > Polynucleobacter. The sequence goes on from CAZHWF010000045.1 coordinate 5,962, forward strand.
CTTGCGCGCCCAAGCCCACAGCATTGATACCAGCAACATACCAGCCCATGCGCTCAGATCCTGGATCCAAGATCTTCTAAAAGATAAGCCTGTAGGTCTTACAGTAATTTTTGAATCGTTTGGATTTAAAAAAGGGGTCCCTAGCGAAGCAGACCTTGTGTTTGATGTGCGCTGCCTACCAAACCCTCACTATGACAAAGACTTAAGACCTCTCACTGGCAACGACATGCCCGTGAAAGAGTTTTTGCAAAAAATTCCAGAAGTAGTGAACATGGAAGCGGACATTACCCAATTCATTCATCGCTGGCTGCCTCACTATATTGCCGATGGACGCAGCTACCTTACAGTCGCTATTGGCTGTACGGGTGGTCAACATCGCTCGGTTTATCTTGTTAATCGTCTGAGCGAATACTTTCGCAATCAAAAGGACTTCGGCAATCTACAACTTAACTTTCTAAATCGTCACCGCGAACTAGATTCAATCCCTGCAGCAAAGTCTTAATCGGCTGTGGCAAGCCATAGCGCCCCAACTGACCCAGGGAAACCCACTTTAAATCTGGACTTGAGAACCTTAGTTTTTTTGAAGGGATTGTCTGCCAAATTTGCATCCACAAGCGGCGATGCGTAAAGACATGTTTAATTTCTTCTATTTGCTCCACTGCTTTACACGCCTTAGTCATTGCCGCCAAGTCTTCATCAGGCAAAACGGCGGCGAATAATTCCGAGGGAGTAATGTTCAGGCGATGAGATTGAACCGATCTTGGTGTCCATACCGCCTCAGGCAAAGACCATAGACCACCCCAAATAGCCTTACTTGGACGCTTTTGCAAAAGAATGAAATTACCAAAACGCATTAACAACATATTGCAATCAAATTCTGGAGACTTGGTCTTTGCTATCTTCTTCGGTAGCAAAAGCACTTGATCGCTTAAATTCGCTTGGCAATCTTTTGCGAAGGGACATTTCTTTTCAAAACCTAGGCAAGCCGGCTTGCGAGATGTACACCAAGTCGCCCCAAAATCCATCAACGCCTGTGTATACACAGGCATGTCAACTGACTTGGCGGGCAATAACTCTGTTGCTAAAGCCCAAAGTCGATCATTGGTTGTCTTATCTTGTATCGGTCCCTCAACCGCGAATAGACGGGCAAGTATGCGTTTGACATTGGCATCCAAAATAGGGGCGCGCTCAAGAAAAGCAAAAGCGGCGATCGCACCTGCCGTACTTCGACCAATTCCTTTCAAGCGTTCAAGTATGACGGGGTCGTTTGGAAACTTTCCATCAAACTCATGCATGACTTGTTTGGCGCACGCATGCAGATTTCTGGCACGCGAGTAATAGCCAAGCCCAGCCCACTCCGCCAATACTTCGTCGATATCCGCATGCGCGAGCTTCTGAACGGTCGGAAATCGCTTCATAAAACGTGGATAGCGCTCGAGTACTGTTGCCACCTGAGTTTGTTGCAACATGATTTCTGAAACCCATACTGCATATGGGTCCTGATTGCCCTGCCAAGGTAAGCCTGAGCGTCCACTGGCCGCATGCCAAGCGATTAATTTTTGCGCAAAAGAATTGATCAGCGCTTCTGGCATTGCGAACAAAAATAAGTAGAGCGCTGGCCTTGCACTATTTGACTAATCGGAGTTTTGCAAACTTTACAAGGCAAGCCTTTACGGTCATACACTTTCGTCTGAACCATAAAGTGACCAGGATCACCCTCACTATTTACAAAGTCTTTTAATGAGCTGCCTCCAGCATCAATTGCTTTTTTCAAAATCAAACGAATGGCCTGTGCGAGGCGTGAACATTGCGACCTAGTGAGTTTGCCCGCCGCCTTAGCTGGATGGATGCCCGCCTCAAATAAACTCTCTGAGCAATAAATATTGCCAACCCCAACAACTGCTTGACCCGCAAGCAGAAACTGCTTCACAGCGACACTTCGCTTGCGTGATGCTTGATACAAAACTTCCGCACCCAACTCGCCAGCGAATTCTGCTGAAAAAGGTTCAACCCCAAGTTTTTGCAATAGCGTAAATTTTTCAATGGGGCCTTTTGATTTTGGATGCCATAAAACGGCACCAAATTTTCTAGGGTCGTGTAAGCGCAGACTTAATTTGCCAAACTCCAGGGTCACTCGATCATGAGTCTTTAGGGCATCTGAACTCGGAAGTACGCGCAAAGTCCCTGTCATACCCAAATGAATAAGTAGGTAACCCGTATCCATCTCCAGCAAAAGATACTTTCCGCGCCTATCAATAGCGCGCACTTTCTGTCCAGGCAAAGTTTTTGTAAGGCTAGCCGGCACAGGCCAACGCAAGCGCCCATCAATTATTTGAACGGCACTGACTTTGCGTCCCTCAAGGTGGGGTGCAATTCCTAATCGGGTGACTTCTACTTCTGGTAGTTCTGGCATAAATGAATTGTAGATTCGCGGATTAGAATGTGCTTATGAGCAAATTCATACAAAAACCCCTGTCAAAAGGTTTAATGCTGACAGCCTTGATGGCTAGTGCAATTTCATTTGCTAACCCTCAGCCACAGCCTAATGGCATACAAACAGGGGAGGCCATCTTTGAAGTATTAGCCTCCGAAATCGCGCTTCAGCGCGGTGAAGCGGGTTTGGCCTACAACACCTACCTAGAGATGGCCCGCCAATACAGAGACCCTCGCTTGGCGCAAAGGGCCATGGAAATTGCGATTGCAGGTGGCTCTCCAGACTTAGCCATGCAGGCCGCCAAGACTTGGGATGAGCTTGCCCCAGTAAAAGATCTAAAGCCTAAGGAGGTTTTGGTAACGCTCTTGATTTTGAGTAATAAATGGTCGGAAGCGGTCAAACCAGCAATTGCATTGTTGCGTCAGCAAACTCCAGCGCAACAAGAAAATACATTGTTGCAATTGCAGGCCCTACTCGCAAAAGCAAAAGACGAATCGGATGCACTGCGCGCTTTTTATGAAATCGCATCAACTGTCAAAATTGCCCCTAAAGATCTTGGCCTGCTCTATACCTATGCCATGTCTGCTGAAAAGGTGGGTCGCATTGATGTGATGGAAAAAACCTTACGCGATATTTTGCGCAAGAACCCAAATGATGCGAATGCTCTAAATGCACTCGGTTACTCATTAGCAGATCGCAATGTGCAGTTACCTGAGGCATTCGCACTGATCAGCAAAGCCCACCAACTCTCACCCAAAGATAGTTTTATTTTGGACAGCTTGGGTTGGGTGAACTTTCGTCTTGGTAAAAATGAGCTTGCATTAGAACAATTGCAACGCGCATTCGCCATGAAGCCAGAAGCAGATATTGCAGCCCATACTGGGGAAGTCTTGTGGGTGATGAATCGTAAGTCTGAGGCGGAGGATATATGGCGTCAAGGACAAAAATTAGACGCCAACAATCCCACGCTTAAAGAAACCTTAAAGCGACTCAAGCCAGATTGGTCTAGAGATGATCAATCCGCCAAGGGATCATGGGATGGTCGTTTTGCCGTGAAGGTGACTGGTTTGACTGAATCCCAAAACCAAGGGGGTTCAGGAGGATTTACCTTAACCCAGGATGCCCTGAAGGATGTGCTAGAGATTCGTAACCCCATGGGTGGCTCCATTGCAAAAATTATCATCACACCTGGTGAAGCCACCCTGGAAAGCGATGGCAAAGTGGTTACCGCGGTTGATGCAGACACATTAGTACAAAACACCCTAGGTCTTCCGCTGCCAGCGCGCGGACTCTCTAATTGGCTGCGAGGTGAAGTTCGTCCTGGAAGTGAGGCAAGCGTTGATAGAAATTCCAAAGGCCAGGTTATAAAAATTAGTCAGGATGGTTGGGACTTAGTTTATACATGGGGCAATTCCAATCACCTTGAAAAACTGGTGATGACTAGAAGTTCTAATATTGGCTCAATTGATATTCGCCTTGTATTTGATCGCCCAATTGACTAGGACAATTCATCATGGCGAACTCTCATCAATTAACGCTACGCTCGCCAGCAAAGCTCAATCTTTTTCTTCATATCGTTGGACGCAGAAACGATGGCTACCATCTTCTTCAGTCTGCATTTCAACTGATTGATTGGTGTGACACCATCGTTTTAAAGCGCATTACAGAAAATGAAGTTCGTCGTGTCAACCCTATTCCTGGAGTTTCTCCTGATCAAGATTTAGTGGTTCGTGCGGCACGCTTACTAAAAGATTTTTGTAAGATTGATGCAGGCGTTGAAATTGACGTCCTGAAAGAAATTCCGATGGGGGCCGGCATGGGCGGAGGCTCTTCAGATGCAGCTACCACGCTTATTGGCCTCAATGCACTTTGGAATCTTAAGCTGCCAAAAGAAACGCTCTGTGAACTCGGCTTAAGCTTAGGTGCCGATGTTCCCTTCTTCATTTTTGGCAAAAATGCCTTTGTTGAAGGAATTGGGGAGCAAATTCAGGAAATTTCGCTAGCCACCCCGGATTTTTTGGTGATATTCCCAAACCAAGGGATCGCAACCGGCAGCATTTTTCAGGACCCAGATTTGACCCGAGATCATGCTCCGATTACAATTGATCGCTTTCTTGCATCGCCAATGTCGTACCAATCGAATGATTGTCAGGCTGTAGCGATGCGGATTTGCCCAGAAGTGAAGCAAGCTTTGGATTGGATTACCCAGGCAGTACCGGGCTCACAGCCCCGAATGTCAGGATCTGGAAGTAGCGTTTTTGCAGTTTTAGACCCTAAAACTGATGCCGCCAAACTAGAAAATCTCCTTCAAAAGCTTCCTAAAGGGTGGATAGGTCGGGTTGTTCGGGGGCTAAATAAAAATCCCGCTTACAATTTGATTTCTTCAGAATAAGCTGTAGGGGAATCGCCAAGCTGGTTAAGGCACTGGATTTTGATTCCAGCATGCGAAGGTTCGAATC
>CAZHWF010000046.1:0-10846 GCA_964536365.1 uncultured Polynucleobacter sp.
AAAAATAATGGCTCCACAACATCTGGAGCCTTTGATATCAAACCCCGCTGGGATTTGCAAACCAACAATCTGAAGCAATAATCTATCCGCTTTATCTGCTGTGGCTGATTCTGGCAAATGCACTGTGATTGTGAATAGATTCAAAGTTTTCAGCCTCAACCACAAAAGACTGAATGCGCTGATCCGCCTTAAGGCGCCCAGCTACATCACGCACCAGGTCCTCAACAAACTTCGGGTTGCTGTAAGAGCGCTCGGTTACCCACTTCTCATCAGGCCGCTTCAGTAAGCCCCATAGCTCACTAGAGGCCTCACTCTCAGCAGCGGCTACCAAATCCTCTACTGTCATCTTTGTTTGGCTATCCAACACTACTGACATCGTTACATGGGATCGTTGGTTATGCGCGCCAAAATCAGAAATCTCTTTTGAACAGGGGCATAAACTCATTACTGGCACTTGAGCGCGTAAACCGAGCTCAACATCAAGCGCACCAGATTCATTTTGTTTGGCTGTTGCCATCCACGTTACCTCGTAATCCATGAGGCTTTCGACACCAGATACTGGAGCTGTTTTTTTCACAAAGTGCGTATAGGTAAATTGCACGTGACCTTCTTTGGCATCGAGCAATGGCAACATCTCGCGCACCATCGCAACCACTGATGTGCTATCTACCGCAATATCTTGCTTTTGTAGGAGCGCCATAAAGCGCGACATGTGAGTACCCTTCACATGTGCAGGCAAAGCCACATCCATCTCGAAAAGACCTACAGATGGAAAGTTTCCTGTCTTACTACGAATCGTCAACGGGTGACGCACGCCACGAATACCCACCTGCTCAATTGGCAATGCGCGCTCGTCCAAAGTAGACTGCACATCTGGCATTGCGCTAGCTTTTAGAAAGGCGGGGTTCATATCGTTCATGACTCTATTTTCAGGCAAAACAAGCTTATTTGCCCAAAAGCGCAGAATTTGCGGTCAATATGGCTGGAAAACGTTGTTTGATGGAGTTGGCAATACCCTCAACATCTAGGCCACACTTGGTCATCAACAAGTTGTAGTCGCCATGCTCTATGAATTGATCAGGTAAACCTAACTGCAAGAGGGGTTTATTGATTCCCAGCTTGGATAGAGCCTCCAAGCAAGCGCTACCTGCGCCACCAGCAATTGCCCCGTCTTCAATCGTCACAAAATAATCGTGATCATTTGCTAGCGAGTGAATGAGATCCACATCGAGTGGTTTTACAAAACGCATGTTCGCTACCGTTGCATCAATACCTTCTGCCACTTCTAATGCGGGATAAAGCAAAGTGCCAAACGCCAAAATGGCTAGGCGTTGTCCAGCTGGAGCTGTAGATTTGCGACGAATCTCGCCCTTGGCTAATGGCAGAGTGCGCAACTCTTTTGAAGGAGTTGCGCCGACGCCTGCACCGCGTGGATAGCGCACGGCTGTGGGATGGGGCTGATGAAAAGCGGTAGTTAATAAATCACGGCACTCCGCTTCGTCTGCTGGCGTCATCACCAACATATTGGGAACGCAGCGCAAAAATGGGATGTCGTAGGCACCAGCATGGGTCGCACCATCAGCACCCACCAAGCCAGCACGATCTAACGCAAACAAAACTGGAAGATCTTGCAATGCGACATCATGAATCAGTTGATCGTAAGCGCGCTGCAAAAAGGTTGAATAGATAGCCACAACTGGTTTCATGCCTTCACATGCCATGCCAGCCGCAAATGTCACCGCATGCTGCTCGGCGATACCGACGTCGTAATAGCGTTTCGGAAAATTTTTCTCAAACTCCACTAGGCCTGAGCCCTCGCGCATCGCTGGCGTAATACCTATCAGCAAAGGGTCGGCATGAGCCATATCGCAAAGCCACTCACCAAATACCTGCGTAAATGTCTTTTTGCTAGCGGTTGATTTCTTAACACCTTCATCGGGATTAAATTTACTTGGGCCATGGTAGAGAACTGGGTCAGCTTCAGCCAATTCGTAGCCTTGGCCTTTCTTAGTCACAACATGCAAGAACTGCGGACCGCGACCCTCAAGAGCGAGTCGACGCACATTCTGCAACATCGGAATCAGCGCATCTAAATCATGACCATCGATAGGGCCAAAATAATTAAATCCAAACTCTTGAAAGATCGTGGATGGCGAAACCATGCCCTTAGCGTGATCCTCAAGACGTTTTGCAAATTCACGTAAAGGGGGAGCAATTGATAAAACACTATCAATACCTTTTTTTGTCGCCGAATAAATATTGCCGCTGAGCAATCTGGCAAGATGCCGATTCAGAGCGCCCACTGCTGGTGAGATGGACATATCGTTGTCATTCAAAATAACAACCAATGGCAAATCATCGTAAACACCCGCATTATTCATAGCTTCAAACGCTTGCCCGCCCGTCATAGCGCTATCGCCAATCACCGCTACCGCAACATGGCGATCACCCTTGGTCTGAAATGCGCGAGCCATACCCATTGCGGCAGAAATACTCGTAGAAGAATGTCCTGTTCCAAAAGCATCAAACTCACTTTCAGAGCGATGTGGAAAACCAGATAAGCCCTTGTACTGACGTAAAGTGTTCATCCGTTCGCGACGACCAGTCAAGATCTTATGCGGGTAACTTTGGTGGCCCACATCCCAAACAATTCGATCGCTTGGCGTATCAAATACGTAATGCAAGGCAATTGACAATTCCACTGTCCCCAAATTTGACGACAGATGTCCGCCCGTTTTGGAGACTGAATCCAGAACAAATTCACGCAACTCATCCGCTAAAGCAGGCAGCTCTTCACGCGAAAGTTTTTTGAGATCTTCAGGAGAGTTAATGGAATGTAAAGTCATTAAATCAAATATTCAGTACTGATAAATTGCTTTCTTACTTGCCGCGATTTACAACTAAAAGAGCTAAATCTTTTAATGCTTGTGCGGATGGACCGAAGCCATCCAAACTAGCGATAGCCGTTTCTTGTAGCTCTTTCGCTTGCTGCTGCGCATAGTCTAAACCCATCAAGGTCACATAGGTTGGCTTGTTCGCTGCAGCGTCCTTGCCGGCCGTCTTACCCAAGGTCTGGCTATCAGCAGTGGCGTCAAGCACATCATCCACAATCTGAAATGCCAGCCCCAGGGCTGCTGAATACTGATTGAGTCGCTCCATTTGCGCAAAATCCAGTTGCGCAGCAATACCGCCTAATTCAACGGCACAGGATAACAACGCTCCCGTCTTCATGGCGTGCATTTGCTTTAAACCCGCCAAATCCAATTTCTGGCCAACACTATCCAGATCGATTGCCTGCCCACCAGCCATACCCCGCGAACCAGAGGCTGCTGCCAATGCAACAATCATTTTCAAGCGAACTTGCGGATTACAATTTACGCTCGCCAATATTTCAAAAGCACGGGTTTGCAATGCATCGCCAACTAATAGCGCTGTAGCCTCATCATAGGCTTTATGTACGGTTGGTCGACCACGACGTAAGTCATCATCATCCATGCAAGGCAAATCATCATGCACCAAGGAATAAGCATGAATACATTCAATAGCAACTGCGGCCGCATCCAACGAGTCTTCTGAAGTTTTATCCAACTGATCGCCAAGATGGCCCGCGGCATAAACCAACAAAGGACGAATGCGTTTGCCGCCGCCTTGCGCCGCATAGCGCATTGCTTCATGCAAACGGCTGGGAATGGTCTGCGCGGAATCGAGCAAACGATCCAAAGCTAGCTCTGTTCGCTCAGAGTGTGATGTAACCCACTCCTGAAATTGAAATGCAGCGCTCAATTAAGCCTCAAAGACTCTAACTTGTTGCTCAACCTGAGTCAACATGGCTTGGCAATGCTTCAGCAAAGCGGCTCCACGTTGGTAGGCCAACATGGTTTCCTCAAGAGAAAATTTTCCAGACTCCATATCGGAGATAAGCTTCTCGAGCTCTTTTACGGCTTGCTCATAGCGCAAATCGGGGTCAATCTGGACCTCAAGACCGGGTTTCTGGCTCTCTGACTTCTTGGCTGGCATAAGCTGGTTTCCTTCATATTCCCTAAGCGGCTAGCCCTACATATTAAAGCGAGAACCCATTTCGATGGGTATAATCCACCCCTTCCTTTCCAATATCGATCCGTCGATGGTTGGATTGGTTATTCCGCTTAGCTTCGGCTGACGTTTTCGGGGGTGGGGAGAATGACTAATCTGGCTACCGCGCAGAAGCTTGCGCCGTCCAATCTACAACTGCCGGTTTCGGCATATTTTGACGCTGACTTGTATCAGCGGGAAATTGAACTGCTTTTTAAGCAGGGGCCTGGCTATGTTGGCCACGAACTCATGGTGCCTGAAGTGGGCTCCTATCAAACTTTAAGCGCAGAGAATGAAGGTCGCATTCTGGTTCGCAATGAATCTGGCGTAGAGCTTCTCTCCAATGTATGTCGTCATCGTCAAGCGTTGATGCTCAATGGTCGCGGTAAAGCCGACAATATTGTTTGCCCATTACATCGCTGGACATATGACATGGGGGGCAATTTGTTAGGTGCCCCACACTTTGAAGACAAGCCTTGTTTAAATCTTGGCAAATCTCCGCTGCAAAATTGGCAAGGACTACTATTTGAAGGGCCGCGCGACGTTCGAGCTGATTTGGCAAAACTTGGTGTTGCCGACGATCTCAAATTTGATGGTTATATGCTTGATCATGTAGAGGTACATGATTGCAACTACAACTGGAAAACATTCATCGAGGTTTATCTCGAGGATTACCATGTCGTGCCATTTCATCCTGGCTTAGGAAAATTTGTTTCATGCGAAGACCTGAAATGGGAGTTCGGTGACTGGCATAGCGTACAGACGGTTGGCATTCACAAAGATCTGCAAACACCAGGCTCCCCAACCTATCGCAATTGGCATGAAGCTGTTCTGCGTCAGTTTGACGGTAAACCCCCACGCCATGGGGCTATTTGGCTAACCTACTACCCCAACGTTATGGTGGAGTGGTATCCCGGCGTGCTCTGTGTTTCCACCCTACACCCAATGGGCGTTAACAAAACTCGCAATATCGTCGAGTTTTATTACCCAGAAGAGATTGTCTTATTCGAGCGTGAGTTTGTTGAGGCAGAACGTGCTGCTTATATGGAAACCTGCATTGAGGATGATGAAATTGCAGAACGCATGGATCAAGGACGCGCGGCATTGTTAGCGCGTGGCATCAATGAAGTGGGACCTTACCAAAGCCCTATGGAAGATGGCATGCAACATTTCCATGAATGGTATCGCCGCGTCATGAACTTTAAAGGCGCATAATCAGAATCAGATTCAAAACCAGTATCACCTATCAAGTTCTCGTCACTAAGTTCATTAAGAATGGGAAACAAATATGAGCCCTCTAATCACCGCAAACCAGTTAGAAGAAATCATTAATAGTGGCGAGAATGTTTTACTCTGCGACTGTCGCTTCGATCTAGTGGACCCCAGTTACGGGCAAAAATCGTACGAAGAAAGTCATATCCCTGGGGCGATTTATGTTGACCTAGACAAAGACCTGTCAGGACCTAAAAATGGTGCTAATGGTCGTCACCCCCTTCCTAGTCCAGAGGCCTGGGCGCAAACCAAGACCCGTCTGGGCATGGATCCAAACACCCTGGTGGTTGCTTACGACAAACAAGGCTCGGTTTACGCCAGTCGTCTCTGGTGGATGCTTAAAGCTACGGGACATGCCAATGTTCGCGTTTTAGATGGCGGCCTAGATGCTTGGAATGGTCCCATGGGCCACATTCCAAGAGCACCTACCGCCTGCACCCAAGCCATTGCGCCGATGCCCTATGTTGGCCTAGTTCTAGTGAATGAAGTAATAAGCAACCTTGAGACAAAGAAAAATATTGTTATGGATGCGCGGACCGAAGATCGTTTTCACGGTCAAAACGAAACCCTTGATCCTGTTGGCGGACATATTCCCGGCGCAATGAATCGCTTTTTTAAGAATAATCTCAATGCCACCGCATTCAAAACACCCGAGCAATTATTTAAAGAATTTTCAGAATTTCTTGGCCCCATCAAAGCCTCTGAAGTCATTCATCAATGCGGGTCTGGTGTGACTGCCTGCCACAATCTTTTAGCAATGGAGCTAGCAGGATTTAAAGGTTCACGTCTGTATGCGGGTAGCTGGAGCGAATGGTGCGCAGATCCTGCAAGACCAGTTGAGGTCTAGGTACTGAATCTTCAATGTAAAACTGACTAAGCACCTTTAGTGCAACATTGATAATAGGATTACAAATCCTACGCCACAAGCAATCAAAATCGTTTGGCGTAGAGACTCAGCCCAATGGGGGCGACGGTGCATTTGTGGAATTAAGTCGCTCACCGCAATATAAATAAAACTACTTGAAGCAATCACGAGCAAATAAGGCATAGCCGCATGCGCTTTTTCTAAGAAAAAGTATGCCAATACACCGCCAACGACAGCTGACATACCGCAGATGAAGTTGTAAAGCAAAGCTCGAGCTCGTGAGAAGCCAGCATTCAACAGCACAATGAAGTCGCCAATTTCCTGCGGAATCTCGTGGGCAATGATGGCGATCGCAGTAAAGACCCCCACTTGGTAGTCAGCCATAAATGCGGCAGCAATCAAGATCCCATCTACAAAGTTATGAATACCATCGCCCACCAAAATCATCCAGCCACTGCGTCCAGCATTTTCAGCATCATGCCCATGATGGTGATGATGCCCGTCACCTTCGTGATGATGATCATGACGTAATAAGGCAATTTTCTCTAACAAGAAAAAACCTAATAACCCAGCAAGCAATGTTGCAAACAAAAATTGAGGCTTCACACCCTCCATACCAAATGCTTCAGGCAAAGAATGAAGCAATGCCGTTGCCAACAAAATACCAACCGATAAGCTGACCATGTTATTAACCATCTTGGAAAGCATGGCCAAAGAGCAGCTCGCAGCAACCAATACGCTCGCAGTGCCAGCGAGCGCGGTTACCAAGAGAATGCTTTGCAAGACTGACATGGAGCTCAAGCTACCCCATTTTTCTTAAACCAGGCCACGCACTTTTCCCAACCATCTTTTGCAGGGCCTTCACGATAAGTAGCGCGATAATCAGCATGGAATGCATGAGGCGCATCAGGATAAACCTCAAATTGACAAGCCTTAGCTGCTGGATTTTTGGGTGCTGCCTTTGCTAAAGCAGCGCGCATTTGCTCAATACTCTCAAGAGAGATGCCCGTATCCGCGGCGCCGTATAAACCTAGTACTGGTGCTTTAAGATCGGCGGCAATATCGACTGGATGCTTAGGGCTTCCCTCTGTCTTCTCGCCAATAAGGCGCCCATACCAAGCAACGCCTGCGCGCACCTGCGGCAAGGTTGCCGATAACCAAGTAATGCGGCCACCCCAACAAAAGCCAGTTACACCCACTTTTTTAAGATCGCCACCATTTTTACCCGCCCACACTAAGGCGGCCTGTAAGTCATTTAACACTTGTGCGTCTGGAGTTTTAGCAACAATGTTTTGCTGAATCTCAGCAATCGTTCCATAGGTATTTGGATCGCCCGCGCGAGTAAAAAATTCAGGGGCAATTGCCAAGTAACCCAGTTTTGCGAAACGTCTTGTGACATCAGCAATATATTCATGCACGCCAAAAATTTCACTCGTCACAATCACGATGGGCAAAGAACCTTTTGCCTTTTCGGGGCGCGAAACATAGGCAGGCATCTGAAAGCTGCCTACAGGAATCATTTGCTCGCCAGCTTTGAGGCCCTGAAAATCGGTTTCAATTGCCGCAGCCATTACAGGCTCTGACGCTGCCACGAATCCAACCCCAAGGGCGGTAGCGCCTAAAGCAGAGGTTTTGATAAAGTCGCGTCGGCTACTTTGAATGTCTTTGCTCATTTTGATGTCTCCTGACTTAAGTTTTTATTCAAGGTTTAATGCGCCTCTTCCCAATTATCGCCAATCCCAATACTCACAACTAAAGGAACCTTCAGATCCGCAACATGACACATCAGATCTGGTAATTTCGCCTGCAAAAGCTCAATCTCATCTAAAGGCACATCAAATACCAACTCATCGTGAACTTGCAGCAGCATTTTGGTTTTCAACTGCTCTTTTTCCAACCAATCCTCAACGGCAATCATCGCTAACTTAATTAAGTCAGCGGCCGTACCTTGCATCGGAGCATTAATAGCGGCGCGTTCAGCACCCTGACGACGCGGTCCATTTGAGCCCTTGATTTCTGGAAGCCATAAACGTCGTCCAAAAACCGTTTCCACGTAGCCGTTTTCTCTAGCCTCCAAACGAGTTCGCTCCATGTATTGAGCAACCCCTGGGTAACGATCGAAGTACTTGGCAATGTAGTTTTGCGCAGCAGAGCGCTCGATTCCCAAATTTCCAGCTAAACCAAAAGCACTCATGCCATAAATCAAGCCAAAGTTAATGACTTTGGCGTAACGGCGTTGCTCAGAATTGACTTCTTCCAACGGAACGCCAAAGATCTCCGCCGCAGTGGCCTGGTGAACATCTTTACCTTCTCTAAATGCGGTAAGTAAATTTTCATCTTCCGCGATATGAGCCATGATGCGCAATTCAATCTGAGAATAATCGGCAGATAGTAGCTTGCAACCCTCAGCCGGAATAAATGCCTCACGAATGCGTCGACCTTCCTCTGTGCGCACTGGGATATTTTGCAAATTTGGATCGCTCGAAGCCAGTCGACCCGTGACAGCGGTAGCTTGCGAGAAGTTCGTATGCACGCGCCCTGTCTTTGGATCAGCCATACGTGGTAACTTTTCAATATAGGTCGACATCAACTTCGCCAAACTGCGGTAGTCCAAAATGCGAGCCGGCAATGGATAGTCTTCGGCCAATTTCTGCAAAACCTCTTCATCGGTAGAGGGAGCCCCCGAAGGAGTCTTTTTGATAACAGGAAGTTCTAACTGCCCGAATAAAATTTCCGCAATTTGCTTGGGCGACTGAATGTTAAAGGGCTGACCAGCGAGCTTATGTATCTCCCCCTCCAACTCCAATAATCGCCTGCCTACCTGCTGCCCTTGCTTAGCCAATAGTGCTGAATCAATGCGGATACCGTTGCGCTCCATGATGCCGAGCACGCGCATTGCCGGCATCTCAACCTTCTCATAGATATAAAGCAGGCCTGGGCTTTCCTGAATCTGGGGCCATAGCTCTAGGTGCAGGCGCAAAGTAATGTCGGCATCTTCTGCCGCATAGTCTGTGGCGATCTTAAGGTCGACCTGATCAAAACCAATCTGGTGAACCCCTTTACCGCAGACATCCTCATAGCGAATGGTCTTCATGCCCAAATGACGCTCAGCCAAGTTATCCATGTTGTGCGGCATATGGGATTCGAGCACATAAGATTCCAGCAGAGTGTCAAACGCAACACCTTTCAAAGTAATGCCGTAGTTTGCAAAGATGTGGGCGTCGTACTTTAAGTTTTGCCCTACTTTTAAATGGGAGTCACTTTCAAGCCAAGACTTCATACGTGACAACACAAGATCACGATCCAGCTGAGCTTCACCATTTCGATGTGCTACAGGTATGTAGCAAGCCTCACCAGGACTGACTGATAGAGAGATGCCAACGAGTTCAGCAGCGAGCGCATCTAAGCTAGTAGTCTCCGTATCAACCGCGGTCAATGCGGATGATTCAATCTTTTTTAACCAAAGATCTAAACCTGGTTCATCAACCACACACTCATAGCGACGTTCGATAGCATCTTGCGAATCTTTTGCTTCTTGTGACAAATCTTTTGTTGGTGAGCTTGCAATAACGCGCGTCTTTTTTTCCGCCTCAGAAGCGTCAGATATGGGAGTGCCAGCCAAATCAACAATAGCCTCTTCAGCCTTATTTTCTCGAGTCTCAAGCTGCTTCTCTACGTCACGTAACCAAGTCTTAAATGCGTAGCGCTCAAATAACTCACGCAGCAGAGGCGCATCTTCAGGCTTGGCATGCAAATCATCTAAGCCCGGCAAATGCGGTGAGAGATCGCAATCTGTTTTTACAGTAATCAGTTGACGGGCTTGTGGCAACCAAGCAAGAGTAGCGCGCAAGTTTTCACCGACAACACCTTTCACTTGATCTGCATTGGCTATCAAATTATCGAGATTGCCAAACTCTGCCAACCATTTATTAGCAGTTTTTGGTCCAGCTTTAGGCACGCCAGGAACGTTATCAACTGCATCGCCAATGATGGATAAATAATCCACAATTAATTCTGGAGGAACACCAAACTTTTCTTTTACGCCATCAATATCCAACTTCTCGTTGGTCATCGTATTGATTAAGGTGACAGACGAATTTACTAATTGCGCCAAATCTTTATCGCCGGTAGAGATGATGGTTTCCCATCCCGCTTGGGTGGCTTGGCAAGCTAAAGTGCCAATCACATCATCCGCCTCAACACCGGAAACCATTAATACTGGCCAGCCCAATGCCTTGACCATGGCATGAATCGGCTCAATTTGCTTCACCAAATCCTCAGGCATAGGGGAGCGATGGGCTTTGTATTCAGGGTACATCTCATCCCGAAAAGTCTTGCCCTTGGCATCAAAAACACAAGCAATATGGTCTGCCTTCAGCTCCGACCTGGCCCGGCGCATCATATTAACCATCCCATAAATGGCCCCAGTAGGCTCTCCAGCCCCATTTCGAAGGTCTGGCATGGCATGAAAGGCACGATATAGGTAGCTTGAGCCGTCTACTAACAGGAGTCTATGTTTAGTCATACCGCAATCGTACAATCTAGTTGTGAATTGCCCACCGGTCTGGTTAAGGAACCTTCCGAGAGTGGGCTTAAAAAGGTGAAAAAATGCATTATTTAATGAACTTAATTAGTCAC
>CAZHWF010000047.1:0-10842 GCA_964536365.1 uncultured Polynucleobacter sp.
AAAACGATCGTCTTGGTGACTTAGTAAATCATCCGCGCATGCACTTCTTTGAAGGCGACATCACTATCAATAAAGAGTGGGTTGAGTATCACATTCGCAAATGCGACGTCATCCTGCCATTAGTTGCTATTGCCACTCCCGCCACGTACGTGCAGCAACCACTCAAAGTGTTTGAGCTTGATTTCGAAGCAAACTTACCAATCGTGCGCTCTGCAGTGAAATACAAAAAGCATCTGGTATTTCCATCAACCTCTGAAGTTTATGGAATGTGTGAGGATGGCGAATTTGATCCATCCAAATCCAATATGATTTATGGCCCAATCAATAAGCCACGTTGGATCTATGCCTGTTCTAAACAATTAATGGATCGCGTAATTTGGGGTTACGGCATGGAAGGTTTGCGCTTCACCCTCTTCCGTCCGTTTAACTGGATTGGACCTGGCCTCGATAGTATTTACACTCCAAAAGAAGGTTCGTCACGCGTGGTCACTCAATTCTTGGGTCACATTGTTCGCGGTGAGCCTATTAACCTAGTGGATGGTGGCGCACAAAAGCGCGCATTTACTTATGTAGACGATGGTATTGATGCCCTGATGCGCATCATCGACAATAAAGATGGCGTTGCGAATGGCAAGATCTATAACATTGGCAATCCAAAGAATAATCACTCCGTGCGTGAACTGGCCAATCAGATGCTAGACATTGCTCGTGGCATTCCGGAGTACGCAAAGACTGCGAATGAAGTCAAGATTATGGAAACGACCTCTGGCGCATACTACGGCGAAGGCTACCAAGATGTTCAAAACCGCGTACCCGCAATTGACAACACAATGAATGAATTGGGCTGGAAGCCAACAACTACGATGACTGATGCACTCAAAAATATTTTCGAGGCCTATCGTCAGGATGTTGAAAAAGCGCGCTCATTGGTCGATAAAGAATAATCAACCAAATAAGCAAGCAAAAGACTGCTCAAGGATTCATGGCTAAAATTGCTCTCAAGGTTGATGTCGATACATTACGCGGCACCAAGGAAGGCGTCCCCAATCTTGCCCGCGCCCTCGAACGATTTGGGCTCAAAGCCACTTTCCTATTTAGTTTAGGCCCCGATCATACGGGTTGGGCTCTTAAGCGAGTCTTTCGTCCAGGCTTTCTGAAGAAGGTCAGTCGCACCTCGGTAGTTGAGCATTACGGCATTAAGACTTTGCTTTACGGTGTACTCCTTCCCGGCCCAGATATTGGCAAGAGAGCCGCTGCGGAAATGCGCGCCATCGATGCAGCTGGTCATGAAACCGGAATTCATACTTGGGATCATGTGGCATGGCAAGATGCAGTACGCACCAAGGATGTCGCTTGGACTAAAGCGATGATGCAAAAAAGTTGGGACCGCTTTGTTGAAATTTTTGGTCATGCTCCAGTCACTTATGGCGCCGCTGGCTGGCAAATGAATGAGGCCGCTTTTGAGCAATTAGATCAATGGGGTATTGCCTATTCTTCTGATGGCAGAGCTGAGCCCAATCTCATGCCTTACCGCCTAGCACTGTCCTCAGGCAAAACTAAACACGTGCAATACCCAACCACACTACCTACCTTCGATGAGCTTATTGGCATTGATGGCGCGGATGAATTTGGCGCAGTCAAAAAACTTCTTGAAATCACCCAAAGCAACCCAAATGATCAAGTTTTCACGCTTCATGCTGAGCTTGAGGGACAGAAGCTATTACCAGCATTTGAGCAGTTGTTGGCTGGATGGCTCAATCAAGGCCATGATTTAGTGACTATGGGCGAGCTTCATCAATCCTGGGAAGCCACCAAACAACTCGATAAAATAGCTGTACTACCGCTGACCTGGGGTGAAATCCCCAATCGCAGCGGCGAGTTAATTGTTCAGCATCATTAATTAAATTATTCGAATTAGAGACAACCCACTTACGAAAGATCATCATGACAGTAGCCATTGGTAAACCTATGCCGCAGTGCGCAATTCCAGCAACATCTGGACTGACATTTACTCCTGCATCCGCCAAAGGCAAAAAATTGGTCCTCTATTTTTATCCAAAAGATATGACGCCGGGGTGCACTGCTGAATCAGGCGAGTTTAGAGACAATATCGAAGCATTTACAAAAGCCAATACCCTGGTAGTAGGGGTTTCCCGAGATAGCCTGAAATCCCATGACAATTTCCGTAGCAAATTACAGCTTCCATTTGAGCTAGTTGCCGACACCGAAGAAAAGCTTTGCCAGATCTTTGGCGTCATGAAGATGAAGAATATGTACGGCAAACAAGTCCGTGGCGTAGAGCGCAGCACCTTCTTATTTGACTCCTCCGGAAACCTGGTTAAAGAGTGGCGTGGCCTTAAGGTTCCAGGCCATGTGACAGAGGTGTTACAAGCAGCCCAAGCCACCAAATAATTTTTACAACAATTTGTTCTAGGGTGCTTGCAAACCCCAAAATTTGGGGTAAAGTGATTCATATGCACCGTAAACGACGGGAAAGTCTGACAATCCGTTTGAATCAGAAACCTGAATATCTCAGATCAGGTTTGGAGAGCAACCCCCGCCGTTTTTTAAGTCTCAATGCAATCAGTTTCGTAATAAACCGTCAATGCACTCCGCTTGGCGGTTTTTTCTTTTAGGAGAGTCCATGCCACTGCCCCCAATCCCCACTCAAATTGCTGATCAAGTCAAACTCAGTCGCAAAGATACTCCTGATTTAAAGAAACGTCCGACTCCAGCAAAGCCAGTGGTAATGGAAGCAACAAATTGGACTAACGATGTTGAAGAGGATTTATCCGAGGCGGAAGTTGCTCTCGAAAAAATTAAAGCGGATCGCAGCCCTGTTCGCAATGTAGGTAATACAAGCAATCAAGGCAAAGCAACTGCCCCCGCAAAACCAAAGCGCGTCATTCGTACTGGGCCACCCAGCCTATTCGTTCTCGATACAAACGTATTGATGCACGATCCGAGCTCTCTGTTCCGCTTCTCGGAGCATGATCTCTACCTACCAATGACCACTCTAGAAGAGCTGGATAACCACAAAAAAGGGATGACCGAAGTAGCTCGTAACGCCCGCACGGTTAGTCGCTCCCTGGACCAACTGATCGCAGGCACTAGCGGTACATTAGATGAAGGGATCCCACTCAATAAACTGGGCAATCAAGATGTGACAGGTCGCCTCTTCTTCCAAACCAAACTCTCTACGCAAGCTTTACCAGAAGGACTTCCCGAAGGCAAAGGTGACAACCTGATTCTGGCAGTAGTGAGCGAGTTACAGAAAACACGCAAAGGACAAGAAGTTGTCTTGGTATCTAAAGATATCAATATGCGTATTAAGGCACGCGCACTTGGTTTACCTGCCGAAGATTATTTCAATGACCAAGTTCTCGAAGATCGAGACTTAATGTATGCAGGCGTCATGTCTTTACCTGCTGACTTTTGGCCAAAGCACGGTAAGGATATGGAAAGCTGGGCTGACTCCAAGTCGGGCACGATGTTTTATCGCGTGACTGGCCCTTCTGTGGCGAGCATGCTGGTCAATCAATTTGTCTATCAAGAAAATCCGGACGGCTCAACACCTTTCTATGCGCAAGTAAAAGAGATTAACGGTAAAACTGCCCTGTTGCAGACCTTACGTGATTTTTCTCACCAAAAAAATAATGTATGGAGCGTAACCGCGCGCAATCGTGAACAGAACTTCGCCATGAATCTGCTCATGAACCCTGATGTGGACTTTGTATCCTTATTAGGTCAGGCAGGCACAGGAAAAACCTTATTAGCCTTAGCCGCAGGCCTTGAACAGGTTCTTGATAGCAAACGCTATAACGAAATCATCATTACTCGCGCCACTGTCCCCGTTGGCGAGGATATTGGCTTTTTACCTGGTACCGAGGAAGAGAAAATGCAGCCTTGGATGGGTGCATTTGATGACAACCTTGAAGTCCTGCAGCGCAACGATGATGGCGCCGGCGAATGGGGCCGCGCAGCAACTCAAGAGCTGATTCGCTCACGCATTAAAGTCAAGAGCATGAACTTCATGCGAGGCAGAACTTTTGTAAGCAAGTTTGTAATTATTGATGAGGCCCAAAACCTCACTCCAAAACAAATGAAGACTCTGGTAACGCGCGCCGGCCCAGGAACCAAAATAGTTTGCCTTGGTAACATCGCTCAAATTGATACCCCATACTTAACTGAAGGCTCATCAGGTCTTACTTATGTGGTTGATCGCTTTAAAGGATGGCGTCACGGTGGTCATGTGACGCTAGCTCGCGGTGAGCGCTCACGTCTTGCGGATCATGCTGCCGACGCGCTTTAAAAAAAACATCTCATGCCGCACTCTTTTGGGGTGCGGCATTTTTATTTGCACCATCGCAATGCTGGGTGGATGCAGCATGTTTGGCAGCAAATCTCCCAACCCTAAAATTGCTCAATTTAAACAAGATACGAGCGTTGGTACTGAAGATATATCAATCGCCGCAGTCGGCTTAGTCGATGTCCCCTATCGCTATGGTGGAAATACCCCTAAGGGTGGTTTTGACTGCAGCGGATTAATTGTCTATGTATACAACAAGGCAGCGGGAATTAAGTTACCCAGAACCATCCAACAAATGAGTAACAAAGGTCGTAGCGTTGAAAATGGACCCCCAGCACCAGGCGATTTAGTCTTTTTCAACACAACCGGTGAAAAGTATTCGCATGCTGGAATTTATGTTGGTCAAGGAAGATTTGTCCATGCCCCAAGCGCAGGTGGAACTGTGCGTTTGGATCAAATTACCTCACCTTATTGGGCGGCTAAATTTACTGAGGCTCGGCGCCTAACATCTCAGTAAATGCTTAAAGGCCAACCGTATAGGTTGCCAAGACCGTACTAGAGGTGATTGCCTGATAGGCCTCCTGGCGATAAATTCCAGTTAAACCTAAACGTTCACGCGCACTTAAATCATAAAAGATGCCCAAGCTTGCAGTAGGGCGTAGTGTACGGAAATTATTGTTCATCACTATGTTGTAATCGCCGTTACCACTAGTAATTAAATTACCGACATTGGCATTGACATCTTTTTCGACACCGGCACTAGCTAATATATTTGTTCGTTCATTTAGCTTATGAGTGCCAATCAATCCCGCAATTGCGGTAGTAGTGTAATTATTGATCGAGTTATAAGTTAATGGGCTAGATACGGTTGAGGATTGCGCCTCTGTATAAGACCCCATTCCACCAACAACATAACGCATGCCTGCATAGGGAGCCAATACACTAACGTTGCCAATTCCAAAACCATACTTTAAGACGCCAAGCGCGCCCTGAGTATTCAACCCAGTAGAGCCCGCTCCCGCCTCAGAAACCCCAATTGCTGGTCGAGTTAGTGTGGCCTGCTTATTAGCGTAAGCAGCAGACACTTTCACCTCTAGGCCCGTTCCACCTGTATTTTGATTCCACACACCAAATAAACCGACCATGGGGGTAGCATTACTTAATTGCGCAATTCCACCGGGAGTACTCTGCGCAAGATTTTGATCAAGGTAAGCACCAAATCGCAATTTAGGGGATATGCGATAGGCGCCAATAATTAAGGCGCTCGTGGTGTTGTATGGATAGGTACTCACATTAGTGAATCGACCACCAGTAGAGACACAAACATTGTTAGCACCAAAAACCGGGCAATCATAAGTCATGCTATTGACTACGCTAGCTGTCTGCGTTGCAAACAAACCTTGCAAGGTATTTCCAAGGGCAGTCAATGACATTTGTGTATCAGGATCGATAGGGGCGAGTAAATAAGAATCCGCTAATAAAGCCTCCTTTACTTCAGGCAAAGTTGGAGGTGCAGATGACTGAGGTATTGGCTGTATTACTAAATCGGTTTGGGTGGCGGAAGCCCCAATACGATGCACTAAGGCCCACTGATAAGTGTTCCCACCAGAGGTAAAGGTTCCATAAGAGTTTCCAAGATTATTAATCTTCAAACCATTTAATATGGTTGCATAGGTGGTGTCATATGCAAGAGACGAGCCGCTATTAATATTGAAATTCATAACACCGGTTACTGTGCCGCCACTCACATCTAACTTTCCATAGTTTGTTAGATCAGTAACAATCACGTTGTAATTGGTCGGCAAAACCCCAGAGAAAGTTAATGGGCTAGATCCACCTTGTGAGTTAGTGAGACTGGTAATGTTGCCGGTATTGGAAATTCCAAATGAATTGGCTCCCGAGGTGGTAATAGTTCCTGTATTCTCTATTGAGACCAAACCAACACCAGATGTCTGAATACCATGGGCCGCTGTCCCTGTAGTGATGATCGTTCCACTATTGTTAATACGATTAATGACGCTAGAACTGGTAGCCCCTGAAATTAATCTAATACCAGCCGCACCGGCACCTGCGGTCTGAATCGCTCCCGAACCAATAACCAAGGGGTCATGCAAGTTCGATATGGTATTTGCGGCGGAACTGGCATTTGTTGCGCTGATATAAATACCAGCAGCATTCGTTCCACCTGTATAGATAGTTCCATTATTAATAATCGTGCTGCCACCCGCCTGACTTCTTCCATTCGCTCCAGAAGAAATGCCATAGCCATAATAAAACTGGCTAGTGTTGAGGTTGCCATTATTGATTACATCTGCCCCGCTGCCCAAGCCAATGGTTGAGCCGTTGATCACTAGAGAGGCCCCAGAATTAACGGTAACGCTTACATTATTGCCAGATGTTGTTGATCCCTGGGTGGAAATAACGCCCGCAGAGGTTGTGCCTGAAGCTACACACGTCACAGAGGTTCCATTTGCATCCGGGGTGTAGTTATCGCAGCTACCAACCACAACTGCAGTTGCATTCGAAGTAAAAATAATTGCAACCCAAACAAAAGAAAAGATCTGAAGGAGATACCGAAAAGCAGATTTGTATGCCATTAAATAATCGTTATTTCAAAATGTAGGTAAGGTGGCTTGAACCATAATATTTTTATGGCTAATAATAATTACCCGTATAGTTAATATCTATTAACCCTTAAGCTAATACCTCTAATATCATTAATCAGAAATAATGATTTCTAAGATTTATAAGCATTTTTATTGAATTTAATTGAGAAAAGAGTGATGAAAGAGATTGATTTAAACCGCATTCAAGAAATTTTGGTAACTGCAGCAACCGATATTGGATTGAAGATCTTAGCCGCCATCGCATTTTGGGTAGTTGGCCGCTGGTTAATTGGGATTGCCTTAAGCGTTATTCGCAAAGCATTAGAAACTCAAAAACTAGATCCGACCATTCTGCGTTATGTAGGCTCCGTAGTTTCAGTGACCTTAAATATTCTGCTGGTAGTTGGCATTCTGGGTTATTTCGGAATTCAAACCACGAGCTTTGCTGCCTTAATTGCTACTGCTGGTGTTGCCATTGGTGCAGCTTGGGCTGGTTTACTTTCTAATTTTGCGGCCGGCGTATTTGTAATTGTCTTGCGGCCGTTTAAAGTGGGCGACTTCATCACCGCAGGCGGCGTTACTGGAACCGTAAAAGAGATTGGTCTTTTTTCTTCCACTATCTATACACCTGACAACATTGCAACCATGATTGGCAACACCAAGATATTGGGAGACACAATTCAAAACTTTAGTCACAGCCCCTATCGCCGCGTTGATCTCAAATGCCAACTCTCTGGCGCAGCCGATCAAAATGCTGCAATGGCTTTGCTGCGTGAAAAGATTGCCGCTATTCCCAATGTTTTGCAAAACCCTGCAGTAGAAGTCAATATCCTAGAGTTCAATCTAGTGGGCCCTGTTTTAGCTGTCCGTCCATATTGCAATAATGATCATTACTGGCAGGTGTATTTCGACAGCAATTGCGTAATGAGCGATGCTCTAACTGCAGCGGGCTTCCCTGCACCTATGGCATCTCAAAATATGATCATGAAGCAAGCTTAATTTGCAGTGTAATTTGTTGTTCATTCGTCCCAAAACATAGGAGAAGTCAGCATGAAGAAAATCATCATCGCATTGAGTATTGCATTGAGTTTTGCGCTCCCAAGCCACGCTTTTGCCGATCAAGCAGCATGTGAAGCTAAAGCGGTTAGTAAAGATGGCAAGCCACTCTATGGCGCAGCCAAAGATGCTTCTATTAAGAAATGCATGGGTGATACCAAAGCAAATGACTGCGAAGCTAAAGCGGTAAGCAAGGATGGCAAACCTCTCTATGGCGCTGCTAAAGCTGCATCTATCAAGAAATGCGAAGGCGGTAAATAAGATTTCTTAATTGATCTACGCCTTAGCTACATCAAAAAAGCCTCGCAATGCGAGGCTTTTTCTTTATTTGTTTAGTAATCTCTTTGCTTGTTTATTTTTATCAGAATGGCTCGTAACCACCCGATGAATAGCCAATGGAGCCCACAGCCAAGTTGTCAAACTTAGTAAATGGACCTTGCCAGCTTAAGCGTACAGTACCAATTGGACCGTTACGCTGCTTACCAATAATGATCTCCGCCACACCTTTATCGGTTGTCGTGTCGGGGTGATACACCTCATCACGATAGATAAACATAATTAGGTCAGCATCTTGTTCAATAGCACCAGATTCACGCAAATCAGACATGATTGGACGCTTGTTAGGACGCTGTTCAAGACCACGATTTAACTGCGATAAGGCTACAACAGGACACTGCAATTCTTTTGCGAGGGATTTCAGTGAGCGTGAGATTTCAGAGATCTCAGTCGCACGATTCTCAGAGCCCGAACCACTCATTAACTGCAAGTAGTCGATCACAACCAAACCCAGTGTCCCACCAAAGTTTCTAGCGATACGACGTGCACGTGCACGCAACTCCAAACTAGAGAGCGAGCCAGTTTCATCAATCAAAATCTGGGTATTGCTCAAACGGGCAATTGCATCAGTAACACGTGGCCACTCATCATCTTGTAATTTACCGGTACGCATCCGGCCTTGGTCTACGCGCCCCACTGAGCCCAATAAACGGGCTGCTAATTGTTCGCCCGACATCTCCATTGAGAACACAACAACAGGCAAGCCCTCTGCCAGCGCAACGTTTTCTGCAATATTCAAAGCAAATGCGGTGTTATGGGTCACTACATAGTCGTTTGTTATATACGTTCTTTGAGGGTGACTTACAGAGATACATTGCGCCTCTGACATTCGAGATGGCTCAATGCTCTTGAATGAAAGTCTACGTTGACGCGCCCAACTTGTACGCAATCTTTCGCACTTTTCAGGCAATGTAAAAGCCTGGAATCCAGCACTAAAACTCATGTTTAAAACATAAGATGGGCGCCCCTGTTTCTTCTCGCCCTTATAGGTATAGCTAGTTTGTTTACATGAAATAGAACAAAAGCCGCCTAGTGATCTAGCCAAAGTAGCGACGTCTTCGGACAATTGCTTGCTTGCCGTAGCAAAACGAATGGAACCCCACTTCTCAATCCAGCCATCGGTATCCATCAAACCTTGGAACAATGCAAGACGTGAATTCCTATTGGCCTCGAGATAAGTTTGCGGAATATATTTATCAAAGCTTCTACAACCCAAAATTCCTAAATCTTTGAGTGCAGACCTGAAGAAATTGGTTTGAACTGCCTGACGCTCGCCATTGACTGCAATTCTGTCTTTAGAGACTAATCTCCAATCATATGCATTTGCATAAACCAACTCTGTCTCGTAATTCACCAATAAATTCATACGCTCTACAAGCTCAGGTGACTTAGTTGAGAAACCAATAGAACCATGAGAGAGGGCCAATGTTCCATCGCCGAGCAACGCGCCCAAAACCCATGGATGGATTGGCAACTTATTCGAATGACCAAAATCACCTGAAACAGGATCGATCCACAATCTATTCTTGTAACGAACACACTGCAGCATTTCCATAAGGCGCGTAGTATTAATGACGCGTGGCTCTTCCCAATCTCGATACATCACGCGCCATAGGTGTTCATCGCAACACTCGGCTTGGCGACCATCAGAGAAAGTAACTTTGTATATTTGCTTAATGCCTTGGGGATAAATCCCAGTAACCATTGAATGCTGACCATCAACAGAAGCGAGGCGATCTCCAAAACGCAATTCGCCCATTGCCTTCCATCCATCAACAGTTTTAACTTTTGCATCCAAGGGCTGCGCTTTACCCATCGAGGGTCTTCCAGCTACGATAACCAGATCACCTTTTTGCAAACCACTTGTTTGTTTGTCTAAATCTATGAAGCCAGTTGCAATACCAGTGATATCACTTCCGCCTTGGCGGTTATAGAGCTCATCAATACGGGCAACGACAGCTTTGAGTAAAGGCTCAATCTCGAGATAATCGGCTTTGCGACTACCTTCTTCACCAATCTGAAGAATGCGTGATTCAGCTTCATCTAGGAGCGTTCTGACAGTACGCCCTTCAGGAACAAATGCGGAGTTGACAATGCTGTCAGAAACTTCGATCAAGCGGCGCAAAATACTGCGATCACGAACAATGTCGGCATAGCCTTTAATGTTCG
The DNA here is from genome assembly GCA_964536365.1 of uncultured Polynucleobacter sp. Classification (GTDB taxonomy): domain Bacteria; phylum Pseudomonadota; class Gammaproteobacteria; order Burkholderiales; family Burkholderiaceae; genus Polynucleobacter. Next base: position 10,477 of record CAZHWF010000047.1, read on the forward strand.
CAGCACTGGGCGTGTTTTGCGCTAAGGAATTTAAGTAGTCAATACTGACTAAATCTCCACCCTGCTCAGATTTAACAGCATCGTAAACGGTGATGACATCGGCAGGATGATTGTCGCTAATGAGTCGCGCGATGACCTTATAGATCAAAGCATGCTCAGGGCGATAGAAATCTTTATCGTTGAGTACTCCGCCTAGGTTATCCCAAGAAGAGTTATCGATCAGTAGACCGCCGAGCAAAGATTGCTCGGCTTCTACAGAATGCGGTGGAACTTTTAAAGCCTGCACGACTGCAGCCCCGGAACCCATCATGCCAGGATTTAGCGCAACGGTACGTGAACGGGATTCAGCCATGAGGCTTACGATTT
>CAZHWF010000048.1:0-273 GCA_964536365.1 uncultured Polynucleobacter sp.
TGCACTCATAATTTAAAAAATTGCGGCTCCGGGGGTTGTAACTTCACTTGATTACCTTCTATGCGCAATCGTCCATCAAGAAACCATTTTACGGCGCGCGGGTAAATTTGATGCTCGGCTGCCAAAACGCGGGCAGCCAAAGTATTGGGATCATCACCGTCAAGAACTGGAACCGAGGCCTGACAAATAATCGGCCCCTCATCCACACCCTCATTCACAAAATGGACTGTCGCCCCGTGCTCCCTACCGCCAGCCTCTCACGCCCGCTTATGG
>CAZHWF010000048.1:283-2281 GCA_964536365.1 uncultured Polynucleobacter sp.
GATCAAACGCCCCTCAAAATGACGAATAAAGGTAGGCGTCAAGATGCGCATAAAGCCCGCCAAAACTACCAAATCCGCCCCCAAAGCATCTATCTGCTTGATTAATGCGGCATCAAAAGATTCACGGCTAGCATGCTCTTTATGCTCGATCGCAAAGGCTGGAATACCCTGCGAGCGAGCAAAATCAAGGCCCTTAGCTGCAGAGTGATTCGCTATCACCCCCGCAAATGTGACTGGCCATTGCTCCTTTTGGGCGGTTTTAACAATGGCCTCGAAATTAGATCCGCGGCCTGAGATTAAGGTAACGATAGATGGCATGCCCACAATATAATTGATGGCTACCCTGAAAGCGATTTTGTGAACGTATTCCGTGGCCCCACCCAGTTTTCCGCAGGACCAGCTTGTGCCCTAACTATCGGCAATTTCGATGGCGTGCACAGGGGTCATCACGCCTTGCTGCAAGATCTGGTTGGTGGCGCTAAAGAACGTGGCTTGGCAAGTTGCGTTATGACTTTCGAACCGCATCCAAAAGAGTTTTTTGCACCAGAACAAGCTCCGGCTCGCATTTTGAACTTACGCGACAAGTTGGCCGCTCTTGCAAAAATCGGAGTTGATCGCGTAGTTGTGGAGCACTTCAACGCCGCTTTTGCCAAACTATCGCCTGAAGAATTTGTTTCAGAAATTATTGTGAAGCGATTAAATACCAAATGGATTTTGATTGGAGATGATTTTTGCTATGGAGCTAAACGCGCTGGCAATTTTTCTAGCTTAAAAGCAGCTGGTGAAAAATATGGCTTTGAAGTCTCCAGCATCCAAACCATTCATGAAAATGGTGAGCGCATTTCTAGTTCGGCATTGCGTACTGCGCTAGCGAACGGAGACATGCTTCAAGCAGAAAAGCTCTTAGGTCGTCCATATGCAATTTCTGGACATGTCATCCATGGCCAACGATTGGGTCGTGAATTAGGATTTCCAACTTTGAACTTAGCAGTTGCCAATCACCTGCATCATCGCAAGCCAGCGACCACAGGAATTTTTACAGCGCAAGTCTTGGGTTTAGCTGACAAACCATTGCCCGCTGTTGCCAGTCTAGGAGTGAGGCCCACAGTAGAGGATGCCGGGAGAGTGCTGCTTGAGACCCATATCTTTGATTACAGCGCGGATGTCTACGGCAAAATCATCACTGTAGAGCTATTAGAAAAAATTCGTGATGAGGCGAAGTATCCAGACCTCAAAACCCTTACACAAGCGATTGCAGCTGATGCGACGCATGCCAGAAATTATTTCCAGAAAAAATCTTATGTCTGAAAAAGAAAATACATATCCCGTCAATTTATTGGATACCACCTTCCCGATGCGGGGAGATCTCGCTAAGCGTGAGCCACAGTGGGTAACCAATTGGCAAAAAAATAATCTCTACGAAAAAATTCGTGCGGCTCACGCCAACCAACCCAAATTCATTTTGCATGATGGTCCTCCTTATGCGAATGGTGACATTCATATTGGTCATGCGGTAAATAAGATTCTCAAAGACATGATTGTGAAATCGCGTTGGCTCATGGGCTTTGATGCAGCTTATGTTCCAGGCTGGGATTGCCACGGTATGCCAATTGAAATTCAGATTGAAAAAGAGTTTGGCAAAAACTTACCGACTGCCCAAGTGCAATCTAAGGCACGTGCCTACGCCCATGTGCAAGTAGAAAAGCAAAAGAAAGATTTTGAGCGCTTAGGCGTATTAGGGGATTGGAATAACCCCTATCTCACCATGAACTATCGCAACGAGGCCGATGAAATTCGTGCGCTTGGCAAGATCTGGGAGAAGGGTTACGTTTTCCGCGGATTAAAACCAGTGAACTGGTGCTTTGATTGTGGCTCCGCGCTTGCGGAAGCGGAAGTCGAGTACCAAGACAAAACCGATCCAACAGTGGACGTGGGTTTTGCTTTTGATGATGCTCAGCGTCCTCAATTAGCAAAAGCATTTGGGCTTACCGAGTTACC
>CAZHWF010000048.1:2381-9712 GCA_964536365.1 uncultured Polynucleobacter sp.
GAAGAAGACTTTAAGTCATGCAAAGCGAATAAGCTGGCAGATAAAGATATTCTCAACCCAGTAATGGGCAATGGCGTGTACGCATCTTGGCTGCCACTCTTTGCCAATGAATACATCTGGAAAGCTAATCCGAAGATTGTCGAGGCAATGCGTGAGGCCGGCAGTTTACTGCGCGACAAAACATACACCCACTCCTATATGCATTGTTGGCGCCATAAATCGCCAATCATTTATCGCGCGACATCACAATGGTTTGCCAGCATGGATAAAAAACCGTCTGATGGCAAAGCAAGTTTGCGCGAGACGGCATTAGCAGGAATTGAAAACACTCAGTTCTTCCCTGCGTGGGGCAAACAGCGCCTACACAGCATGATTGCCAATCGCCCTGACTGGACCTTGTCACGCCAACGTCAATGGGGTGTGCCTATGGCTTTCTTTGTTCACAAAGAAAGCGGCGAACCACATCCACGCACTTTGGAACTTCTTGAAGAAATTGCCAAACGCGTCGAAAAAGAAGGCATCGAAGCTTGGCAAAAACTTGAAGTTGCCGAGTTGCTTGGTGAAGAAGCTGCGCAATATGAAAAAAACCGTGACACCTTAGATGTTTGGTTTGATTCAGGCACAACGCATTGGCACGTAATCCGTGGCTCACACCGTGATGAGCTGTTAACAACAGATGCAGAAACACCAAACGGTCGCTTGGCTGACTTATACCTAGAGGGCTCTGACCAACATCGCGGTTGGTTTCACTCCTCATTACTCACTGGCGCCATGTTGGATGGCAAGCCGCCCTATAAGGCGCTCCTGACCCACGGCTTCACTGTGGATGGACAAGGTCGCAAGATGAGTAAGTCGGTGGGTAATGTGATCGCACCTCAACAAGTAGCAGATAAGCTTGGCGCTGAAATCATTCGTCTTTGGGTTGCTTCTACCGACTATTCCGGTGAGATGACCATCTCTGATGAAATTCTCAAGCGTGTTACTGAAAGCTATCGTCGCATTCGAAATACCTTACGCTTCTTGCTAGCCAACCTTTCTGATTTTGATCCCAGCAAGCATGCTATGCCTGCCGATCAATGGCTTGAGATTGATCGCTACGCAGTTGCGCTTGCCAACCAACTGCAACAAGATGTTGAAACTCACTATAAGGCTTATGAGTTCCAGCCTGCAGTTGCACGCATGTTGACTTTCTGTTCCGAAGATTTGGGCGGCTTCTATTTAGATATTCTGAAAGATCGCCTTTACACAAGCGCTCCAGACTCTCCTGATCGCCGCGCTGCGCAAAACGCCTTATTCCACATCACTCGCAATTTGTTGAAGTGGCTTTCTCCATTCCTATCCTTCACTGCCGAAGAAGCATGGAAAGATTTTCCACATGGCACCGGCAGCAAGCCGAGCGAATCGATCTTTATGGAAGAGTTTGGTCAATTCCCTGAAATAGCTCATGCTGATCAGTTACTTGCTAAATGGGATCGCATCCGCGAGATTCGCTCTGAAGTGACAAAAGCGATTGAGGTAGAGCGCGAGGCAGGTAATGTAGGCTCCTCTTTGCAGGCTGAGCTTACTATCAAAGCGGGCGATGTTGACTTTGCCATTTTGCATTCGCTGAAAAATGATTTGCGCTTTGTCACCATTACCTCAAGCGCAAATATCGAACTCAGCAATGAAGGTTTAGAGGTCTTAGTTCGCGGCAGTCAATATAAAAAGTGTGGACGCTGCTGGCATCACACCCAGGATGTAGGAAGCAATACCGAACATCCTGATTTGTGTGGTCGCTGCATTAGCAACCTATTTGGCGATGGTGATCACCGCCTCTTTGCCTAAAACAGAATCGCAGAAAATGAAAAGTCTAAGCTTGCTACGGTACCTTGCAATTGCAATTATCGTGCTCTTGCTTGATCAACTGAGCAAGTGGTCAGCGCTCAGTAATTTGCAATTAGGTGTGCCTGAGCCAGTAATGCCATTTTTGAACTGGTTACTACTCTTTAATCCGGGCGCAGCATTTTCATTTTTGGCGCAGGGCTCTGGTTGGCAACGTTGGTTCTTTACTATTGTTGGTCTAGTAGCATCCATTTATATTATTTGGCTGCTCTTTAAAAGCCAAAGCGACAAACTACTCTGTATCGCCCTGAGCTTAATCCTAGGCGGCGCGTTAGGAAATGTTTTAGATCGCATGATGTACGGTGCCGTAGTCGACTTTATTGATTTGTATTACGGCAACTGGCATTGGCCCGCCTTTAATATTGCCGACAGCGCCATTTGCATAGGTGCCGCCCTGATCATTTGGGGCGAGTTACGCAAGTCATTTGGCAAATCGACCCAACACCATTAAGCTGACGCCATGCAATCACTTTTAAATAAGAAGATCGTTCTAGGCATCTCGGGTGGCATAGCCGCTTATAAGGCACCTGAGCTTGCGCGCCAACTGATACAAGAAGGCGCATCCGTGCAAGTTGTCATGACTGAAGCTGCTCAACAATTTGTGACACCAGTCACTATGCAAGCGCTTACCGGAAACCCCGTTTACTTAAGTCAGTGGGACAGCACGATTCCAAATAATATGGCGCACATCGAGTTATCACGCTCTGCAGATGCCATTTTGATTGCCCCTGCAAGTGCAGACCTAATGGCAAAACTTTCGCTGGGATTGGCTGATGATTTACTAACTACCCTCTGCCTTGCTCGAGATTGCCCACTCTTATTAACGCCCGCAATGAATAAGCAAATGTGGGAGCACGCTGCCACCCAGAGAAGCGCGAAACGACTGATTGATGATGGCATCGCTCTGCTTGGCCCCGCAAGCGGCTTACAGGCTTGTGGCGAAGTAGGCATGGGCAGAATGCTCGAGCCAACTGAGATTACCGAACAAGTAATCGCCTTCTTTCAGAAAAAAGCTTTAGCGGGCAAAAAAGTACTCATTACTGCCGGCCCCACCTTTGAAGCCATTGATCCCGTTCGCGGCATTACCAATCACAGCTCAGGGAAAATGGGTTTTGCCATCGCGCGCGCTGCTGTTGAAGCCGGCGCGCAAGTTCATTTAATCGCTGGGCCTTGTGATTTAGAGACTCCGCTTGAAGCTACAGGACAAATTACTCGCACTAACGTTGTAAGCGCAAAAGAAATGCACGCGGCGGCGCTTAGCAACACCGACTACGACATCTTCTTTGCGGTAGCCGCCGTTGCTGACTGGGGTATCGCTAAACCCTCAAAAGAAAAAATCAAGCGCCAAGGTAATCAAGCGCCAAGCCTAGAGTTTGCAGCCAATCCTGACATCCTGCTTGATGTAGCCAAGGCAGTTAAAACTAAAAGCGGCAAACCTTATCCCTATTGCGTGGGGTTTGCCGCAGAATCGAATCATCTCGAAAAGCATGCCGATGAAAAACGCAAGCGCAAAGGCATCCCCATGATTGTAGGCAACATCGGTCCAGATACTTTTGGCAGCGATCTCAATCAACTACTCGTTATTGATGCCGGCGGTAGCAAAAAAATCGCTAAGACCGAGAAGCTTCAGCTAGCACGTCAATTGATACAACTAGTGGCCAAGAAGATTTAAGCAGCACCCTTAATTACATTCTCCGTTTTAGGAATTCCTATGCAAGTACTCCAAGTCAAAATTCTCGATGAACGTATGCGTGATCAGCTGCCAAGCTATGGCACCCCCGGCAGCGCTGGCTTAGATCTTCGCGCCTGTATTGATGAGGCAATAGAAATTGCTCCAGGACAAACAGTATTGGTGCCGACAGGCCTTGCAATCTATGTTGAAGATCCACGCTATGCCGCATTCATCTTGCCGCGCTCTGGCTTAGGTCATAAGCATGGCATCGTATTAGGAAACCTTGTTGGCTTAATCGATTCTGACTATCAAGGCCAACTCATGGTCAGCACTTGGAACCGTGGATCCACCCCATTCAAATTGGAACCGATGGAGCGCCTTGCTCAGTTAGTAGTGATGCCAGTTCAACAGGTTGAACTCAAAGTTGTTGAAGAGTTTACCGAGAGCAGTCGTGGTGCCGGTGGTTTTGGTAGCACTGGTAGAGCTTAAACAGTGAATCGCCGTAGCGCATTAATTTGCTTATGCGGTATTGGATTAGCTAGCATCACCCGCGGGGTGACTGCAAAATCAACGCTGTCATCCATCCCAATCAAACAACATGAAGCGGGAATGCGCGTTGCTATTACCATGGGTATACAAAATCCATCCTATCCATTTGGTGCGGCAATCACCAATGCTAATAGCGGAATAGTACTTGCTAAGGGTGTTAATCAAACTTTCAAAAACCCAGTGCTACATGGCGAAATGGTCTGCATCGACAACTATGTGAGTCAACAGGGGAACAAAAACTGGTCAGACTGCATTTTGTATACCACTGGCGAGCCATGCCCCATGTGTATGAGCGCCTTGGTTTGGGCTGGCATTGGCGGCGTCGTTTATGGCAGCTCTGCGCAGACAATTAAGAAAAGTGGCATTGATGTTTTTCAGTTTAGCGCCAAGGACATTAATCTAGGGAATAACTTTAGCCAAACCCAACTGTTGGGCGGCATTCTCGAGGCGGAATGCGATGCCCTATTTATTAATCGACAACGCTCATAGCTTTCCAGCAATTAAAAAGCCACCCGAGTGAACTGACCCCCAGTAGTTGGACAGTTTAATTAGGCAAATTTTCTTACTTACGAATATGCGCCTTACGTGCAGCATCTTGAGACATGCCAGCACCAGCGCCTTCGCGAGATTCTTTTTCAGCCATAATTTCTTTACGGCGCTCTTTGCAAGAGCCAGCAATTTCTTGCAAAGCCTTGCGAGCACGGGCAGCGGAAGCTTTAATGCCCTTACCTTGGAACTTTTCGTTTTCAGCTTTATAAGTTTCAAAAGCTTCTAATAATTTATCGTGATGAGACATATCTTCCTTTTTGGTTTGTAAATACTAGTAAATGAGGATCAAATTTCTTCAGCGGGAGCAACATCCGCTTTAGCGCGTTTGCCCGGCAATGCGGGAACATCAAAGCTCAAGAGCACTTTGCCTTCAGAATCGATATCAACATCCACATGACCGCCCTGAGCCAACTTACCAAACAGCAACTCATCAGCAAGCGCTTTGCGCACCGTATCTTGAATAATACGCTGCATAGGGCGCGCACCCATTAAAGGATCAAAGCCATGCTTAGCTAGATGCGCCCTTAATGCGGGGCTAAATGTTGCATCCACCTTCTTCTCATGGAGCTGCTCTTCAAGCTGCATCAAGAACTTATCAACAACCCGCATGATGATGGACTCATCAAGCGCCTTGAAGGATACGATGGCGTCCAAGCGGTTGCGGAACTCTGGCGTGAAGAACTTCTTAATATCAGCCATTTCATCGCCAGACTCGCGTGCATTGGTAAAGCCAATGGTCGACTTTTGCATAGCCTCGGCACCCGCGTTTGTGGTCATGATAATGATGACATTACGGAAATCCGTTTTACGACCATTGTTGTCCGTCAAAGTGCCGTGATCCATCACCTGCAACAGAATATTAAAAATATCTGGATGGGCTTTTTCAATTTCATCAAGCAGGAGAACGCAGTGCGGCTTCTTGTTAACGGCTTCAGTAAGTAGACCGCCCTGATCAAATCCGACATAACCTGGAGGCGCGCCGATTAAGCGACTTACGGCATGGCGCTCCATATACTCAGACATATCAAAACGCAATAATTCAATTCCAAGGATGTAAGCGAGTTGCTTAGCCACCTCAGTCTTACCCACACCAGTTGGTCCGGAAAATAAGAATGAGCCAATTGGTCGATCAATCTTGCCAAGTCCGGCCCGTGTCATTTTTATAGCACCAGCCAAAGCCTCAATCGCGGGATCTTGACCAAAGACCACGCTCTTAATGTCGCGATCTAGGGTTTGCAACTTGCTGCGGTCATCCACCGTAACTGATTGTGGCGGTATGCGCGCGATCTTCGCGACGATTTCTTCAATCTCGGGACGGCCAATCGTTTTCTTTTGTTTTGACTTCGGCAAAATACGTTGCGCCGCCCCCGCCTCATCAATGACATCAATTGCTTTATCGGGCAAATGGCGATCATTGATATATCGAGCAGACAACTCAGCGGCTGCCACCAAAGCTCCAGCAGCGTACTTCACACTGTGATGTTCTTCGAAACGAGACTTCAAGCCACGCAAGATTTGCACTGTTTGATCTACCGTCGGCTCTACTACATCTACCTTTTGGAAGCGACGAGACAAAGCGGCATCCTTCTCAAAGATGCCACGGTATTCTGTAAAGGTAGTTGCGCCGATGCATTTAAGTTGGCCGTTAGACAATGCTGGCTTTAACAAATTACTCGCGTCTAAAGTTCCACCGGAAGCAGCCCCTGCGCCAATAAGCGTGTGGATTTCATCGATAAACAAAATGCCATGCGCATGATCTTTCAGCGATTTAAGAACGCTTTTTAAACGTTGCTCAAAATCACCGCGGTATTTAGTACCCGCCAAGAGAGCACCCATATCTAAAGAGTATACGGTGGCATTAGCCAAAATTTCCGGGACATCTCCCTTCACAATCCTCCAGGCCAAACCCTCGGCAATCGCGGTCTTTCCAACACCCGCCTCACCGACTAACAATGGATTGTTCTTACGACGACGGCACAGCACTTGAATAACCCGCTCAACCTCACTCTCGCGCCCAATTAACGGATCAATCTTGCCCTGACGAGCCATGGTATTAAGGTTTTGGGTGTATTGCTCTAATGGACTCTCTTTACCTGATGAAGCAGACTCCTCCGCCTCCTGGGAGGGCTCGGCAGGTTTTACATGCTCGGCTTGATCTTTGCGCACCCCATGACTAATGAAATTCACAACATCTAATCGTGTAACTCCCTGCTGTTGCAAGAAATACACTGCGTGCGAATCTTTTTCACCGAAGATGGCAACCAATACATTGGCGCCAGTAACTTCCTTCTTGCCATTTGATGTGGATTGCACATGCATGATGGCGCGCTGAATTACTCGCTGAAATCCCAGCGTTGGCTGTGTATCTACCTCATCATTACCAGGAACAACGGGGGTATTGTCATTAATAAAATTTTTGAGCTGCGCTCGCAGCTCCGCAATATTGACAGCGCAGGCCTTTAAAACTTCAACCGCCGTAGCGTTATCCAGTAAGGCTGCTAGCAAATGCTCCACCGTAATAAACTCATGTCGCGATGCCCTTGCGTCAACAAACGCCATATGCAAACTTACTTCTAATTCTTGGGCAATCATGCTTCCTCCATAGTGCACTGTAGTGGATGACCCGCTTCACGGGAAAGTTCAATAACCTGATGCACTTTGGTAGCAGCGACATCGCGAG
>CAZHWF010000048.1:9722-10493 GCA_964536365.1 uncultured Polynucleobacter sp.
TAGATGCACTTGCAACATGATGCGTGTAGCCGTTTCATGATCTTTATTAAAATACTCCTGAATCACCATCACCACAAATTCCATAGGGGTGTAATCGTCATTCAACAATAAAACTTTATACATCGAAGGTGCCTTAACTTGCTCGACCTGTTTTTCGAGAAGGATAGTGTCTTCAACATACGGATTACTGGGGTTGCCAGTGGTGGGATTTTTGGGGGCGCGACTCATGAGAAACATTCTAAACACAGATATTGAAACTTAAATTGACTGGGGTCTTGTTGTGAAAAACACGCAAAAACCCTCGTTTAAACCCATATTGGGGCATTTTTCGATAAAAAAAGGGGTATTTAATAGGGGGTAGGTGCATATAACTCCTTGACACCCCTCCAAAAAGGGCAAACAATCAGGGGGTAGGCTTCAACAGAGGTTCTATTTAGGCGTGTTGTGGATTGAGACTGATTAAAAAGTATTTACCCTCATCACGGTTGTTTTAAGTTTATGTAATGGAGTTCGCATGGCGACCGGAATTGTTAAGTGGTTCAATGATGCAAAAGGTTTTGGCTTTATCAAACCTGATGATGGTGAAGAAGAATTGTTTGCGCATTTCAGCGCAATCACGATGCCTGGGTTCAAGACCCTCAAGGAAAACCAAAAAGTAACTTTTGATGTTACTCAGGGTCCTAAAGGCAAACAAGCTACCAATATCCAAGCGGCTTAATAGTCCTTAGATCATTATTAAAAACCCAGGATTCGTTCCTGGGTTTTTTTTCG
>CAZHWF010000049.1:0-10468 GCA_964536365.1 uncultured Polynucleobacter sp.
GTAAAGCTCTTTCAGTAGCAATGCCAAACTCATTGGTTCGTGAAATCATTTACACAGAGCCGGCAGTTAAAGGCGATACTAGCTCAGGCAAAGTGATGAAGAATGCAAAACTCGCTACTGGCTATGAATTGCAAGTTCCTTTGTTCTGTAACACTGGCGATAAGATTGAAATCGATACCCGCACAGGCGAATACCGTAGCCGCGCTAACTAATTAGCAAACTACAGATGTTCAAAAGCCCGGCTAGCCGGGCTTTTTTCTTTAGTAATTAAGGGCCATAATATTCAAACCATGAATAGCGACAATGCTCCAGCAATCACACCACTGAATCTTGCCGATCTCCCTCAGTTAATTGACTGCGTTCGCCGATGTTATGGCGATAGTTATCCAAGCAAAGTGATGTATGACATTAGTCAACTAGAGGAAGTTCTCGAGAATAAATTGATGCACTCGGTGGTTGCAAAATTAAGAGATGGTCAAATTGTTGGGCATTGCGCCCTGACATTTGATGGCGCTCACAATATATCGCCCGAAGCTGGAAAGATGATGGTTGACCCCAATTTTAGAGGGCAGCACATTGCAGAAATGATGGCCAAGAAACGAATTGAAGTCGCCCAAGAGCTATCTTTGCCAGGATTTTGGACTGAGTGTGTAACAAACCATCCTTATAGCCAACAGGAAATGATTGCCTTTAATGCAAAGGAGACTGGGTTATTTATTGGCGATATTCCAGCGAACATTTCCATGAAGGGCTTAGAAAATCATCCCGATACCCGGATGTCGCTGCTAGCGTTTTATCTACAACTAAATGATCGCACTCACACCATCTTTATGCCAGCGCAACATATTGAGCATGCGAAGGCTCTTGTGCAAGATTTAAATCTTCAACGCAATATCGTGAGCACAGACATGAAGGCCAGTGGCCAAACAACCTTTCACACCGTTATTAACTCAAGCATTCAGACGGCAAATATTGCAATAGACCGCATTGGTGGCGATTTAATTTCCGCGGTGAAACAAGAGCTCGCTAAGCTGGAGACTCTCAATCTTGCATCCATTTATCTAGACCTTCCCATTGAGCAAGAGACGGCTGCTCTGGCATATCTTGATCTAGAAAGTATTGGATTTTTTTGGGGATCATGGATGCCAAATTTTTCAGTTAAAGGAGACTCATTGAGATTGCAGAAAATCTATCAACCCGTTAATGTGGACACCATTGTTTGCGCAAGAGAACAAGGGTACAACATTAAAAACTACGTTCTCTCTGAATGGAAAAGAGTTTCAAAGCAATAAATAACGCGGTTTATTTAACTCATCCAATTAGATTAAGCTGCTCCAATAATCCTTTGGCATGTTGATACTCAACTTCCCCTTGGAGCTCTTGCCAATTGGGGGCTACGGATGTTGGCATTAAACGATTCAAACGGTTTGCTGACTCGCTTAATTTCGACTTGGATACTTTTAATTTAGCAAGTAGCTGATCGGCTAAATCAGGACGATTGCAGATCAGCACCGCATCACAGCCAGCCTCTAAAGCCATTTCAGCGCCTTTAACAACTGAGCCAGCAACGCTAGCACCCTCCATGGATAAGTCATCACTAAAAATGACACCTTCAAATCCAAGCTCTTGACGCAAGATGGAATGGAGCCAAACTTTTGAGAAGCCTGCGGGATGCTTATCCACCTTTGGATAAATCACATGCGCCGGCATTACTGAGGATAGACTTAAATCTAACCATTCATAAGGCTTGGCATCGTCATTGAAGATTTCTTTAAGGCTGCGCTCATCTACTGGAATAGCCACATGCGAGTCCGCCTCAGCCCAACCATGCCCAGGAAAATGCTTGCCGCAGTTAGACATACCCGCAAGACGTAAACCCTCATTCAAGCTCTTGGCCAAAGCAAAAACAATTTGCGGATCACGATGAAAAGATCTATCGCCAATGACTCCACTACGGCCAAAATCCAAATCCAATACGGGAGTAAAACTAAAATCAACCCCGCAAGCGCGCAATTCAGAGGCAAGCACGTATCCACAAGCAGTTGCCGCAGCCATGGCAATCGCAGCTGATTCGGCGGGATGCTTGGATTTATTTTTAGCACCCCAAAGCTCACCAAGCTTACGCATAGCTGGTAGATGAGTAAAGCCATCAGTCTTGGCGCGCTGCACTCGTCCGCCCTCGTGATCTATAGAGATCAAGACATCGGAGCGCAGCTTTTTAATGGCAGCGGTTAATTTAGTTAGTTGCTGACGATTGGCAAAATTTCTACCAAACAAAATTACGCCGCCGGTTAAGGGATGCAAAATGCGGCGGCGATCTTCGGCGTTAAGCTCTAAACCAACAACATCTAATGTAACTGGACCTGGCGCCATAATTGACTTACTCATTTATTCCTCTATGTCTTCTGTATTGTTATTCTTACTTTTGAGTAACGATGACATGGGCTATTGCCATATCCTGTTCATCACTCACAGTAACGTGCGCTTCCCAATTTTTCTCTTGCATAAATTGCGCCAACTTACCTAAATAAGAGGTGACCGGCTTGCCGCTAGACTCATTTAAAGTTTGGAGCGAGCGCCAGGTCATCGGCATTCTCATGCCAAGGCCAATCGCCTTTGAAAAAGCTTCTTTTGCGGCAAAGCGGGTGGCTAGGAACGCAATACCGCGTTTGTGATTTCTAGCGAGGCGATGTTTGAAAACCAACATCTCATCAGGCCCTAAAATTTTTTCCGCCAAACGACCATTGGTTCGATCATAAGCCGCTTGCAAGCGCTCGATCTGCAAAATGTCTGTGCCAATGCCGATGATCATGATTGATAATTTTTGAGGATAAATTCTTATGAACCTACTCTACCCTGGGCCATTAATGATTTCATATCGACAATCGCTTTTTGCCAACCCTTGAAGAGAGCCTCGGCGACAATCGCGTGACCAATATTGAGCTCTGATAATTCGATAATCTTGGCAATAGGCTGCACGTTACCTTCATGCAAACCATGCCCAGCATTAACTCTCAAGCCAATACTTTTTCCAAATTGAGCCGCTTTACGAATACGCTCCAATTCTTTAGCCTGATCAGCTCCAGATAAATCTGCATAACGACCAGTATGCAATTCCACTACAGTTGCCCCAACCTCTTTAGCAGCCTGAATTTGCTTTTCTTCTGGATCGATAAATAAAGATACCCGAATACCCGCATCAACCAATTTCTTAGTGGCTACTTTAACTGCCTCATAATGGCCCAGCACATCTAAGCCACCTTCCGTAGTGACTTCCTCACGCTTCTCGGGAACTAGGCACACGTCATGCGGCCTCACCTTACAAGCGATTTCAATCATCTCTGGTGTCACTGCGCACTCTAAGTTCATACGCGTTTTAATCAGCGGCCGTAGGGCGAATAAATCCGCATCTTTTATATGTCGACGATCTTCACGCAAATGCAGGGTAATCAAATCTGCGCCAGCTTGTTCAGCCAATGCCGCAGCCCTCAATGGATCTGGATAAACAGTGCCTCGGGCATTGCGTAATGTCGCGACATGATCAATATTGATACCGAGTTCTAGGGCTGGGTGGCTACTCATGTCAGTAGATTACTAGATTTTTTTCAAATCAATCAAAATTTGACGGGTTGTTAACACCTGGTCCTGAAGATGCAGGCCAAGCAAAAAACGCATCAATTGCTTGCTCTCCGAAAGTGTTTCCGGATCCGAAAAATCCCCCACTGCAATTGCCAGAAGTGATTTGCCGGTCAATACGGGCCAATGCCCTGGATCATCGGCCTGAACTGGGCGAACTCCGCGTTCAGGCTGATATACATATTGCTCTTGCGCTAGCGGAGCTTCATTCGTTTCCACGCAGCGATCTAGAGCAGCCGCATAGCCTGTCTCTTGCAAGAGCGAGAGCTCAAATGGACGCAAAATTTCTTCTAAGCCTTTGGATTCAAATTCAAGATTGGAGAGAGCATTAATCGTTTGGGCATAACGGTCATAGAGTTTTTCGTAATCGTCTTCGCGCGCCAGAAACTTCACAAGCAGTTCATTCAGGTAGAAGCCACAAAGAAGCGCATCCCCGACCAAAGATGGCATACCACCAACCCATTCAGATTTCGTTAAAGTGCGCAACTCCGACTTTCCACTCCAAGAAACCAATAAAGGCTGAAATCTTTGCAACACTGGGCGCAATGTTGAATGGGGTCTTTTGGCTCCTTTGGCGATCAGAGCCATGCGACCATATTGCCGGGTAAAAACATCCAGAATTAAGCTGGTTTCCTTATAGGGAATGCTGTGCAATACAAAAGCGGGCTCGTCAGAAACACGAATCGAGGCCATTGAATTTATTCCAGCCCTTGCGCCCGTAGTTCGGCACGATCATCAGCCCAGCCACGCTTGACCTTAACCCAAGTCTCCAAAAAGACTTTGCCATCAAAAAGCTTTTCCATATCGATTCGGGCATCCGTCGAAATCTTCTTCAAACGCTCGCCCTTCTGCCCAATAATCATCGCTTTATGACCTTCCCGATCAACCAAAATGGTTGCCGCAATTCGGCGCATCTTGCCATCCATCTTAAATTGATCGATCACTACTGTGCTGGTATATGGCAATTCCTCGCCTGTAAAGCGGAATACCTTTTCACGCAAAATCTCTGCAGCCAAGAAACGCTCACTACGATCGGTGATGGTATCGCCGTCATACACTGCTGGAGCTTCAGGTAAGTAGCCTTCGAGCACATCAAGCAATCTTTCAATATCGCCCGGGCTCTTAGCGCTCATCGGCACAATTTCAGCGAACTCGCTATTTTGATCTTCATGTCCGCCCAATTCACTCCATGGGCGAGCCATTTCTTTAATGAAATTGAGCAAGGCCTGATCGCGCTCTGATGGCGCTTGGAAGCGGCTATTAAAAAGATCTAACTTATTGAGAACCAAAACAACTGGCAGATCCCTTGGGAGCAATTTCAAAACTTTTTTATCATCCTCGCCAAAGTAACCAGCCTCAACTACAAAGCACACCACATTCACATCTTGTAAGGCCGTAGTAACTGTGCGGTTGAGCGCCTTATTTAAAGTATTGACTAGACGTGTTTGAAAGCCAGGTGTATCAATAAAAATAAACTGGGCCTCTTCGCGATTCTGCACGCCCAAAATACGATGGCGTGTCGTCTGCGCTTTACGAGAGGTAATACTGATTTTTTGACCAACCAACGCGTTCAAGAGCGTTGATTTACCCATATTCGGACGCCCAACAATGGCGATAGTGCCGCATCTAAACACGTTTAGCCCTTTAGCTTAAGATTGAACTGCTCTACAGTAACTTCTTTTTTGGCTGCTTTTTTCTTCGCAGATCGAGTCTTCTTTGGTTTACGAGATTCTTGCGGCAATGCTTTCAGCATGGCAATCAAAGCTAGTTTGGCGGCAGCTTGCTCAGCGGCGCGGCGAGATGCGCCCTCACCTTTTACCGCTACTTTATGACTTGGGATTGAACACTCCACTTCGAACTGCTGGTTATGGGCAGCGCCGGTGGTGCCTGTAACGTTGTATGCTGGCAAAGGTAGTTGATAGCTTTGCAGACATTCTTGCAATAGCGTTTTATCGTCTTTACCCAAGGTTTTGGGATCAACGGTTGCCAAGATAATGGAATACAACTTGCGCAAACAAGTCTTGGCAGCCTCAAAGCCTCCATCCATGAAGATGGCGCCCGTGACAGCTTCTAAAGTATCGGCAAGAATTGATGGGCGACGAAAGCCTCCGCTTTTTAATTCGCCCTCACCTAAACGCAAGTAGTCTGATAACGAAAGGGTCTGAGCAATTTCATATAAAGCCTGTTGCTTGACTAAATTTGCGCGCACACGTGAGAGATCGCCCTCATCCAAATCTGAATAGCGTTCATAAAGCATTTCCGCCACAACGCAATTGAGAATGGAGTCGCCTAAAAACTCGAGTCGCTCATTATTTTTCTTGCTATGGCTACGATGCGTCAAAGCTTGATTGAGAAGCTCTGGCTTCTTGAAGGTATAACCAAGGCGCTCTTGCAGCGGTCCGGTTTCGATAACGGCGCGCGCATTCATAATACTTACTCGAATCCGCCTATGCGGCCAAGATTGCCCAAATTGAGCCAAACAAAAAAGGCTTTACCAACTAGGTTCTTATCAGGAACAAAACCCCAGTAACGTGAGTCCGCACTGTTATCGCGGTTATCTCCCATAGCAAAGTAATGGCCCGCAGGCACCTTGCATGTCAAACCTGATGGTTGGTACTGACAAAATTCAGAACCAGGGAAACGCTCAGTCGGAAATACGCCAGCGGGACGATCCGGATCATTGAGGATATCGTGGCGATTACCACCTAAATCCGCTGGAAAGGTTTCGGTAAAACGTTTGGCGTAGCGCATGTTCTCGGGATCGAGATAAGACTCGCCGCCACTATATTGCAACGCTTGACCGTTAATCGTCAGACGTTTATTTTCATAAGTGATGACATCACCCGGAATTGCCACAACACGCTTAATGTAATCAACTGACTCATCTCGCGGATAGCGGAATACCACTACATCACCGCGTTTAGGCGAGCCTAGATCTACCACTTTTTGATTGATTACTGGCAAACGAATTCCATAGGTAAATTTATTTACCAAAATGAAATCACCGATTTGCAAAGTCGGAATCATTGAGCCAGAAGGAATCTTAAAGGGCTCGGCAATAAAAGAGCGCAACACAAATACAACGCAAATGACAGGGAAAAAACCGGCTGTGTACTCAAGCCACAAAGGCATGCGCTCATCACCAGCCAAACGTCTTTTAGGTGCAAAGTGCACTTTGTCGGCAACCCAAGCGATACCAGAGACAACTAGCAAAATAAAAAGGATAAGAGCAAAGTTCATTAATCCTCCACCTGCAAAATAGCCAAGAAAGCCTCTTGTGGAATCTCCACATTACCCACTTGCTTCATGCGCTTCTTACCTTCTTTTTGCTTCTCTAATAACTTGCGCTTACGGGAAATGTCGCCACCATAGCACTTGGCCAACACGTTTTTGCGCAAAGCTTTCACATTCTCGCGGGCAACAATATTGCTGCCAATTGCCGCCTGAATAGCAACATCAAACATTTGACGAGGAATGATGCCGCGCATCTTAGCAACGACTTCGCGACCACGATGCTGGCTATTACTTCTATGCACAATCACGGACAACGCATCTACACGATCCCCATTAATCAAAATATCTACCTTCACCACATCCGCTGGTCGATATTCTTTAAACTCGTAATCCATTGAGGCGTAACCGCGAGAGATGGATTTCAGTCTGTCAAAGAAATCCAAGACGATCTCCGCCATTGGCAACTCATAAGTGAGCTGCACCTGACGGCCAAGGTAATTCATGCCTGTCTGAATACCACGCTTACCAACGCACAAGGTAATCACAGAACCTACATACTCTTGTGGCATATATAAATTGACAGTCACAATCGGCTCCATGATCGTGTCGACCTTACTGGTCTCTGGCATCTTGGAAGGGTTGTCGACCATCACAACCGTGCCATCAGACTGCTGCACTTGATACACCACGGTTGGAGCGGTAGTAATGAGATTCATACCGTACTGGCGCTCTAAGCGCTCTTGTACGATCTCCATATGGAGCAAACCTAAGAAGCCGCAACGGAAACCAAAACCCAAAGCTTGTGAAACTTCTGGTTCATACAAAAGAGAAGCGTCATTTAATTTGAGCTTTTCTAAAGACTCACGCAACTGATCGTATTCACTTGCCTCTACTGGATACAAACCAGCAAATACTTGAGGTTTCACCTCTTTAAAACCAGGTAACGGCTCAGCTGCAGGAGCGCGACCTTGCTGGCCGGCCGCATGCGTAACGGTATCACCAACCTTGGCCGCTTTTAATTCTTTAATGCCAGCAATCACAAAGCCCACTTGACCCGCAGATAATTCTGGGCGATCTACCGACTTTGGACTAAAGACACCAACATGCTCAACCAAATGGGTTGAGCCATTAGCCATTAAAGTGATTTTTTCTTTCGGCTTTAAGGTGCCGTTCACAATGCGTATCAGCATGACGACACCAACATAGTTATCAAACCAAGAATCAATAATCAAAGCCTGCAAAGGCTCTTTGGGATCGCCTTTAGGTGGCGGCACCTTGGCAATCATTTCTTCGATCACATCTTGCACACCCATGCCGGTTTTAGCCGAGCAGGTTACCGCTTCCGAGGCATCGATACCGATGACATCTTCAATTTCTTTTTTAGCGCGCTCAGGATCGGCCTGCGGCAAATCAATCTTATTAAGCACCGGCACAACCTCAACACCCAACTCCAGTGCCATGTAACAGTTAGCAACGGTTTGCGCTTCCACACCCTGGCTAGCATCAACGACTAATAAAGCACCTTCACATGCCGACAGAGAACGACTAACTTCATACGAGAAGTCAACGTGTCCAGGGGTATCAATCAGATTGATGTTGTATACCTTGCCGTCTTTAGCCTTGTAATTTAAAGCGGCTGTTTGAGCCTTGATGGTGATGCCGCGTTCACGCTCAATATCCATTGAGTCCAGAACCTGAGCTTCCATTTCGCGATCAGAAAGACCGCCACACAGTTGAATAATGCGATCAGCGAGCGTTGATTTGCCGTGATCAATATGGGCGATGATAGAAAAATTGCGGATTAAATCCATAGCGTCTTATTAGGTCTTTAAAAAACGCCTTGTCAGAACGCACCACAATGATGCGCTGCAAAAAGTCGTCTTAAAGTGATTGTAATGGGTGGCGCCTAAAAGGCGCCAAACCTCATTTTTAGGCCAAAAATAGGGTTATTTTGGTCTTACAGGCACTACTAAAGTACTGTCGGCACGGCGTATAAAGACCGGCACAGCCCGATTAGCATCTAAACCCTTAATCAAGCCCTCAAACTGCTTAACACTCGTAATATCGGCATCAGCAACCCGAATAATCACATCGCCTGGACGAATTCCCGCCCTTGCTAGCGGACCATCACCCAAACCAGTTACTTCAACGCCGCCTTTGATATTCAGATCCCTCTTTTTAGCGTCCGAGAGCTCGCCTACCGATACCCCAAGCGCATTTGCGCTATTGCCGTTGGCAGCTGGTGCATCAGCCTTTTTGGTGGCCTGAGGCGATTCCGCATCGGTAACGGTAACTGTCAAATCACGAGTACCGCCCTTGCGCCAAATCTGTACCGGTACTGAGGTGCCAGGCTTGGTCTCACCAACCACCCTTGGCAAGTCTGTTGATTTCGAAATATCACGACCATTGAAACTCAAAATGACATCACCAGCCTCAATTCCGCCAGCAGCGGCAGGACCGCCTGGCTCAACGTTACGCACATAAGCACCGCGAGGTTTACCTAAACCCAAACTCTCGGCCACATCTTTTGTCATCTCGCCTAGAGCAACACCAATACGACCACGCGTCATTTTTCCATTGGTGCGTAATTGATCTGCAACACGCATTGCTTCGTCAATTGGAATCGCAAATGAAATACCCATGTAGCCACCCGAGCGGCTAAAAATTTGAGAGTTAATACCAATCACTTGACCAGCTGTGTTTAATAGTGGGCCACCAGAGTTGCCTGGATTAACTGCAACGTCCGTCTGAATGAAGGGCAAGTAGTCACCAGTATCACGGCTCTTCGCAGACACAATACCCGCAGTAACCGTGTTCTCTAAACCAAAAGGAGAGCCAATCGCCAACACCCACTCACCCACGCGAACCTTAGAAGAATCGCCCAAAGGCAGCCTTGGCAAATCACGCGCCTCAATCTTTACAACCGCAACGTCAGTGCGCTTATCCATGCCCAATAACTTCGCCTTGAATTCGCGCTTATCGGTAAGGGTTACATAAATCGTAGTGGCGCCTTCAACTACGTGCGCATTTGTGAGAATCAAACCATTGGATTCAATAATGAATCCGGAGCCAACTCCACGATCGGCTTCTTGTGGTTTGCCAGGGTTTGGCTGAGCTTGCTTTGGACCATTTGGGATTCCAGGAATGGGAACGCCAAAAAAGCGACGGAAAAATTCCGCCTGATCTTCAGGCATACCCGGAATACCACCTTGCGTTTGTTGTGCAAGGACTTTTTCAGTGGTACGAATATTCACAACCGCTGGGCTAGCGCGCTCAACCAAATCAGCAAAATCAGGAATCGTGACGCGAGGATTTTGCGCAACAGCGTTTGGAATAAATGCAACTTGCCCAAGACTAAAGATAGCCAAGAGCGCAATTAAGTACTTTTTCATGATGCTATAGACCTACTTGGTAAAGACCAACAATAAAGATAGGAAGAATATTAGGTCAATTTGCCGAAAATCAAGGTACCGTTAGTACCCCCAAAGCCAAAATTGTTTTTGACTGCATGGTCTATCTTCACATCCCTAGCAGTATTGGCGCAGTAGTCCAAATCACACTCAGGGTCTTGATTAAAGATATTGATAGTAGGTGGCGA
>CAZHWF010000050.1:0-10076 GCA_964536365.1 uncultured Polynucleobacter sp.
ATGAATGTGCAGTGGCCAGATGCAACCATGAGTGTTACTGAGATGGTGAACGAAGGCGTGCGTCGCGCTTACCTCAATCCTGACAATATGCTGCGCGCCTCAGTCCTCACCGATCCAGCAGGCAAACGTAAAAATACTGGCGACAACACTCCAGCCGTAGTTCATTATGAAATCGTGCCCGGTGATGATGTTGAAGTGATTTGCGCGGCAAAAGGTGGTGGCTCAGAAAACAAAGCAAAGATGGTGATGCTCAACCCCTCCGACTCTATCGTTGATTGGGTTCTTAAAACCGTACCGACCATGGGCGCTGGCTGGTGCCCTCCTGGCATCCTAGGCATCGGTATTGGCGGCACGCCAGAAAAAGCCATGTTGATGGCTAAAGAATCTTTAATGGGTCCAGTGGATATTCAAGAACTGATTGCTCGTGGACCAAAGACCCGCGCAGAAGAACTGCGCTTAGAGATCTACGAGAAAGTAAACAAACTAGGCATTGGCGCTCAGGGTCTTGGTGGTTTGGCTACTGTTCTTGATATCAAGATCATGGAATATCCAACGCACGCGGCATCACTGCCTGTTGCCATGATTCCAAACTGCGCTGCTACTCGTCACGTGCACTTCCATTTGCATGGCGACGGCCCCGCTAAATTAGAAGCACCA
The DNA here is from genome assembly GCA_964536365.1 of uncultured Polynucleobacter sp. GTDB lineage: Bacteria > Pseudomonadota > Gammaproteobacteria > Burkholderiales > Burkholderiaceae > Polynucleobacter. Next base: position 658 of record CAZHWF010000050.1, read on the forward strand.
TCACTTGCCGATTGGCCAGCTGTAACTTGGACGCCTGATGTTCAAAAATCCAAGCGCGTGAATTTAGACACTCTCACCGCCCAAGAAGTTGCTAGCTGGAAACCAGGTGAAACTTTATTACTCAACGGCAAAATCTTGACTGGTCGTGACGCTGCTCATAAACGCATTCAGGATATGTTGGCCAAAGGTGAAGAATTACCAGTGAGCTTTAAGAATCGTGTGATTTATTACGTCGGGCCAGTTGAGCCAGTGCGCGATGAAGCGGTTGGCCCAGCAGGCCCGACTACCGCCACCCGCATGGACAAGTTCACTGAGATGATGCTTGCCAAGACTGGCTTGATCTCCATGATTGGTAAAGCAGAACGTGGTCCAGAGGCAATCGAAGCCATTAAGAAACATAAATCCGCTTACCTGATGGCCGTTGGTGGTGCCGCTTACTTAGTATCCAAGGCGATTCAAACTTCTAAGGTAGTTGGTTTTGCGGACTTAGGCATGGAAGCCATCTATGAGTTTGATGTCAAAGACATGCCAGTAACGGTCGCAGTGAACTCGGAAGGCATTTCTATGCACCACGAAGGTCCACGTGATTGGCAAGCAAAGATCGCTGGAATTCCGGTCAAGATTGCTTAATCACTACGATTTAGCATAGTCAACATTGGCACTCATTGGGGTTTTTGATTCTGGCGTAGGAGGCTTATCCATTTTGGATGAGGCTCTGCGTCAGCTTCCCCAGCACGACTACATCTATCTTGCGGATTCCGCCAATGCGCCCTATGGCGAAAGATCGAGCGAGTGGATTGCGGCTCGCAGTCTTGCCTTGTGTCAATTATTAGCAAACCACCAATGCGATGCCATCGTAGTTGCATGCAATACAGCGACTGCGGAAGCCATCAAACAGATTCGCGCAACACTATCCATCCCCATTATTGGAGTTGAGCCCGGCATTAAACCCGCGGCCATGCAATCTCGAAACAATATTGTTGGGGTGCTTGCAACCGAAGCTACTCTGAAGAGCGATAAATTTAACGACCTCCTCAATACCCTGCCAAATAATTGTCAGTTTATTAAGCAAGCTGGCGCTGGGTTGGTGCCCCTAATAGAGTCTGGCAAAGCGGATAGCGAAGATACGCTTGAACTATTGGCAAAACATCTAGAACCCATCCAAGATGCTGGCGCTGATACGCTCGTGTTGGGCTGCACTCACTATCCTTTCTTAAAAAAGGCAATCCGCAAACTCCTGGGTGAATCCATTACCCTCATCGATACAAGCGATGCGGTAGTGAGGCAACTCAAAAGACAGTTGGAGAATCTTCAGCAAGAAAATGGTGATAAAAAATTTGGTTCTGTTTTATTTCTAAGTAGCAAAGATCAAGAATCATTACTGTCGATGGCGCAAGACTTAATGTCCGCGGATTTAAATGCGCATTTGGTAGATGCCCGCATCTTAGGCGAAGTGAGATGAGTGCTTTTCTCAAAAAGCTCGATGCCCGTCTTCCGTTCAATAAAGCTGAACGCATCATTATTGGCATCGTCTTGCTTTTACATGCACTGCCTGCTTTAGAGTTTTTGCACCTAAGCAAGCGCCCACCGGAAATGGATGAAGCGCGCGTCATGGCCAATTTAGTAAGCCCCGAAGTTGCCGATAAATCCCAGCAGGCACCTGCTGCTCCTAAACCAAAAGAAGAGAAAAAGGCAAAAGAAAAGGTCAAGGAAAAGCCTAAAGAAAAACTGACGGATAAACCAAGTCCAACTCAGGCACAGCAGACCCCTCAACAAACGCAATCTCAGAGCAAATCTGAAGCGCAAACTCAGAGTGCCGCAGTTGCCCCTGCAACTAGCGGGGGTGCTAGCGGCACTCCCATTCAAACCGACATTGGTAAACTAGTCGTGGTCTACCAGCCTGACGCTGATGCTTATTACCCTTCCTTTTCAAAACGTTCGGGTGAGCAAGGCGCGGTAGTTGTGCGATTAATTATTGATGAAACTGGCAGCGTTGAAGATGTCGCTTTACTGCAATCAAGCACATTCCCCAGGCTAGATCGCGCCGCTACCGACATTGGAAAGCGTTATCGTTTTAAACCTTTTTTAGTGAATGGCTCACCCCAAAGAATTTCCACCAATCTTTTAATTAAATTTAATCTCAAGAATTAATCAATATGAATACTCCATTTGGCATAGCAAATCTTTGGCTTGAAGGTGACTTCATCACGCGCTTTGTGGCAATTGCCCTTCTAATATGCTCGATTGTGACTTGGGTCATCTTGCTAACCCGCCTTTGGGATTTGCGTCATCTTCGCAAACTAAAACCAGAACTCGAGCAATTTTGGCGCGCGACATCATTTGAGCAAGGCCTGCAAGCATTTAGCAATCATAGCTCCAACCCTTACTATCAAATTGCTAAATCAGCTGCCAAGGCTTCCACCCATCACCAGAATCAGTCAAGCAATCATCGCGAATTACTACAAACATTGAATTACTCCGAGTGGATGGCGAGAAGCCTTAAAAATAGCGTTGATTCAATTGCGGCGGGATTACAAAAAGGCCTTACCTTCTTAGGCTCTACTGGTGCGATTGCCCCATTTATTGGTTTGTTTGGCACCGTATGGGGCATTTACCATGCACTGATCTCCATCAGCAGTTCTGGTAGCGCGCAAATCGATCAAGTAGCCGGCCCCATCGGCGAAGCGCTCATCATGACTGCGTTTGGCTTGGCGGTGGCCATTCCCGCGGTTCTGAGTTTTAACGCCATCAACCGTGCCAATAAATTATTTGTCGCTGATTTAAATCGCTTCGGCAATGATCTGCTTGCTTATTTTGTAACGGGTGCACGCGTTTCCTCTGGAGAATAAGAATGTCTTTTCATATTCAAGACGACCAGAGTGATGACACCATCATGTCTGAAATTAACATGACGCCAATGGTGGATGTCATGTTAGTGCTGCTGATCATTTTTATTATTACCCTCCCCGTGATTCAGCAAGCGGTAAAAGTAGAGTTACCCAAAGCCAATAGCGTACGCAATGAAGTGAAGCCCGAATCAGTTCAACTTTCTATTAATGCTCAAGGTCAAATTTACTGGAACAGCACACCTATTGACCTAAAAACTTTTGATGACTACGCTGAAAAAGCGGCGCAAAAGGATCCGCAACCAGAAATCAACCTACGCGCTGATAAATCGGTTAAGTATGAGTACGTTGCGCAGGTACTTGCGGCCTCGCGTAGAGCTGGCCTGACCAAGCTTGGCTTTGTAACCGAGCCCAACTAATTTAATTACTCAATGAATTACTGAACCAATCACTGAGCTAATTATTTAGTCGCTTATTTAGCTGATAACTTATCTAATAACTTAGCCGATTATTTAGACTTATAAGGCGCTTTGGCGAGCAGGCAACTCTCTTCGCTGGTATGAGTGCCATTGCCAATAGTTGCTCCTAATATACCGCCCTGAATTTTTTCGACCTTCTTGAACTTGCCGGTCACGGGATCCAACGTAATATTGGTAATCACATTGCCCGCTGGATAAGAAACGCCCATTACCTCTTCAGGCTCAAACTTAGCTTCAATTGCAATCAAGATGTTAGGTCTCGCCAGCGTAACGCTCTTGACGGTCTGACTTCCAAACGCATCACTTTGGTCTAGATCGCGACCATCCAAAAACACTTTTGCTTTTTGTGAGCCTGAAGCCAGCATGAGCTTCATCTCGTAGTTTTCGGTATAACCTTTTTCAGAGCGCTTGCAATTAAATTCCAGAACATCAACACCCCATGCAGTCAAAGACGCCAATGATAAGGAAATGGAGATCAGAAGTTTGGATGATTTCATATGCATGTTCATATGTATGAGTGTCTTTGGTGCCCGAGGCCGGAATCGAACCGGCACGACTTTTTTGAGTCGGCAGATTTTAAATCTGCTGTGTCTACCGATTTCACCACTCGGGCCCGCACTAATTTGAAACAATAAATCTGTGCTGAATAAATCAAGACAAGCGAAATTTTAGCATGCATACCCCTAAGATCACCCGGAGCCCAAAACCCCCACCCCAAAGCCTTTGCCAGTCAAAGCATCTAAAATGGAACCATGAAATTACCAACAAAAGCATCCGTACTTGGCAAGACATTACGGGCTAGCCTATGGCTCAGTGCAATCTGTTTACTTGCGTGCTTAGGGCTAACTCTATTGTATTTATATGCGGCTCAATCGAATGTTTCTGGTAAGCGCATCATCAAAACCTTAGGTGATCCTGTAACTATTGTCTTTGATGAGGTTGACATTCCGCATATCAAAGCAAAAAGCCAGGCAGATGCCTACTTTGCTTTAGGTTACTTGCATGCCAGTGAACGTTCTTGGCAAATGGAAATGAATCGTCGCATCGCTAGCGGCCGGCTCTCAGAAATACTTGGCAAGGAAACAGTCAAGATTGATCGCTTTGTTCGTACATTAGGAATTAAGCACGCCGCAGAACGCCAATTTGATCGTTACCCTGTTGCCACAAAACGGTTACTGCAAGCTTACGCTGATGGCGTCAATGCTGGCAATAAGCAGCTGGGCTGGGCTCTGCCGATTGAGTATTTTTTGACTGGATCAAAACCAGGACATTGGTCACCAACTGATAGCGTGGCCTGGATGCTGATGATGGCCTACGATCTTGGCGGCAACTGGAACAAAGAGTTACAAAGACTCGAGCTCTCTCAATACCTCACTACCAAACAGATTTGGGAAGTTTTTCCCACTTTTGAGCCTGGTGAACCAGTGAGTAATCTGGACTTTGCCAAGATGTATCGCGACCTTCAGGTTTTTAACAGCGCTGATAAGTCGCCCCATATGCGCTCCAAAAACCTCCCCGCCACAGAGCTTTCACACTCTGATCTTCTCGGTGCGACAGACGGTATAGGCTCTAATAATTGGGCATTAAGCGGAAAACACACGGCTAGCGGCAAACCCCTGTTGGCGAACGATCCTCACCTAGGCTTATCGGCACCGGCAATCTGGTACTTTGCCCACATAGAGGCTCCTGGGCTAAATGTCATAGGCGGGACTCTACCGGGAATTCCGGCAATTGTTTTGGGTAGAACCGAAAAGTTTGCTTGGAGCTTTACCAATACCAATCCAGATGTGCAAGATTTGTATATCGAGCAAATTGATACAAAAAATCCTGGCATGTATCGCGGACCAGATGGCCCTCTGCCATTCAAAGTTCGCCAAGAAATTATTGACATCAAAGACTCGCCCTCGCTCACCTTCTTGGTGAAAGAAACACGTCATGGCCCGGTTATTTCAGATTCTCATGCAAGAGCAAAAAGAGCAATTGATACCGAACGTTTTGCACTCGCGCTTCGCTGGACTGCTTTAGATATAGAGAATCAATCTGTTGTAGGTCTTTTAGAAGCCAATCGCGCAACGGATATTGACTCTTTTAAATCAGCGCTTCGCAAGAACTATGCGCCTATGCAAAATGTGGTTATCGCTGACAGTGATGGCAACATCGCTTATCAAGCGGCAGGCATCGCACCCAAACGCCTACTGCATCACGGACTTTATGGTGTTGCACCTGCGCCTGGATGGGAAAAGCAATACGACTGGAGCGGATACGTGCCATTTGAACAATTGCCCGCAAGCAATAATCCCGAACAAGGATGGCTTGCCACCGCCAACCAAAGAATTATTGCGAGCAATGATCCCAACCCGCTGACTGGTGACTGGGATTTGCCAGCGCGCTACGACCGAATAGTTGACTTGATTAAATCCAGAAACACCCATGACCTCGAATATATGAAAGTCATGCAGGCTGATACTTTGTCTTTAACCTCTCTGCCACTACTACCCCTCTTTAAATCCAGTCAAGCTAATCATCCCCTGGCAGCGCAAGCACTTGAGATCGCCAAGAGCTTTGATGGGAATATGCGAGTAGATAGTGCTGGCGCTTTAATTTTTAATGCATGGGCCGACCAGCTCACCAGAAATTTATTTTCTAGATTGGGTTATTTGTTTGCCGATAACTATGGAGATCGTAATTTTCGTAGCGCCTTAATTTCGCAGACTCAAAATCCGAACAGCCCTTGGTGTGATGATGCGAATACCAAAGAAGTAGAAACTTGCGAGCAGTCCTCTAATAAAGCGTTTGAAAATGCGCTCATTTATATAAGCAAAGAATATGGCAATAATCCTAGCAAATGGTCGTGGGGTGCGGCTCATACCGCAATCTCTGAACATCGCCCTCTGAGCAAGGTACCTCTGCTTGGCCGCCTATTTAACATCTCCACCCCATTCCCGGGTGATACCAACACCATTAATGTTGGTAGATTAGAGCTCATGCGCTCGAATAACCCCTATGAAACTTTGCAGGCCCCCAGTTTGCGAACCATTTACGACCTATCCGATCTGGAAAAATCACTCTTTGTATATCAAACGGGCCAATCAGGTTGGGTTCAAAGCAAGCTTTACAGAAATATGAGTTCCATCTGGGCTGCCAACGAATACCTGCCTTTAAAGATGAAAACCGCAAACAGCAGTCGTCAACTTGAGTTGAGCAATAAGTGATTGATGGCGTCTATTGGCAGTTCATCGAAAAGGCAGTTCATCGAAAATGGCGATTTTTAATGCATGGCGGGTAAAATATCCCCATATTCTTTAGCAAGCAAAGGCTTCCCTATGAAAAAAATGACCTCCCTTCTCCTCTTAAGCGCGGCTATTACTTGTTCAAGCAATGCGCTTGCAGAATGGCAGGAAATTGGCGCAGTAGATGCATTTGTTGTTTATGTAGATCGAGCCACGCTACAAACCCAAGGCGATCAAGCACAAATCATGTCTATGCTGGATTTTAAAAAGCCTGGTCAAAACCCCAAAACAAAAGATAAGGTCAATTCAATCATTGGTCTGAATGAGTATGATTGCGCCGCCATTAAATACCGCCCAATTGAATTTAAGGCATTTGCTGGCAATAAAGGATCAGGCAAGGTAGTGGAAGAACAAAAAACTCCAGATAGTTCATTTGAGGCTATTGAAAATGGCACGTGGCCAGCAGGAGTCTTTAACGTTGCCTGTCGCTCAAAATAAGGCGAGGCGATTTACGCTGAGGTCCCTTTGCCTTTTAGGCACAACACTCAGCATTTTTCTTCTGAGCGCCTGCGCCGCGCCATTGGCCTTTCTGAGTAGCACAGGAACAGCTGCTGCAAGTAGTGCTGGATCAGCGGCCGTAGCCAATCCAGCAACAGCGGCAAGTCTCGCTTCCACAGTCACCACTGGCAAATCACCCCTAGAGCATGCCGCTTCAGCCGCCACAAAAAAGGACTGTAGCTTTTTTAATGTGCTGGGAGCCCAGCCAATTTGTATTGATGTTTTTTTACCAACCGTGACCGATAAAAGCGAACCTTTCTTAGGGCCCGCTGATATGACAAATAGCAATAGCGGCACCAGCAAACAATAATCTCCACGCGGCACCGCACTGGGGTCAGGAAAAGACTAAAATCCAGTCTTATTAGCAATCTAACAATAATCCATCATGGCGACAGAAAACTATTACCTGACCTTAACCTGCCCAAATAAACCTGGCATTGTTGCCGCGGTATCGACTTATATATTTGAGTTGGGAGGCGATATTGAAGAGGCTCAACAGTTTGATGACAAAGCCTCAAAACGATTTTTTATGCGGGTTAGCTTTAGCTGCCCCGCAAATGTCGACACCTTAAGAGCTGGATTTCAGGAAATTGCAAAGCGCTTTGAGCTCACCTGGGAACTGCGCGCCGTAAAAGACCTCAAGCGCGTATTGATCATGGCCTCAAAACTGGATCATTGTTTGGTGGACCTTTTGTATCGCTGGCGAATTGGCGAATTGCCGATGATTATTTGCGGCATCGTATCGAACCATCCGCGCGATGTCTATGCCAGCATCGATTTTGCCGATATTCCCTTCTATCATTTACCGGTTACCCCAGAAACAAAACCTGCTCAAGAGGCTCGTTTACTCGAGATTATTGCCCAGTCTAAGGTGGACATGGTCATTCTTGCGCGCTACATGCAGATTCTGTCGGATGACTTATCAACCAAGTTATCCGGTCGTTGCATCAATGTGCACCACTCATTCTTGCCAAGCTTTAAGGGTGCAAAACCTTATCACCAAGCACACGCCAGAGGCATTAAGCTAATTGGCGCAACCGCGCACTTTGTTACAAGCGATCTAGATGAAGGCCCAATCATTGAACAAGACGTCACACGAGTGACTCATGGCGATACGCCAGATGACTTAGTACGCAAAGGTCGTGACTTAGAGCGCACTGTTCTCTCAAGAGCGCTGCGCTATTACCTGCACGATCGCGTCTTGATTAACGGCGCAACCTCAGTAGTCTTCTCTGACTAACTTCCTCACACTATAAGATCGAGAAATGATTTTTGGTTTAGTACAAATCCTTCTCTTTCAAAGTCTTGGTGAGCTGGTTTCCAAATTCCTGCTGCCAACCTTGCCGGGCCCAGTCATTGGCTTAGTTCTATTGGTGCTTTGGCTGGTCTTACGTAAAGGGATTAATTCCGAACTGGCAATGGTTGCCGATGGCTTTAGTCAATATCTTGGCCTCCTCTTTGTGCCAGCCGCAGTTGGTGTTGTCCTATTCTTACCCCAGCTACAAGCGAATGCCCTTGCTATTGTTAGCGCATTGGTAGGTAGCGTTATTCTCACGATCGCTTCAAGCGCTTTAGTGTCGCGATTCTTAAGCAAGAATGAATCTCATGAGTGAAAAACATTCGATCGTGGAGATTTGGGTTTACCTTTCTGGTAGCCCGCTGTTTGCCCTATTCATTACGCTTGCCGCCTACCAAATTGGTTTGAGTATTTATAAAGCTACGCAACAAAATCCTTTGGCCAATCCAGTAGCAATTGCTATTTTGATTGTGGCAAGTACCATTCAATTGATTCAAATGCCTTACTCAAGCTATTTTGAGGGCGCCCAATTTATTCACTTCTTACTAGGATCAGCAACAGTATCTTTGGCGATTCCGATTTATCGCGGCTTAAGCAGCCTCAAGGGTAGATCCATCCCATTAATTGCGTCACTTTGCGTTGGCGGCTTGGTGTCAATTATTAGTGCTGTAGGTATAGCAACCCTCTTGGGAGCAGACTCCAGCATCACTGGAGCGATGTACCCTAAATCAGTGACTGCTCCAATTGCCATGGGTATTGCAGAGCGTATTAATGTATCCCCCACTCTAACGGCCATCTTTGCGGTAAGTACCGGAATATTAGGTGCTATCTTGGCGCCCTTTGTACTGAATGCCTTGGGTATGAAAGCTTGGTGGCAAAGAGGCTTTGCCATTGGCATCGGTGCGCATGGTATCGGAACCTCCCGCGCATTTAGCATTCATCCAGAAGCGGGAACGTATGCCAGTCTAGCGATGGGAATGAATGGCGTAGTGAGTGCCGTTGCTATTCC
>CAZHWF010000051.1:0-9066 GCA_964536365.1 uncultured Polynucleobacter sp.
CGTCATGGACGAAGTGTTCGTACCAGCGGAAAATGAATTCCCTGAAATTGAAGGCCTCAAAGGCCCCTTCACCTGCTTAAACTCAGCACGCTATGGCATTGCCTGGGGCGCTCTTGGTGCCGCAGAATGGTGCTGGCATGCAGCTCGCCAATACACCATGGATCGTAAGCAATTTGGCAAACCTCTCGCTGCAAATCAATTGATTCAAAAGAAGTTGGCTGACATGCAAACTGAAATCACGCTAGGGCTTCAGGGCTGCTTACGCCTAGGTCGCATGAAAGATGAAGGCATTGCCGCCCCGGAAATCACCTCCATCATGAAGCGCAACTCTTGCGGTAAATCTTTGGAGATCGCGCGCATGGCACGCGATATGCATGGTGGTAACGGCATCTCAGATGAGTATGGCGTGGTACGTCATATGATGAACCTAGAGGTGGTGAATACCTACGAGGGCACGCATGACATTCACGCTCTCATTCTGGGACGAGCGCAAACGGGGCTCCAAGCATTTAGCTAACAAAAAAATCGTTGCTTACTACAAAGCCCTTGAATAAATACTCAAGGGTATTTTCTTGCGCAATTACTGGTCGCCGCCCTCGGCACTCTTTTTAATAAATAAGCGGGCGAAGAAAATGACCATACCGATCATAAATAGAATAACTGCCAAACTTAACTGCCCCGCAAATGATCCAAATAACTCAACTAGCATTTTCATTTTTCTTCCCTCCAGTAAGTTCACTATAGAGATGTTAAAAAATGACTAATTGATCAACATCAAAAAACTACCTAGATTGCTGGGTATAGTTGTTTTTTTAAACTATCGATTACGAACACATTGACCGGAATGCCTGCGCCTACGCTCGATGAAACAGTGCAAAATTCCTGAAATTGAGCCAAGACTCTATCTAGGTTTTCCAAAGATTCTCCAGGTACGCCAATATGTATCTCAACACATATAGACAAGATGCGGAGCCGATTTTGCTCGTTACGACCTATCTCACATGTAGCTATGGTCTCTATTGGGTCTGGGTTTTGCTTGAATTTTCTTAAAGCAAAAAGCAATGAATCTGATAAGCAATTAGCTACAGCCGCAATTAATAATTGCGATGGAGTTGCACCCTCAGACCTACCCAAGGGAGGCGGCTCATCGCCTAAGATGGGAGATTTTTCTTCGTTGTAATAAATTGCAAACTGATAGTCGGCTTGCTGCTTTAGTCTTACTGTTGGATTTCCATTCATGATGAACTCCCTTCTCTTTTAATAGCGCAGTTACTCAAACACGATTGGCTCTGGTTTGGCAATTGGGTTGCCTGCCTGAGCCCATGCATCAAACCCACCAGCAATAGATTGGATGTTCATATATCCCATGTCATGCAGTGACTTTGATGCTAATGCAGCTCTACCGCTATTTTTACAGTAAAGCACTATTTTGAGATCCCGAGAGCTTAAATTTGGATCATTGCTTAACTTGAATTCAAGCAGACCACGAGAAATGTGAACAGCCCCAGGAATATGTCCATTTGCGTACTCATCTGCTTCACGTACATCTAATAATAAGTCTGCGCCCCGAATAGCATCGGGTGCATCGCTAAGAGAGACCTCATTTACCGATAATTTGGCCTGCGCAACCAAGTCATGAGCTGTTTTCATTTATTTTCCTTTTAAATAATGTTCTTTCATTATATTTTATTATATAATGTTTGAAAAGATGTATGTTTGAAAGCATTCAAAAGGACCATCCAAGAATGGAATTAACAAAGTTGCGCCACATTTATTTAAGTTCGCACCCACTAAAGATTGCGTCATGAATACAATATCAGCCCCATTTCAAGAACATGAATATGAAAAAACGATTCATGAGCTTAACCAAGAAATTGTGCGACTCGCCTTTGCCTTAAATTTAGATCTTTCTGATCACGAAAATTTACATCAGTTTTTACTTGCCGATATCGATCGCAATCACGATCATTTTCATAAGCGCGAGACACTTAAGGGGCTAATTGTTCTAAGAGGTCAAATATGCATGCAACTTCGGGAGGCTGGTATTACAGCTCTACCCGGTCCGATTGATGAAAAGATTTATCAGATGTTGCAAGTACATCGAACACTGTAATTAATTAATCCATATCTAAGGGAACGCAATATATGTTGATTAAGTGCCCAAGCTGCCAAAAATTTAATCGCCTACCATTGGAACGGATTAATCAAAATCCCGTATGTGGAGTTTGTAAAGCATGTTTATTGTTAGGCCCTATTGATGCTGACCAAGCAAGCCTTAAAGAAATCCTCAGTTATAGCAATCTACCTGTTGTAGTAGATTTCTGGGCGCCTTGGTGCGGGCCATGCAAGATGTTTGCCCCAACTTTTGAAGCTAGCGCAAAAAAATATGGCGAACAGGTTCTTCACATTAAATTAGACACTGAAGCCCACCCAGTTATTGCTCAAGAATTTTCTATCCGCTCCATACCCACCTTAGCAGCATTTAAAAATGGAGTTGAGATTAAGCGTATTACCGGCGCACTGCCAACTTCACAACTTAATCAATTTATTGTGAGCCTTTTTTAATCAAAACAATCAAAGTTAAATATATATTGAATCTTATTTTGCAATATCTAGGGACTCAAGTACATGGATAAGAAATTAGGCTTATCAGGCCGATTCGCTGAATTCTTTCAAAGCGCGCAGATAACTCCTCTTCTGGCTATTCTTGCATTATTACTCGGCCTATTCGCCATTATCGTAACGCCACGTGAGGAGGAGCCGCAAATCAATGTCACGATGGCTAATGTCATCATCCCCTTCCCCGGCGCAACCGCAAAAAATGTGGAGGAAATGGTATCCATACCAGCGGAGCAAGTTCTATCTCAAATTGCAGGGATAGAGCATGTGATGTCTTTGTCACAAACAGGTTTATCAGTCATTACAGTTCAATTCAAAGTTGGCGTACCGAGAACTGAAGCATTAGTCCGCTTGCATGACACTGTCTCTGCTAACTCTGACTGGCTACCAAAGGGTCTTGGAGTGATGCCAGCAATTATTAAGCCAAAGGGAATCGATGACGTACCAATCCTATCGCTCACACTATTTTCAAATAATCCCTCGATAAGTGCATTTGAACTGGAAAAAATTGCCAATAAAGTAGAGATAGACTTAAAAAGAGTTAAGGGAGCACGCGAAGTCACCACGATAGGAGGCCCAGGGCGCGCTGTTCGGATTGAAGTGAATCCCGAAAAAATGGCTGTCAAGGGTGTAACGATTCCAGAGTTAAGAATGGCACTAGAGACAGCTAACCTAGGAATGCCTGTAGGTGATCTACTAACAGAGCAAGGTAGGATTGCAATCGAAACCGGCCCTTTTCTGAAAAACTTGGAAGATGTCCAATCCATTGCTCTAGGAGTTCGTCAAGGCAATCCAATTTACATGAGAGATGTGGCTGCAGTAGTTGAAGGCCCCATTCAAAAACAGCGCTTAGTTTGGCATGCCGACGCTAAAAGCAAATCTTCAATAGACCATCCAGCAGTTACTATTTCAGTCACCAAAAAGCCTGGTGAAAACGCTGTTGAGGTATCAAATCAAGTTATATCCCAAATTAATGCACTGAAATCCACTTTGATACCGAAAGATATTGAGATTGCAGTATCTCGAAATTATGGCGAAACAGCAAACGAAAAAGCTACAAAGCTAATTCAAAAATTAATCTTCGCCACCCTATCTGTCGTTGCGCTAATATTCTTCGCCTTAGGACAAAGAGAAGCGTTAATTGTTGGTTCCGCAGTTGTACTCACTTTAGCGACCACCTTATTTGCCTCTTGGGCCTGGGGCTTCACGATTAATCGCGTTTCTCTTTTCGCCCTGATATTCTCTATTGGAATCTTGGTTGATGACGCAATTGTGGTGGTAGAAAATATTCATCGCCATCAATTGCTTTACCCAAACAAAGGGCTAAAGGAAATTATTCCTGGTGCGGTTGACGAAGTGGGTGGCCCCACTATATTGGCCACCCTCACAGTAATCGCCGCCCTTTTACCGATGGCCTTTATTAGCGGGTTAATGGGCCCATACATGAGCCCAATTCCGATTAACTCCAGCATGGGGATGCTGCTATCGCTTGCAATCGCATTTATGGTAACTCCATGGATGGCAAGACTCTGGCTACCAAAGCATTTAGATTTAAATAACACTCATTTTAATCTTGCGGATTGGATCGGTCCAAAATTTAAAACGGTATTTGAACCACTGCTTAACGATCAATACGGCAAAAGAAATCGCAAGCTACTTTCAATAGGAGTAATTGGAGCAATTTTAATTTCCCTTTCGCTCCCCATATTTGGATTAGTCGTACTGAAAATGTTGCCATTTGATAACAAATCTGAATTTCAGGTCATTCTTGATATGCCCCCTAATACCAAGATAGAAAAAACATCTGATGTATTGCGTGAAATGGGGGCTGCTTTAGCAAAAGCTCCAGAAGTGAGCAGCTATCAAGTGTATGCAGGAACCGCAGCACCCATTAACTTTAATGGCTTAGTGCGTCAGTATTATTTTAGGCAGAGCCCTGCTCTAGGCGATATTCAAGTAAATCTTATTGATAAGCACCATCGCTCAGATCAAAGCCACAAAATTGCGAGTCGTTTGCGTCCGGAGCTACATGCTATCGCAAAAAAATATGGCGCCAATGTAAAGGTAGTTGAAGTTCCCCCCGGGCCCCCTGTACTCTCACCTATTGTTGCCGAAATATATGGCCCTACGGCTGAAGGTAGATTCAATATTAGCAAGTCAGTAAGGTCTGCGTTTGAAAAAACCGATGGCATCGTCGACATTGATGACAGCAGCGTGGCAAAAGCGCCAAAGAAATTCCTTGTAGTGGATCGGCGCAAAGCCAGTCTAATGGGCATATCACAACAGGCTATTGTGACAACTTTAAGAGCCGGACTTGCTGGTGAGGATGCTGCTTATATCCATGATCAATCAAAGTATCCGGCCCCTACACAAATCCGACTGCCGCTAGATCAGCAAGATTCCCTTGATAACCTATTAAAACTTACAATTAAAAACTCTCAACGTGAGGCTGTACCCCTGAATCAGCTAATCTCTATAGTCGACGCAGATCGAGAGCAGGTTATTTACCGTAAAGATCTATTACCGGTAAGCTACGTCATTGGTGACACAGCAGGAAAAATCGATAGTCCTTTGTATGGCTTATTTAAGACAAGGGAACTTGTAAGTGCCATAAAGGATTCTCAAGGAAACCCTGTAGAAGAATACTTCACCAAGGCACCATCCAACCCCTATCAGCACTACGCAATTAAGTGGGATGGCGAGTGGCAAGTAACTTATGAGACCTTTCGCGATATGGGGGCTGCTTATGCTGTGGGCCTAATACTCATTTACCTTTTGGTAGTTGCTCACTTTGGCTCCTATCTCACCCCATTAATTATCATGGCGCCAATTCCTCTAACCATTATTGGTGTAATGCCGGGGCATGCACTTTTGGGTGCGCAATTTACCGCAACCTCAATGATAGGCATGATTGCCTTGGCGGGGATTATTGTACGAAATTCAATATTGCTGGTTGATTTTATTAATCTACAGGTTCGAGGCGGCATGGAATTCAAAGATGCAGTTGTAAACGCTGCCATTACCAGAGCGCAACCGATTGCCTTAACTGGACTTGCCGCTATGCTCGGTGCATTTTTTATCTTAGATGATCCAATTTTTAATGGGCTAGCCATTTCATTGATTTTTGGCATTCTTGTATCTACCGCACTCACTTTAGTAGTGATCCCACTCCTCTACTACTCTGCATACTCCTCACGTAGAAAAATCCCTCAATAAATCCATTTAATATATAGGAAAAATATCATGACCTCTTGGCAACTTGTTCGCATTATTGCTGGTATTTTCATACTAATCTCAGTTGCATTTGGAGCGCCCCTTAGTCCATGGTTTATTAGTGAGTGGTTTTTAGTATTCACCGCATTCGTAGGTGTAAATATCATGCAAAGTGGAATAACTAAATGGTGCCTTATGGAAACAATTGTCCGCAAACTAGGCATTAAGGCTGGCGCCTAACACCATAGGTTAAATATGAAACTAGGCCTTATTAAATCCCTCATAACAGCTGCTATAGCTCTGCTAACAATTTCAAGCAGGACCACCATGGCAACCAGCCTAATGGAAGTTTGGAAAGAGGCACAAAATCGAGACCCGGAGTTTATAGCTAGCCGTTATGAACAAATGGCTGGTGAAAAAAGACGTGACCAAGGAACCTCTCTATGGCTACCAAGCATTAACTTAAATGCCCTTACTGGCAGCATGAGTTATAACACCTCAACGACTGGCGCTCAGTTTTACGCCCCAGGAATGGGTACTATCAACGGTGCCAACTTTAATACCTCTGTTAATAATGGTTTTGTTAATCGCTATACGATTGGTGCAACACAGTCGATTTATAACCGAGAGCGGTTAGCTCAAAGTCGTCAACTTAACCTTTCCGCAGATGCCTCAAATCTAGGTGCACAAGCAGCACACCAAAACTTAATTCTTTTGGTAGCGGAGCGTTACTTTGATGTGCTAAGCGCTGAAGAAGCAGTCCGATTGGCTAAAAAACAAGAATTAGCAATTGCCAACACCCGCCAACAAATTGAAAAGCGCTTTAAGCTCGGTGATGCAACCAAAACCGATATGCAAGAAGCGAATGAGAGATTGGAAACAATTAAAGTTCATGCTTTAGATGCCGCAACCAATCTGGCAGTAAAAAAACTTGCTTTACAGGATTTATTTGGAAGCCCAGTAGTAGTAGATAAGCCAAGAATTGCTCTAAATGTAGATGGTCTTAACCTATCTAATATTGAAACCTATATTGCAAAACTAAAATCACAAAATATTCAACTGCAAATGCTTTCAGTTCAAGAGAAGGTTGCAAAAGAAGAAGCTGAAAAATATGGCGCTATTTCCTCCCCGAAATTGGATGCTGTGGCTCAAACTTCCAAGGATAAGCTTAATGGGTCCGGTGATTTTGGACCAGCAAGCAATACTGCCACGAATAATTACTTGGTAGGCCTGCAATTGTCTATCCCCCTATATACCGGTGGGTTCCGTTCGGCAAAACAAGAAGAGGCGCTGCTGCTAATAGAAAAAACAAAGGCTGAATATGCCAAATCAGAACAAAATTTAGAGAGGACCTTAAGAGCCCTCTGGTATTCAATGAGTAACGCCAAGGCGAAGCTTGCAGCTCTTTTAAGCGCGCAAAAAACCGGCATTGCAAGACTAAATTCCACTAGGGATGGCTATGCTAATGGTTCCCGTACCACTATGGAGTTATTGGGCGCCGAAAGCGATCTGATTGCCACCGATTATGCACTCTATATAGAAAAAGTAAATTATCTTCTAAATAGATTGCGCCTTGCTGCCATTGCCGGAGAGATAACAGAACAAGATCTATCGCAAGCCAATGCACATCTTAATTAATTGACCCATCAGGTAACTTAGATTTGGATGAGAGATGCTCTTAATATTGCATTTGCAGCGCGTTCAAAAGCTTGATTACTATCGCTCTCTAGATGCACAAAATTTTCTTCTTTGTAACGAGGAAAATTGCGGACAATAGATGATTGGTAGGATGGATCGTAATGTTTTACTAGAAGCTCTTCAACCAGCTCCGGAAAATTTCCCGCATCAATTGCTTCATTCCATTTAGCAATCTGCATTTTTCCGTAATGAGCAGTTAGCAAGGCTAATTTGCGCTTAAAGTTATCGGTATCCGTTAAGAAGTGATGGTACTCACGAATTAACCATGACACTCGTGTTTTCGTGCTTGACCTCAATTCAATGCAAGACCCATTACGAATTTTTTCCATCAAAGCATCAGGTACGTGTAAGCCCCCCACCTTCTTGCTTTCAGATTCTGCAAAGACCGGCCTAGCTGGGTTAAGCGAACGCAAGGCATTCCATAGAGCAGTCTCAAAACCCTTTTGCGATGGCTGATCTTCATTGGGTTCGTTACCAAGAACTGATCCACGGTGTACCGCCAAGCCCTCTAGATCAAGGATTTGAGCCCCTAGAGCGCTGATTTCTCGCAGCACTCGCGTCTTACCGCTGCCCGTCATTCCACAAATCACCTGAAATGAAAATTCATTAGCAGCATGATCAAGCCCGTTAATTACGGTACGACGAAAAGTTTGATAGCCGCCCTCTAGCTGTTTAGCTTTCCAACCAATCCGATTGAGAATATGAGTAAAGGCGCCACTGCGTTCACCACCACGCCAGCAATAAATTAATGGGCGCCATTCACGGGGTAATTCTAGAAAGTGATTTTCAAGATGAGTAGCAATGTTTTTGGAGACCAGAGCTGCCCCTAGTTTTTTAGCTGCAAATGGAGACTCTTGTTTATAAAGCGTTCCTATTTTTGCGCGTTCTTCATTATCAAGAACGGGGTAATTCACTGCGCCAGGAATGTGATCTAAAGCAAACTCGGCAGGAGATCTCACATCAATCACGAGATCAAACTGATCTAGCTCAGATAAAAATTGATCAACTCTTAAGATATGTGGATTGCTGGGTTGCACGATAGACTAGCGCAACTTTTGCAAAATATGTTCTGGCCAAGGCGCTGATTTATTAGTGGTGAGATCTACCCAAACCATGGTGGCGCCGCCAATAGCCGCCTCCACCTCAGGCGAGGTAGTTAAAGCCATGCTGGTATAGACGTCCAAACTAGTTCTGCCAATGGCGCCAATGGAGGTCTTTAATATCAACTCGCCTGGGAACGAGAGTTGTTGATAAAAATTACAAAAGCCATTCAGCATCAACATGGATTCACGACCAGGAGCAACCTCGTAACCCATCGCAGTAATCCATTCACAACGAGCCTGCTCCATGTAGCGAAAGTAAATGGTATTGTTCACGTGTCCATACGCATCCATATCGCCCCAACGAATAGGCATGATCATCTCATGTACTAATTTTCGTTCTTCGGGAATGGTGATGCGCATGGTTTAGAGAGTGCTCTTCAGCTTAACCAAGCTGCAAAGCAAGTTGGTACAAATTCGTTGAGCGTGCACCCGA
>CAZHWF010000051.1:9076-9714 GCA_964536365.1 uncultured Polynucleobacter sp.
CAACGAATGGGCATAATCATTTCGTGAACTAGCTTACGCTCTTCTGGAATGGTAATACGCATGAATTAGCAGCAACTCTTAAATTAACCAAGCTGTAGCGCAAGCTGGTACAAGTTAGTTGAGCGCGCACCAGATCTGCAAAAAGCAAGGATAGGACCAGGCAAAGTTTTTAAGAGGCGCGCCATTTCTTGCACTTGAGCTGGAGTGAATGCACCTGGCACCACTGGTAAGTAAACGTAATTTAAGCCCAGCTTTTCTGCTTCAGCTGGAATTGCAGCATTCAAAGGCTGGCTTGGGCCACCCTCACCATCAGGACGGTTATTAATGACGCTCTTGTAGCCTTGCTTAGCGATTTCAGCCAAATGGCTAGGGTCGATCTGACCGAGAGTACCAAACTGGGCGTTATGGCAAGAAATAGGAAGACTCATGAAACCCTCTACCTTCAATAAATTTGTAATAAGATTGATTTTAAATCAGGCTTGGTTGAGGCGTTAGCTCAGAGGCTTGGTTTGTTCTTGTGGGCCGTAAAGAAGCGCTCACAGATCTCCATGCCAGCCAGCATGGCAACCACAAACACCAAGGCTTTCAGGTGACCAGCGCCCAGAGCAACCAAGGCTGGTCCGGGACAAAAGCCAGCG
>CAZHWF010000052.1:0-9684 GCA_964536365.1 uncultured Polynucleobacter sp.
TACAAAACGCAGCTCTTCAATCTTTGACTATAATTCGGCGATTTGCTGCTCAAAATCCAGGAAAGTCGTTTTCATAGTCTGATTTTAATATTCAACTGGGATTGGGTCGATACTTCTCCCCATATACCAGGTGGCACCCGTACGCCATGGGGTCCAATTAGCAGCCACCTCACGTGCTTCATGGCGGCTGACAGGCTCTCCGCTGAAGTAATTGAGGGAAATAGCCTTAATAAGGCCAACATCGTCCAAAGGGAGGATATCTGGTCGAATCATGTTGAAAATGAGGAACATTTCGGCAGTCCAGCGGCCAATCCCCCGAATTGAGCTCAATTCCTTGATAACGCTTTCATCGTCCATATCATTCCACTGATTGGCATGAAGGCGGCCAGATGCGAAATGGTCAGCCAAATCACGAATGTACTCAACCTTACGACCCGATAAACCCGCTGCACGCAATTCCTCAACAGACAGTGCGAGGATATTTTTGGGGGTAACTTTCTTTTTGCATACGGCAAGCACTCTATTCCAAACTGATTGCGCCGCGGCAACAGAGATTTGTTGCCCAACAATTGCTCTTGCTAAAGTGTTAAATGGATCGCCGCGAGTAACCAAAAATCCAGAGCCATATTTAGGAATGATTTTTTTCAGAATGCGATCTTGCTTCATCAGCTCTTTGCAAGCCTGCTCCCAATAGTCGGGGGCGTCAGTGGCGATTTTCTGCAAGGCTGAATCAACAGCCTTCTCTGTTTTTGTTTCTTTTGCCGCCGTCATTAGGCCCTACGCCACTCTGTTAAGCCGCCAGGTTTATCTTCCAGAACAATGCCTTGCTCTAATAATGTTTTACGAATCAAATCCGCTTTCGCAAAATCTTTGGCTTGTTTTGCCGCAACACGCGCCGCAATCTGTTCTTCAATTTGAGTGGGACTCAAGCCATCAGCATTTTTAGAGCCCGCCTGTAAAAAAACAGTGGGATCGCGTTGCAGGAAGTTTAAAGAGGCGCCAAGAGACTTGAGGGTATTGGCATGCAACTGTTTTTCCTCACCTTGAGCACGATTTACTTCACTCGCCAAGTCAAATAAAACTGCGATGGCTTCAGGTGTATTGAAGTCATCATTCATCGCATCGGTAAAACGTTTAATCCATGGGTTATTAGGATCGATGTTGCTTGCCTGGGTTTTTGGACACTGCGCCAATGCGGTATAAAGCCTAACGAGTCCTGCGCGAGCCTCTTCCAACTGAGCATCGCTGTAATTAATTGGACTGCGGTAGTGCGCTTTGAGCATAAAAAAGCGCAGCACCTCAGGATCAAAAGTTTTAAGCACATCCCGAATTAAGAAAAAATTACCCAATGATTTAGACATCTTTTCTTCATTAACGCGAATATGGCCGTTATGCATCCAGTAATTTACAAATGGAGCATCACTCTCTTTGCGATCTTTGCCATATAAAGCGCCTTCGCTTTGGGCAATTTCATTTTCGTGATGCGGAAATTGCAAATCCGCGCCGCCACCATGAATATCAAAATGTTCACCTAGCAAATCACATGACATCGCCGAACATTCGATATGCCAACCCGGACGCCCTTCGCCCCAAGGTGATTTCCAGCGAGTGTCCGCTGGCTCTTCTGGCTTTGCGCTTTTCCACAATACAAAGTCGAGTGGATCACGCTTGCCATCTCCAACGGCTACACGCTCACCAGCATTAAGCTCGTCTAAAGTTTTGCCTGATAGCTGTCCATAACGCGGCAGGAGGCGTACGGCAAAATTCACATCCCCATCGTTGGCTTGATAAGCCAATTCATTTTCAATGAGCTTACCGATCATGCCTTGCATTTGAGCAATGTAATCTGTAGCACGTGGCTCTTGGTCAGGATGGATTAAACCCAACTCGTCAGAGTCGTCATGCATGGCTTTAATAAAGCGATTGGTTAAAGCGGATATCGGTTCGCCATTTTCAATGGCGCGATTGATGATCTTGTCGTCAATATCGGTGATATTGCGCACATAGAGCACTTCATAGCCGCTCGCCCGAAGCCAGCGAACTACCATATCAAAGACGATCATGACTCTGGCATGACCAATATGGCAATAGTCATATACCGTCATGCCGCAAACATACATCTTCACCTTGCCCGGGATGATGGGCTTAAAGACCTGCTTTGAACGGCTTAGGGTGTTATAGATTTGCAGCATAGGACTATAAAGATGGGGCAAGTAGCACTAATTTGTTAGACTGAGCGCTGAGTATATCGAATGAGCCTGTTTCACACCCCCTCTCCTATGCACCAGACCGCTCCAGCGCCACGCCCTGCCATAAATCTTGCCCAGATAGCCGCAATAACCCTTTTGGCAGCTATTACATTCATGACAGGCTGCAGCACCCCTGCCCAGCAACGCGCTGATGCTCAGATTCAAGCATTAAATGCTCAAGAACAGAAATCTGGCCAACTTGCGCAGCAACCCTATTTAGGTGGCTATAGCCCAATTGATCCACTCAGACTTTCAACAGACATGGGATATGACCCGCTTAATCCAGAACTATCTGAGACAGTAGGTGTGCCATTCCTGTCCTTTCTCATTATTGAGCCAGATCCGATTACAAAAAATGCTGTGCCATCCGACGTGGAAAAGCTGATTAAGGCTCGCAAATATGAAGACGCCATTGCGCAAATTAATCTCACGCTCAAGAAAACCCCGCGAAATGTGCAATTGCGTTTTGTAAAAGCGCGTCTACAAATTGAGTTGCGGCAGTTTGATCAAGCTAAAAAGACTTTGATTGAAATTACCCA
Source organism: uncultured Polynucleobacter sp. (assembly GCA_964536365.1). GTDB lineage: Bacteria > Pseudomonadota > Gammaproteobacteria > Burkholderiales > Burkholderiaceae > Polynucleobacter. The sequence goes on from CAZHWF010000052.1 coordinate 2,789, forward strand.
GCAATTTCCAGAATTACCAGAGCCTTATAACAACCTAGCTGCAATCGCAGCTAATGAAGGCAAGTGGATTGAAGCGAGAGATTATTTGGAGCTTGCCTTAAAGCTCAGACCTACATATGCAATTGCCTCAGCTAACTTGGGCGAGCTTTATACCCGCCTCGGAGCACAGGCTTACGATGACGCCTCTAAGAATTCCCAATTAAATCAACGGCTGTATGCAAATCGCGCCAAGGCCCTTCTTGAGCTATTAAAACCGCCTGCCAAGCGCCAAGCTAACCGCTCAGCAACTCCCGCCAAAGACGTAAATACCAATGCACCAGATACTCAGTCTGTTAACAACCCTTCCACTAACCCACTAGAAAGTAGACCCAATAATGGCGAAAGTACTCCTAAAAACTAACAAGGGTGACATCACCCTCGATCTTGATGCGGTAAAGGCCCCTAAAAGCGTTGCCAACTTTTTGCAATATGTCAAAAGCGGTCATTACGATGGCACCATTTTTCATCGTGTGATTGATAACTTCATGATTCAAGGTGGCGGCATGACTGCTGGCATGAAACAAAAATCCACTGGCGCCCAGATTGAAAATGAAGCTAACAACGGCCTCAAGAATGATCGCTATACCGTTGCAATGGCTCGCACCAGCGACCCACATTCAGCAACCGCGCAATTCTTTATCAACGTAAACGACAATGATTTCTTAAACCACACATCCCCTACAGCCCAGGGTTGGGGTTATGCGGTATTTGGCAAGGTTACGGATGGCATGGATGTGGTTGATGCGATTCGCAAGGTCAAAACTGGTAGCTCTGGCTTTCATCAAGATGTGCCAACTGAAGATGTAGTTATCGAGAAAGCGACTGTTTTAGAGGAATGATTCCGCAATACGCGAGCGCCCTGCTCATATCGGATTTGCACCTCACGCCGTCAATGCCCTTGACGGCGCAACGCTTTTTTGACTTCTGCGAAAAAGAGGCTCCCAAAGTAGAGGCCGTATTTATTTTGGGTGACTTATTTGAATACTGGGTAGGTGATGATGCTTCAACATCATCCCCTTTTCAGCAAGAAGTGCAACGTGCTATCGCCAATCTATCCACCAAGATCAAAACGTACTACATGCATGGCAATCGAGATTTTTTGATTGGTCAGAGCTTTATCAAAAAGACTGGTGTAACTCTCCTTCAAGATCCATCCATTGTTGATATCGCAAATCAAAAATGGGTTCTAGCTCATGGCGACGCCCTATGTACTGCGGATATAGGCTATCAGGTGTTTCGTAATTGGGTCAGAAAACCATGGGTACAAAAGATATTTTTAGCTCTACCCTTAAATTGGCGTAAAGGAATTGCGCAACATCTCAGAAGCAATAGCCATACGCAATACCAACAAATCCAGAAAAGCACCTCAACACATTCACAAAAGATGGATGTTACAAAAGAGGCATGTGCAGCGGTTTTGAGGACGCAATCCGCAGATAGATTAATTCATGGTCATACGCATAAGCCAGCCCATCATCATGAATCTTTTGGAGGTCAACAATGGCAACGCTGGGTTTTGTCCGATTGGGACTTAGATCACCCCGAGAGCGGTCGCCCACGAGCAAGTGCGCTACTTATTGATAGCAACGGAGAGCGTTATCTCGATCTGATTAAACAGTAATCAGATCGCAGATCAATTACTTACCCCTTTAGGAGACTGAGTATTTCGAAAGTGTTTGCACCATCTGCGCAAAGATTCGTGGATTTGCGGCCATAACCTCACCACTCTTTAAGAAACCTTCTTCGCCGCGATAGTTACCAATCAATCCACCAGCCTCGGTGATTAATAAGGCGCCTGCTGCCATATCCCATGGCTTGAGATCACTCTCGAAAAAGCCATCGTAACGACCCGCAGCAACATAAGCCAAATCCAAAGAAGCGGCGCCTGGGCGACGCAAGCCTGCACATTGACGCGACATCTCGCCAAAGATTTTTAAATACTTATCCAAGTCTTGATCTTCGCGATAAGGAAAACCTGTGCCTAATAAGGCGTTTGATAGGCGATCTTGCGTAGCAACACGCAAACGGCGACGATCTAAATATGCACCTGCACCGCGGGTAGCCGTAAATAGCTCATCGCGCGTTGGATCGTAAACAACCGCTTGTTGAGTAACCCCATTGACCGCCAATGCAATCGATACGGCATATTGTGGGAAGCCATGAATAAAGTTGGTTGTGCCATCTAATGGATCAATAATCCAAACATTTTCAGCATCCGCATTACGCTCGCCTGTTTCTTCCGCCAAAAAACCATGCGTCGGATAGGCCTCACTAAGCGTTTCAATAATGGCCGCTTCTGCGGCTTTGTCCACCTCGGTTACAAAATCGTTATGCTGTTTACGGTCTACCTGCAAACGCTCCAAATTCAATGAAGCACGATTAATTACTGTTCCTGCGCGACGGGCGGCCTTTACGGCCACATTTAACATGGGATGCATAGTATTGATGGACAAATTAAATAAGAACAAGCCCCTTGTAGCGCCACCAATTAGGGTAAATTGCATGACAATACGAAGCTAACAGATTGATTCTAAACGATAAGCCCCATTTGACCCTAGACCGCACCTAATTAAGCACCTCAAACACGTTTATGAATCCGGATATCTCCAACTTACTACGCTGGGTTTTAGTAGAAACCAGCCACCCTGGAAATGTGGGCTCGGCTGCACGCGCCTTAAAAACAATGGGGTTTGGGAACTTATTTCTCATTAATCCGAAGATTGAAGGTGTAGCAAATAATCCAGAGGCAATTGCCCTAGCTAGCGGTGCAGCAGATGTTTTAGAAAAATCCACTGAAAGCGACTCCTTAGCTTCCGCAATAGAGGGATGCTCCTTGGTTTTGGGGCTAACGAGTCGAGATCGAGAATTTGGACCCCCCGCTATGGATTGGGAGTCAGCACGCACCCTAATTGCGTCTACAGCACAATCTGGAGGGAAAGTAGCCTTACTTTTTGGCCCAGAGAGGACTGGTTTAAATAACGATCATTTAGCCCTTTGCACGCATCGGGTCTGGCTAGATGCCAATCCTAGCTACCCCTCCCTCAATCTGGCCCAGGCAATCATGGTGTGTACCTACACCCTCAGAGAAACACTGATAAGCAGTGGTGAAAATCAAAATTTTCTAGCCAACCGACAAGAAATGGCTGAATTCGCAGATCCCGCAGCCGTTGTTGCCATGCTGGAACATTGGCGTGAAGGCCTCGAGGCCATTGGCTATTTAGACCCCTCTAATCCGAAAAAGTTGATGCAACGGATTGGTGCTCTTTTTGCGCGTAGCCGCTTGCACAAAGAAGAAATTGATCTTCTACGAGGGATAGCCAAACAGATGCTCCTGAGAAAATAAGCGCATCCCGTTAAAATCAAGCCATGTCTAATTCCCTATTCGACCAAGTCGACTCGATTATTGCCAGAGATCCAGCAGCCCGAAATCGCCTGGAGGTTATCACTTGCTATCAAGGTCTGCATGCCGTTTGGCTTCATCGCATTTCTCACTTCTTGTGGAATCTTGGTCTGAAGTGGATTGCTCGCATGCTATCCATGTTTGCGCGTTTCTTAACAGGAATAGAAATTCATCCTGGCGCAAAAATTGGTCGTCGAGTATTTTTAGATCATGGTCTTGGTATTGTGATTGGCGAGACTACTGAGATTGGTGATGACTGCACAATCTATCAAGGCGTTACCTTGGGCGGAACATCACTCTATAAAGGTGTAAAACGTCACCCCACGCTTGGCAAAGGTGTTGTAGTTAGTGCAGGCGCAAAAGTGCTTGGTGGATTTACAGTGGGCGATGGCGCGCGTGTTGGCTCAAATGCGGTTGTACTTAAAGAGATCCCTGCTGGTGCTACTGCAGTAGGCATACCTGCGCGTATTTTGCATCCCGACTTACCTCAAAGCGCCGATAGCAAAACAAAGGAATATTTTTCCGCCTATGGCGTTACACCGAACGTTGATGATCCCGTATCTATGGCCCTCAAGGGCCTGATTGATGCCACGATTGAACAAGAGGCCAAAATTGCCGCCCTAGAAAAAGCGCTTGCTAAATTAAGCAATACACCGGCAGGCACCGATAGTGGCTCGAGCGATACCAAACGCGACTTAGATGCCATCAAGGAATGGTTAAAAGAATAAGGTAATGGCTTTCTGAGGAACAAAAAAAATGGAACAGCGCGCTATTCCATTTTCTTTTTTAAGCAACTAATTATTAGTCTTTAGTGCATTAGTGCAAAGTACGTGGACCAGAATTGTCACCACCTAGGGAGATCTCCGGAAAGTCATCGTCCACCTCATCATTAGGCATGCCGAAAGTAAAACCTTCCCCACCCTCAGGATGACGATTCTCAATCTCATCATCGGTCGCGGCGCGAACATCTTCAACTTGCACCCAAAAGCGTAATGCCATACCCGCCAATGGATGATTGCCATCAAGCACAACCTGATTATCTGCAACATCAGTAACGGTATAGATTAGGGGCTCATCATCAACATCGACCGCCCCGGCTTCTTCCTGGTTATCAGGCACACCCTCGAATTGCATACCAACCTCTAAAGGCTCAGGAAAGCGAGCACGCGGTTCAATCTTTAATAATTCAGGGTCATACTCTCCAAAAGCCTCATTGGGCTCGAGCTGAATTGTGGCTTCGTAACCAACATCTTGACCATCAAGAAGCGTTTCAATCTTCGGAAAAGTACCCTCATATCCCCCATGCAGGTATACCATCGGAGAATCAGGTTCTTCGATGACATTATTTTGCGCATCGGTTAACTTATAACGAAGGGATACGATAGTATTTTTTTCAATCTTCATGCGAATTTTGTCGGATATTCTTTTTTAATCAGTTTCTAAAAAGCATTTTTACTTTATGTCCTCATTTTACTTGAGCAAGCCCTATGAGCCGCCGCAGGCACCAGCAAATCTACCACTGAATGCGCCCTGGGCTCTATTTGGAGGCATTAGCCCAGAGCAGTTCATGGCCCGCTATTGGCATAAAAAGCCGCTCTTGGTCCGCGGGGCAATTCCCGCATTCGCACTTTCAGCCAGTAAAAATGAACCGCTAGATAGCCCCATTCCTGCGAATCATTTGCTGCTATTTGCACAAGAAGACCATGTTGAGTCTCGACTTGTTCAATCTAAACCATGGAGTTTTTATCAAGGGCCATTTTCCAAAAGAGCCATTCCATCCATTGATAAGCCCAACTGGACACTGCTCTTTCAAGGCATGGAGGCACACCACACTGCGGCCGCAAAAATACTCTCCTGGTTTCGATTTATTCCAGACGCTCGCTTAGATGACTTGATGATCAGCATTGCCGGCATTGGTGGAGGCGTTGGTCCACATTTTGATTCCTATGATGTCTTTCTTATTCAAATGTCAGGAAGAAGACACTGGAAAATTTCCGAGCAAAAAGATTTAAGCCTCAACCCTAATTTACCGCTAAAGATTTTGCAAAACTTTCAGCCTGAGCAAGAATGGGTTTTGGAGCCTGGAGACATGCTCTATCTACCGCCTCATATAGCTCATGATGGCATCGCTCTTGATGCTGGGTGTCAGACATGGTCTGTGGGTTTTCGCTCTCCTAGTTTTAAAGAGTTATTGCAAGAGGGCTTATGGCGACTTGCGGAGTCTCTTGAGGAAATTCCTGATTTAGAAAATAAGTTTGCCGATCCCAAGCAAGGTGCAACTACTTGCCCAGAAGAGCTGCCAGAGGAGCTCATCAAACAATTACGCATAAAGCTCAATCAACTGAAATTAGATCAAATCGATGGCTTTTTGCCTGGCATCACTGCATACCTATCCGAGCCTAAACAATCAGCGCTTTTTGATGCCCCAGAGAATCTCCTTAGCCCAAGAAAATTCATCCAAAAACTAGCCTCCACCAAGCTTCTTCCTCACCCACAAACACGCATTCTGAGCCTTGAAAAACAGGTCTACTGCAATGGGGAAATGATGACCAAGGGGCAGAACCAGGACATAACAAAAGCCTGGCAATCGCTCGCAGCTAAAAAGCAGCTTCAAACTAAGAAAATCAAGGATTTAGCTCAATCAAGCCTGTATGAGGCCTATTGCGCTGGATGGCTAATATTTGAACATTAAATCGAGAGATGGATATAATCTTTACTGGAAACTACTTAGGGATAATCCCTTGGTTTTTCCAGAAAACAATTACCGGTAATTGTTGTTAATTTTTGAAAAGGAATTTACAAATGAAGAAGTCACTCGTATTCGCTGCTATGTTAGCAATCGCCTTGGCCGCTTGCGGTAAAAAAGAAGAAGCAAAGCCTGTTGAAGCTGCTCCTGCTGCTGCCCCAGCTGCTCCAGCTGCTGAAGCTCCTGCTGCTGCTCCAGCTCCAGCTGCTCCTGCTGCTGACGCTAAGAAGTAATCTTCTTCATGAAGAAAAAAAGCCGCTGAAAAGCGGCTTTTTTATTTGCTGTAAAAAAACGAATTACCTTGTGAGTTGCTCTGTTAACAAGGTTAACAACTGGAATCCAGCGGGTGTATTTTCTGGCTTGCCATCGGCATTTTGCACATACACATTCGCAGAATTCTCACCAGTGCTCTTTACAACAACCTGATATTTTTTAGCCTTCAAGCTTGAATCATCTTTACTACTGAATAAGTTTGAGAAGAAGCCTTTGGTATCACCCAATTCTTTAGGGTTGACGTAGCGTACATAGTAAACACCGGCAGTACGATTACGATCTTCCACAGTAAAGTTTGAGCGATCAAGCGCCAATCCAACATCACGCCAAGAGCGATCAAAGCTTACGCCGAGCTCAATGTGAGCCTGATTGGCGCCATCTTGTACAAACTTCGCTTTAGGAGTTTTAGGACCAAGAGGCGTCGCTACCATTGCCTTT
>CAZHWF010000053.1:0-8995 GCA_964536365.1 uncultured Polynucleobacter sp.
CTCATAACCCGAAGGTCGTAGGTTCAAATCCTGCCCCCGCAACCAAAATTTACGTACTAAGCCCTTAATTTTTAAGGGCTTTTTGCTTTGTTAGACTCCGAGAGCCTAATTTCTCGAACTACTATTAAGTATTTCAAACAGGATTTAGTTCAAAACCTTATATCCACGCCCACTCAAGCACCGTTTTACGACTCCTTCTTGAGCTTGGTTACCACTGAAGGCGCCACCAGCACCCCCAACAACTGCGCCAGCACCCGCTGCTTGAACAATGCCTGTTTTATTGCCGCCAGTGACAAGGCCTAGCAAACCACCAACAACAGCGCCAGCACCAGCGCCCTTAGCCGCCGTCTCGCCCATACCTGATTGCTGCTGAGCATAAGCTTGGCACTCACTTAAATCTTTCTCGTAAGCGGCCTCATTTACACCCTTCATATCTACGATAGGGCGAACACTTGCTCCAGCACAACCCACCGTGATTACAACAGCAAGGGAAGAAAGGATTAATAACTTGTTCATACATGCTCTCCTATCAATCAATCTGGTATCGCGCGATGCCATAGTCGTTTTATATCATGTCGCAAAAATTGTGTCGAAGCCTTTGCATCTTTTTTAAACCACCACACCTGAGCGCCAGTATGCGGTGTTTGATAAAACGGAACTTCTAAGGCTTTATAGCGAGCGGTTACATCTGGATGTGGATGCCCATATCGATTGCGATAACCATTTTGCGCGAAAGCTCGATTAGGCTGAAGTTTTTTTAAGATCTCAAGAGAAGAAGAAGTTTTGCTGCCATGATGTGGCGCCATAAAAATGATTTCTCGATTACCAATCTCCTTAAGCGCCTCAGAGTCAAGACGATTAGTAATGTCAGCCTCACCTTGCTTTTCAACATCACCAGTTAACCATAAAGAGCTATTCTGATTGCGTACCTCTAACACACAACTCATTTCGTTCGGTTTACCTGGGTATTGATCCGCAAATACCGACTCTTCATGAGGGTGCCAAATTAAAAACTCCACGCCATCCCAATTCCATTGCTGTCCGAAGCGGCATGGTATTGATGGAATTTTTCTTGCCTTTAAATTTATTAATAAAGGATTATTTACTGGCAAAGATCCCATCATCAAATCCAACTGAATATGCTTTAAAAGTGAAGCAGCGCCGCCTACATGATCGCTATCACTATGACTGATGACCATGCGGTCCATTCGATCAATTCCCCTGCCTCGCAAATAAGGAAGGATGACTCTTTGCCCAGCATCATCCTTTTTCCCTTGAATCGGCCCTGTGTCATACAGCAATGCTCTATTGGCAGTTTCAATCAGCACCGCCGTGCCCTGGCCAATATCTAAAACGACTGCCTTAAATTCCCCCTGAGCAAGATTAGCCCCTCCAAATAATGTTGGTGGAATAAATAAAATAAATGAGAAACTAATTGCGAATAATCTTCGCCCCCATGTCTTGTGAAGACTGCCCGGACTAATGGCATAAATCATTCCACACCCGGATATCGCGAGCGCCCACCACTCAGGTTGCCTTGACCACACTACCGACCAACTCCAACTAGCCATCCACTCAAGCACAATTGCCAGATACTCCATGCAAAGATGGGCAGGATTCAAGAGCCATCGGCCAATAAATTCTGGTAACAAGGCTCCAGCGATTGCCAGCGGAGTCACGATGTAACTCACCAATGGAATTGCGAAGGCGTTAGCTAATGGTGAAACTATCGATACCTGACTAAACCAGAATAGAGTCAATGGGAGTAGCGCCAAAGTCACAACCGCTTGCACACGACAAGCCTCTCGAAGCGCCTGCGACATGCGCCAAACCCAATGCACCTCAAGCTCTTTTCCAGTAGGAATGCCCAGCAATCCCGAAGACCCACCCATGCCATACAAAATAGCAGCCACAGCCCCAAATGAGAGCCAAAAGCCTGGCGTGTATGGCGCCATAGGATCAATTAACAAAACAAAAGCCAAAGCCCACCACCAGATATCAAATGAACGAGGATTTCTTCCTGTCCATAAAGCAAACGCCACTACACCAACCATGTACATCGTTCGTTGCGCCGGAATCTGAAAGCCCGCTAACCATGCATAAACAAAAGCAGTAACAAACCCAGAGACTGCGGCGACCTTGCCAACGGGCACAAGGAGAGGCCAAGTTCGGCGACGCCAGATGAATGCTGCCAATGTTGCGCCAACGCCAGCCAACATCGTTACATGTAAGCCGGATATAGAAATAAGATGTCCAATACCAGTCGCATTAAATACTTGCCAGTCATCTTGATTGATTGCATTTTGATCGCCCATAACTAATGCAATCAACACACCGGCATATCTCGCATCTTGGGGCAACATGGACTGAATTTTGTTACGTAAATGCCAACGCGCAAGCTCCATACGTAATTCAAATTCTGGCCAAGCAATATCCTTGTCGAGCAATAATTCACCAGACCTTACGGAACCGCTAGCTCCAAAGTCTTGATGAAAAGACCATCTCTCAAAATCAAAGGTATGCGGATTTAGTGAGCCATAAGGTCGTTTTAATTTGACTTTGAGTTTCCAGCGCTGACCAGGTTTTACCTCCGGAATAGCTTGAGGATTTCTCCAGGCGGGCTGCCAGCTCAAATAAATCCGCCGGGAAAATTCTTCGATCACGACGCCACCATGAGTAGCGCTATCAACATCAAAGGCAAACTTGGCGCCCTGCACGCCACCCTGAGGTAAAGCAGCTACTCTCCCGTTGAGTGTTAATTCTTTTCCCTCTAATTCGATGGGGAGAATATTTTCCGAGCGATTTTCAGCATATTGGGCATTCCAAGCAAACCCCATGACAATGAAAATTGCTACTAATGCAATCTTTTTGGCCAGGTTAAATTTTTGCAATAAAAATATTGCTAACAAAGAAAGTAAGCTGGCAAAGATGCAGATGTATCGCCAGTACTGCGGTACTTGCGGCAAAAATAGAAGGAACGAACCACCGGCGATAAACGCCGCAATAGCTAAGCGCAATGCTTTAAGAAGCTAAAGTGAGATTTTTACTATTTGAGCAAAGCGCTGCCCAGCGTGGCAATGCTTGCATGGCATTGCGCCATACCGAATCAGCAAATTCTGCATTACTAATTCCGCGAACCGATGCCAATTCTGTTGCAATGCGCGGCAAAAATGCTGGTTCGTTAAAAGTGATGCCTTCATGCTTTAACCATGCAGGCGGAATATCAGGCGCATCCGTTTCGGTAACAATGCTTTCAAGAGGCAACTCTTTTAAGAGCCTACGAATTTGCAAGGCTCGCTCATATGTAGCGGCTCCACCAAAACCGAGCTTGAATCCAAGTCCAATAAATTGCTCTGCCTGCTGAAAACTTCCATTGAAAGCATGGGCAATACCGCTAGGAACCTTGCAATGACGCAAGCTTTTTAGAATGGCATCTTGAGAACGGCGAACATGCAAGATTACCGGCAGTTGATATTTTTGCGCTAATTGCAGTTGAGCGTTGAAAAAGAATTCTTGCTTGTGAGGATCTAAATCTTCTACAAAATAATCTAGACCAATCTCACCTATACCTACAAATCGTGGGTCATTAAGTGATTCAAAGATTTTTTTCTCAAGAATCTCAATATCACCCTCTTTCGCTTGATTGGTATACAAGGGATGAATGCCAAGTGTATAGACCAAACCTGGGATTTCCTGGCTATACTGATGCGCAACTTCTTTTACACGCGAGAAATCAGCTGCCCTTACCGCTGGCAGCAAAATGGCTTTCACATTCTTTTCAGACGCTCGTTTAATTACCGCAGACAAGTTGCCTGCAAACTCAGGAGCATCTAGATGGCAATGGGTATCAATCCACATGGGATTTCCACTCATACTGAAAATGTCTTTAATACTCCGCGCTCTAAATGCAAAATACGATCACAGCGTTTAGCGCGTATTGGGTCATGTGTAACGATCACAAAAGCAGTGCCTTGATCACGAGCAATATCTAACATCAAATCAAATACACCATCAGCTGTCTCGGTATCTAAATTACCTGTTGGCTCATCCGCCAAAACACATGCAGGATTACCTACCAAAGCTCTAGCTACCGCAACTCGCTGACGCTCACCACCAGAGAGCTCTCCCGGAGTATGAAGCTCACGAGCAGCCAAACCAACCGCTTTTAGCATCTTGCTAGCGCGCTCCATAGACTCATCATTGCTCAATCCACGAATGCGCAATGGCAATGCAACATTCTCTGCGGCACTGAATTCATCTAAAAGATGATGGAATTGATAAATAAAACCCAGGCTATGGTTGCGCAATTGATCTAATTTTTTAACCGATAAGCCATTCAAATCCGATCCCACCAAAACAACAGAGCCAGCACTTGGACTATCTAAACCACCCAACAGATGAAGTAAGGTGCTCTTACCAGAGCCCGAAGAACCTACGATCGCCACCTTCTCCGAAGAGGCCACATCCAAATCGATTGCTTTGAGGACCTCTACAGCTGTAGCTCCTTGGCCATAAGTCTTAGCCAAGCCTCTGGCCTTCAATACCAATTTATCCGAACTATTTAATGAATTACTCATAACGCAAGGCCTCCGCTGGTTGCACTTTGGCAGCACGGCGACTTGGATACAAAGTTGCCAGCACAGAAAGGCCAAAAGCCATTAAGCCCACCGTCACCACATCGCCTACCCTCACATCCGAAGGTAGCTCACTAATGAAATACACCTCGCGTGGCAAGAATTGCACGCGGAAGATTGCCTCAATTGCAGGAACAATTACATCAATATTGAGCGCTATTAATAAACCCAATGCAACGCCTGCCAAGGAACCCAACAAACCAATTGCTAAGCCTTGGATTAAAAATATTCTTTGTATAAGGCCCGGGCTTGCACCCATTGTTCTCAAAATAGCAATGTCTGCCTGTTTTTCATTTACCGTCATCACTAGGGTAGAAACTAAATTAAATGCTGCGACAGCAATAATCAGAGTCAGAATAATGAACATCATTTTCTTTTCGGTCTGAACGGCGGCAAACCAATTGCGATTCGATCTCGACCAATCCGTCACCCATAAAGCCTGTGGCACGATCGTCGCTAGTTCATTGGCGACTTCAGGCGCCCGCTGCATGTCATCCACCTTGACACGCAAACCAGACGGATCACGCAAGCGTAACAAAGCGGCAGCGTCCTTCCAATGCATGATTGCTAGGGAGCTGTCGTATTCATAGTGACCACTGTCAATAATGCCGACTACTTGAAGTGTGCGCATCCGCGGCATAGCTCCAGCTGGCGTTAAATCACTTTCAGGAACGATTAAATTAATTCGATCGCCTACGTGGGCACCAACCATTGCCGCTAATTGCGCACCCAGAGCAACCCCAAAACTACCGGGCTTGAGGTCGTCAATATTGCCTGCGACAAACTGTTTTGGAAGATCTGATACTTTGCCCTCTTCACTAGGCAAGATTCCACGAATAGCAACACCGCGCATCATATTTTCGCGACTAAGCAATCCTTGCGAACTGACGATTGGCGCTACGCCAACAACATGGGGTTGCTGCGCCACCTTCAAAGCCAGAGGCTCCCAATTTGCCAATCCATCCGGAGAAATAATCTCTACATGAGACAAAACCGATAGCATGCGATCACGCACTTCTTTCTGGAAGCCATTCATCACAGAAAGCACCACAATCAATGAGGCAACCCCCAAAGCAATGCCTGCAGTAGAAATTCCGGAAATAAAGGATAGGAAGCCATCACGCTTACCCACGGTCTTGCGACGCTTGGATCGGGTATAGCGCAGGCCAATTTCAAGCTCAATAGGAAGTCTCAACATAGCCACAGTTTAGTGAATCACGAGGACAAGCCGACGGATTACCTAAATGCCACCTAAAATCAGGGGAATGACTGTTAATTCCACCCCTCCTAAAGTGCATCAGGCAGATTTGTGCCGCTTTACCCTGATGTTATCGGGGGAAGATGCCTTAGATATGCTCGAAACTAAGGATAGCCCCCAAAAAGGACTGCCTCATGAGCGGTTTTTACTCGGTGAATTGGTGCCACTGGCTCCTGTTTTACTCCTTGGGCAATCTGATCAGGCAGTAAACCCAAATGAAGTCATCGCCTGCCTACAGCCAGTTCATCTGCATGCGACACGAGATCACCTCATTTTGATGGGGCAAAACCAGATTCAACTGACAGATAAAGAATCTGCTCAGCTGCTGAAAACCGCCCTACCCTTTATCGAAGAAGATTTTAAGAATGCTGTTCTTTTTCAAAATCAGCATTATTGGTTTATTCCTGCTGGACCGTTTGCAAGTTTGGCAAGCTTCAGCGTAGACCAAGCCCGTGGTCGAAATATTGATTGGTGGATGCCCCACGATACCCAAGAAGAAGGTGTAGCTAAACGCTGGCGAAAACTTCAAAATGAAATTCAAATGCTATGGCATATTGATCCTGTAAATGAAGAGCGCGAACAACGCGGCATGCCCAGCATCAACTCTCTTTGGATTAGCGGCATAGGAAAACTCGAAGATGTGCAGACTCCTTCCCAATTGAATCAATCACAGCGCCTCATCGGCTCACACCCCATGCTGGCTGGCCTAGCAAAGCTTTTATCCCTCCCCCTTGAGATCGCTTTGGATGCCAATAATCTTGCTGGTGGGTTTGCATGGCTTGATCAACCAGAAACTGCTTGGCCATATTTGAGTGCGGCGCTCAAAGATAAACGACTAGATGAAATCGCCATCATTGACTTTCCTGATGGAAAGATTCGTGAGCGTATTTTCACAGCCAAGAATATATCCAAAAAGTCTTGGGCGTTTTGGAAAAAATCCGACCCGCTGACTTGGCAAGAAATTGCGAGCGTATGACCCTATGAGCGTATTTTCACAACGCCCTTTTTCAGAGCGAACTGCCACTTGGTTATCTCAAAGCGGCTTGCATCCTTTATTGGCAAGACTGTATGCTGCCCGAGGTTTGCAATCTCCAGATGAGCTTTCATTAGACCTAAAGCAATTACTGTCACCTGTTGCTCTTAAGAACTGCATTAGCACAGCATCATTACTCGCAGACATCCTCGAGAAAAAAGAACCGATGCTCATCGTTGCGGACTATGACTGCGATGGCGCCACAGCCTGCGCTGTTGGCATGCGTGGCTTACGCATGCTGGGTGGTCCAGAGACACCGATTCAGTTTCTGGTTCCCAATAGGTTCACCATGGGCTATGGTTTAACACCTGAAGTAGTTGAGCTGGCGGCACAACAAAACCCAAAACCTAAATACCTCATTACTGTAGACAACGGCATTGCCAGTGAAGCTGGTGTGGATCGTGCTCGCGAATTGGGAATGGAAGTCATTGTGACCGACCATCACCTTCCAGGTGACAAACTTCCAAACGCAATATCTATTGTTAACCCCAATCAACCAGGTTGTAAGTTTCCCAGCAAAGCACTTGCTGGTGTGGGAGTAATGTTTTATCTATTAGTCGCCCTACGTGCGGAACTTCGTCAGCGCGGAAAATTTACCAATGAGAGCCAACCTAAAGTTGAAAATCTTCTCGACCTCGTCGCTTTGGGCACCGTGGCTGACGTCGCACAACTTGATCGCAACAATCGAGTATTAGTTTCCAACGGTTTAAAACGTATTCGTGCTGGGATCACGCAGCCCGGTATTCAGGCTTTATTTCAAGCGGCCACTCGTGATCCACGTAAAGCCAATACCTTTGATCTTGGCTTTGCTATCGGCCCTAGGCTCAATGCTGCTGGGCGCTTAGCCGATATGACTTTAGGCATTCGCTTACTGCTCACAGACAATGCAGATGAAGCGCTTACCCTAGCGCATGAGCTTGACCGCATTAATCGTGAGCGCCGCGTTATCGAAACGGGTATGCAAGACACCGCCCTCTCCCATCTGGCCAAAGATCAACTTGCAGGCACCATGGCACAACGCAATAGTATTTGCTTATGGCATCCCGAATGGCATCAAGGAGTGGTAGGTATCGTTGCTTCGCGCCTGAAAGATCGCTTTAATCGACCAACAATCGTTTTCGCGCCAGCCGACGGCAATAGCGGCGAGGAGTTACGCGGTTCAGGCCGATCACTTACCGGCTTTCATATGCGAGATGCGCTTGATCTTGTCTCCAAGCGTGAACCCGGTCTCATTTTGAAATTTGGCGGTCATGCAATGGCTGCAGGTCTGACGATTCGACAAGATAATTTTGAAAAGTTTGATGCCTGCTTTCAGGAAGTCGCTTCTGAATTACTTACCGATGAATTATTAGAGCGTCGCCATGCTCATGATGGCGCGCTTGAACTCTCAGAATTCACTCCTGAGATTGGCGATCTACTTGCTGAACAAATCTGGGGTCAAGGATTTCCCCAGCCGGTTTTTTATGGGGAATTTGAGATTACCCAACAAAGTCTTATGAAAGAAAAGCATTTACGCCTGATGGTTCGCCCTGCTGGCGCCCCAGACACGACCAAACCACTCACCGCAGTTTGGTTTAACCGCACCCAAAGCCTTCCGCCCAAGGCCAAATTAGCCTACCGCCTAGTCACCGACCGCTATCAAGGCCAAGCCCGCGTACAGATCATGATTGAAGCGCATGATGAGCCCTCCAAGACCTAAGAGTTCTGCACGATAACCCCTTTATAATCAGGGGATGGAAGCTGAACAACTAGTCTCCACCCTCACCGATCTCAATACCAACATTACTAGCGCTCTTGAGCTATTTGACATGGCTAAAGAAGAAGGCGATTTTGAAACAATCGCTGCCATAGAACAAGATGTTGAAAGCTATAGCAAGATTATTGGCGACCTTGAGTTCCGCCGCATGTTCCATAACGAGATGGATTCTTGCAATTGCTTTATTGATATTCAAGCGGGTGCTGGCGGCACTGAAGCTTGCGATTGGGCAAGCATGCTCTATCGCCAATATCTCAAGTATTGCGAACGCAAAGGTTACAAAACGGAGATTCTTGAAGAGTCTGATGGTGATG
>CAZHWF010000053.1:9049-9683 GCA_964536365.1 uncultured Polynucleobacter sp.
TCACCGCTTAGTACGCAAGTCTCCATTTGATTCTTCAAACGGTCGCCATACTTCTTTTGCTTCGATCTATGTGTATCCCGAGATTGATGATTCGATTGAAATTGAAGTGAATCCAGCGGACATTCGCACGGATACTTATCGCGCATCTGGCGCTGGTGGTCAGCACATCCATAAAACCGACTCGGCAGTCCGCTTAACCCACGTTCCCACCGGAATTGTGGTGCAGTGCCAAAATGACCGTAGCCAGCACCGCAACCGTGCCGAAGCAATGACGATGCTCAAATCTCGCCTTTACGAGCATGAGATGCAAAAGCGCCGTGCTGAGCAGGATAAATTAGAAGCGAGCAAAACAGATGTGGGCTGGGGTCATCAGATCCGCTCCTACGTTTTAGATCAAAGCCGCATTAAAGACCTTCGCACCAATGTCGAGATTTCCAATACTCAAAAAGTATTAGATGGCGATCTCGATGCCTTTATTGAAGCCGTCTTGAATCAAGGCGTGTAATTGATTACTGCCATCCCATTATTAAATACCACCGCAACCAACTAATATGAATGATAAAACTAATTTAGGCGCAGCCCCAGCTACTGAAGTAGTTGATGAGAATCACATCATTGCCGAGCGCCGTGAAAA
>CAZHWF010000054.1:0-1801 GCA_964536365.1 uncultured Polynucleobacter sp.
CGTTTTCAAACCCAATTAGTGCAAAATATTCCCAGTTTTTCTCTTTCCATAGTCCCTCAAGATTTTCCCAAAGATAAAAATTTGGCGAAAAAAATCATTGAACGAATTTCTTTCATGACCGGAGTCAAACAAGAAGAAATAGAACGTCTTTACAGTCCCACGCAGACGTATTTCATTTCTAGGTATTCGTCCATACCAAAGACGCTGCCTTCACGCCCTAAGCCGGATTGTTTGACACCACCAAATGGTGCCACCTCGTTTGAGATGAGGCCGGTATTGACACCCACCATGCCGTATTCAAGGGCTTCGGCTACTTTCCAGACGCGTCCAATATCACGGCTATAAAAATAAGACGCTAGGCCAAATTGACTATTGTTGGCCAGCTGGATTACTTCTTCATCGCTCTCAAACGGAATGATTGGGGCAATCGGACCAAAGGTTTCCTCATAAGTAATGAGCATCTGGTTATTTACATTGGCCAAGATGGTTGGCTCGTAAAAGTTTTTACCTTCAATGGATTGTTTGCCACCAGATACCAGCGTTGCACCTTTGCTAATGGCGTCGGCAACATGTTTTTTCACTTTCTCCAACGCCGCAGACTCAATCAGTGGGCCCTGGGTAATACCAGACTCCATGCCGTTACCGACCTTAATGACTGAGAGGGCTTTGGCAAATTTTTCTACAAATTGATCGTGTACTTTTTTGTGGACATAAAAACGATTAGCGCAAACACAAGTTTGACCTGAGTTTCTGAATTTGGATGCCATCGCCCCACTAACTGCTGCATCGATATCAGCATCTTCAAAGACGATAAATGGTGCATGACCGCCAAGCTCTAATGCGAGTTTTTTCACGGTAGGAGCGCATTGTGCCATCAGGATACGGCCAACTTCTGTGGAGCCTGTAAAGGAGAGGTGACGTATAGTCGGCGAAGAGCACAAGGTTTTGCCAATGGCAATAGATTGATCTTCGTTTGCTGTCAGAATATTAATCACACCATCTGGAATGCCGGCTCGCTTTCCCAGCTCGGCTAATGCTAGGGCTGATAGTGGTGTGAGTTCAGCAGGCTTAATCACAATAGTGCAGCCTGCCGCTAGCGCCGGCGCAATTTTGCGCGTGATCATCGCAATCGGAAAGTTCCAGGGAGTAATTGCTACGCAGACACCGATGGGCTGCTTCAAAACCATTAAGCGTTTATCACTCCATGTACTCCCGAGAATAGATCCCTCTACTCGTTTAGCTTCTTCTGCAAACCACTCTACAAATGAGGCGCCGTAAACCACCTCGCCAGCAGCTTCTGTCAAAGGTTTGCCTTGCTCGAGCGTCATGAGCTTGGCTAAGTCTTGCGTGTTTTCAATAATGAGATCAAACCATTTGCGCATGATTTGCGCGCGCTCTTTAGGTAATTTGCTGCGCCATACTGGTAGCGCTTTTTCAGCAGCGTTAATGGCTGATTCAGCGTCACTAGTTTCCAGGTTTGCAACGACAGCAATCACCTCGCCTGTCGCTGGGTTATGAACTTCAAAGGTCTTTTGTGATGAGATCCATTTGCCGTCTATAAACGCATCTTCTTTAAAGAGGCTGATATCTTTGAGATGACTACGAATATCTACTTTTTTCATGATCATTGACCCTGTTTTTGCCCTGTAATGGATACGGATTATTTTATCCCTGCTGGAAGTAAAAAACCTCCAGACTATTTCTCATGGAGGTTTGGCTTGCTCAATGGTGAAAGAGTGATTGTTTAGCTGGCTTGTGTTTCCGCGGTACGCAGTTTTTGGGCTAACAGATCTAACACGCC
>CAZHWF010000054.1:1811-3755 GCA_964536365.1 uncultured Polynucleobacter sp.
AGCTCAACAGCTTCGTTAATGGCTACCTTGTAGGGTACTGAGAGATCTACAGCAAGCTCATAAGCGCCTATTAAGAGTGCTGCATGTTCTACGGGTGATAGCTCGTTGATTGGGCGATCTAGGGCGGGGGTGATGATGGCTTCTAACTCATCAGTGCGAGCTAGTACGCCGTCAAAGATACCTTGAAAGAGTTCAAGCTGGCAGCGGCGAAATGCTGGATCTTCTGCTAATTGCTTGGCGATTGCGGCACCGTTCGGAATGCTGCCGGCGCGGCGCATAACGAGACTTTGATAAACACCCTGAAGAGCGTACTCTCGAGCACGGCGACGTGGTGTTAACGATCTCTTAGGCGCTGCCTTTGCTTCCTTGTTTGTCTGTGGATTAAGTGGGTTTTGACTGGATGGGTTCATGCGAATTACTCTTCTTCGCCCGGGTTAATTTCAATATCGAGATCAGGCGTTAATGCCAAGGCTAAATTGGCCATTTCTACTACTGCTTGTGCGCACTCCGCACCTTTAACTTGAACGCGAGCTTCCGCTTGCTCATCGGTGTCGCAGGTTAAGACGCCATTGGCAATTGGTAAACCAGAATCAAGGGAGATACGAGTAATGCCTGCAGCCGATTCGTTTGATACCAGTTCAAAGTGATAGGTCTCACCACGTATGACTGCTCCCAATGCAACTAAGCCATCAAACTCGCCAGTCTCAACCAGTTTTTGTAAGGCAAATGGAATCTCCAGAGCACCTGGTACGGTTACTAGCTTAATATCAGATTGACTTACGCCCAGGGCGAGGAGTTCATTGATGCACGCATTTGTCAGGGCAACGCAATGATCTTCGTTGAAGCGAGCTTGTACAACACCAATATGCAAACCTTGGCCATTGAGGTCTGCTTCAAGTACGCCTACAAAATCATTATTGGAATTAGTCATATTTATTTTCTAAAAATAGTGAATACTTTAAAAGTGATTACAGCGCATAAGGTTTGTAGCCAGTAACTTCAAGCTTATAGCCAGATAAGCTTGGTACGGGGCTTGGATTGGCCAGTAAACGCATTTTGCCAACGCCAATGTCTTTCAGAATCTGTGCGCCAATACCATAGCTTCTAAAGTCTGTTTTTCTAGCCAAAGGTTTCTTAGGCTCTTCCTGGGATTGATTGAGTTTTTGAAACTGCGCCAGCCAATCTTGATCATTGGGTGCTGCAATTCCAGAGGCATTTAAAAGAACCGCAACGCCGCTAGGTGCACCAGCGAGCTCTTCTAGTGCTTTAGCTAGTGGCCAGGAGTGTGTGCTTACGCTGGAGTCCAAGAAATCCAAAACCGTGACTGGTTCATGCACACGAACCAAGGTTTCTTCTGCTTCCGAGGGTTTGCCGTTAACTAGCGCAATGTGTACACAGGAGCTTGGGGTGTCGCGATAAATAATGCCTTGAAATTTTCCCCAAGGGGTGATGAATTCACGAGAACCCTCTCGCACCACAATGCTTTCATGTTGGCTGCGATACTGAATGAGATCGGCAATGCTGCCAATTTTTAATTGATGCTCTTTCGCAAACTCTAGAAGATCGGGAAGGCGCGCCATACTGCCATCGTCTTTCATGATTTCACAGATGACGGCAGTGGGAGAGCATCCAGCCATGGCTGCCAGATCACAGCCTGCTTCAGTATGACCCGACCGAATGAGTACACCGCCAGGCTGAGCCATTAAGGGAAAAATATGACCGGGTTGCACTAAGTCACTCGGCTTAGCATTTGGCATGACAGCGGTCTTAATAGTAAGTGCTCGATCTGCTGCGGAGATGCCAGTCGTTACTCCACTAGCGGCTTCGATGGAGACGGTGAAGTTAGTGCCCATTGATGTGCCGTTATCACGCACCATGAGTGGAAGGTTGAGCTGTTGGCAACGTTCGCGAGTCAGTGTTAAACAAATCAAGCCACGTCCATGT
>CAZHWF010000054.1:3765-5917 GCA_964536365.1 uncultured Polynucleobacter sp.
CATGTTTCGCCATGAAATTGACCGCATCTGCAGTAACGTGATCTGCGGCAAGGACTAAATCCCCTTCATTCTCACGATCTTCTTCATCTACGAGGATCACCATCCTGCCGGCGCGTAGCTCGGCAATAATTTCTTCGGTGGAGGCTAGGGTATTTGGCATAGCCCTCTATTTTAAGCGCAGGACCTATATGTTGTTCAGTCCTACCGCAATATCCCGCCTTTCAGACAACAAGAGCCTTGGATAGGAGTTTTAGTCCTGAATTTGCCCTTTCAAAATAGGGTATGTCAGCTCAAAAAAGTCTAATTTGATGAAGGGATCCCAAAATTGCCACGGGTTTGTTTTATTGGAGTCTTTAGTGGCCATGAGCATCATTTTAGGATCCTGGATGGCTTCAATAGGGGCCTATCAGCGCCTTGCTTTAAATCTATCTCAACAGGACAACAGGAGGTTACAGCTGATGAGGGAGTTTGATGATTTTGAAACTCAAGAGCAATCAAGAGCTAATTTCAATTTTTCCAGCAAAGGCGTAAGTCATGACTCTACTCGAGTGCTTGGTCGGAATCGCATTGTGCGGACTGATATTAAATCCACTGATAAAAATAAGCGCCGACCTGTTCATTAAGCAAATTGAGTATGAAAAAAAGCAAGCCTTGAGTATGGAAGCAGATCGTGCGTTTGAGATGATTGGCCGCGCTATTCGTATGGCTGGATACCGCAATATTTCACATCAGAAAGGTAATAAGAATTTATTTTTGGAAATAAAGAAGCATTCAGGGTTTAGAGGTTCTGATTCTCTGCTTGTGCGTCATGAGGTATCCAGCGGCATTGACTTTGATTGCATCGGTAATGTCATTACTAAAGAGCGAACCAAAAATCATTTAGCACTTCAAGGATTTTTAGTGGAACGACAGGCTGGAGTGCCCAAGGGAGGGAAGGTGGTTGGGGGCTCACTCATTTGTCAGTCGCTAGATCGCCAAGGCAGAATTCAAAATACCACCTTGATGAATGGTGTCAATCAACTTCTCATTGAGGAAGTGAGTAGCGCTCAAGCGCAGGCGAGGCAAGCTCAGCCTAAGGAGAGGGAGGAGGGCCAGGAAGGACAAAGGCTATTAAAGGTGAGGCTAAAAATGACCGATGGAGCCAGGTTACATCTGGATCTAGAGCGCACTTTTTCAACTAGGAACTTATTGTGATTTTGGCCTGGGTTATTTCCTTATTATTGCTTTGCTCATCTCTCATTAGCCATTTAGAGAGACTTGGTGCATTGCGCATTATTGAGATGCAAACGATGCAGTTAGCGCATAGTAATTTTAGGGCTGCTGAAAAATCAGTTTTAGATTGTGAGAAAAATATCACTACTCTTATGAGTTTGGAAGAAAATCTTTGCTTTATTCAGCCTGCCGGAAAAAATCACTGGATCATTACGAGCAAAATAAAGCCGGCAATCCAAATTACCATTGCTGTTAATGAAAAAACAGGCGCAGTAAATCGTATTAATTGGCGACAAGTGTTTGAATAAATATATTTGGCACTTAAGAAAGCCAAATGTTCAGCAATTGGGATTTAGTTTGTTAGAGCTCATGGGCGTGGTGTTGATCATTGCAATCATTGCCATGATGACAATGCCTTTATTGCAGGAGCAAATGGCATCTAGAGAAATTGATGCCATTGCGAGAAGATTTATTGCTAATGCGCATTTTGCACGTCAGCAAGCTCTCTATTTGGGTCAGTCCGTACGCTTAGTGCCCAGCGCTGAAGATCAGTGGGAGACGGGGTGGGTCGTGAAAAGTGGCTGTTTTGCCAAGCCTCCGCCAGCAGGATGCATTGAAAAGAGTTGGATTTCTCAGGCAAGCATCTACCCTGTTTACTTTAAGGGTGGTGGAAAGCAGTTTATCGACCCCCATACAGGCAAGCGAGGCATCTTGTTTAATGCGGCTGGCGCCGCTAAAACAGCCCATGGAGGTTTTGTTGCCAATCGCCTAATTTTGGGGCACGCCCATTATCCAAATTTAGAGCGCCAAATGATTTTGGGTAGCGGTGGCCGTTGGCGGATCTGCAATCCATTAATAGATGCAAGACGTTGCCATTGAATGGTTTAATAGACCCTATGTATAGCGCAGTTGACCACCAGTTTATGACCGAGGCATTAGC
>CAZHWF010000054.1:5927-9293 GCA_964536365.1 uncultured Polynucleobacter sp.
AGCTCATAAAGCACTTTATTTATCGAATCCCAACCCCAGGGTTGGGTGCGTCATTGTTAAAAATGGCCAAGTGATTGGGCGAGGATTTACGCAGAAGGTGGGCAGCGCTCATGCTGAGGTGCAAGCTTTGGCCAATGCCAGGTCTCTTGGTAATGACCCAACCAGTTCGACTATTTATGTCACTCTTGAGCCATGTAGCCACACTGGGCGAACACCACCATGTGTTGATGCCCTTATTGCCGCTAAGCCAGCTAAGGTGATTGTGGCTATGTCCGATCCCAATCCTCTTGTGGCTGGCAGAGGCTTGGAAAAGTTAAGAGCAGCCGGCATAGAGGTTCAGTGCGGCCTACTAGAGCCAGAGGCGCAAGCTCTCAATCGTGGATTTATTTCACGGATGACTCGTGGCTTACCTTGGGTGCGCATGAAGATAGCCGCAAGCCTAGATGGCAAAACTGCTTTGCCAGATGGCCATAGTCAGTGGATAACTGGAGCGCTTGCTAGAGCGGATGGTCATCATTGGCGTGCTCAAGCATGCGCCATCATCACTGGTGTGGGGACTGTAAAGGAAGATGACCCCAGTCTCAATGTGAGAGAGGTTAAAACGGAGCGTCAACCATGGCGCATCATCATTGATTCCAAATTAGAAACGCCGTCAACAGCCAAGATTCTTAATGACATTGATCAAGCAGGCATTATGATTATTTGCGCCAGCCTTAATGGTTCTGAGATGCAAGAAAAAGCGAAAGTATTCACTGCGCGCGGCATTGAAGTTATTGCGATGGCAAATGTGTTTGGTAAGGTTGATTTACCAAAGCTATTCTCCTATCTTGCGCAAGAGCGCGAAATGAATGAGATTCATGTGGAGGCAGGTTTTAAGCTCAATGGATCGTTGCTGCGTGAAGATTGTGTTGATGAACTATTGCTTTATTACGCTCCTTTCTTTATGGGTGAAGGCATTGGCATGGCCAATATATCTCCTCTAGAGGTCTTAGATCAGAAGAAGAGCTGGAAGTTATTAGAGTCCGCTCCATTTGATTCTGATGTGCGCTTACGCTTAATCAAAACTTCATAAAACTTAATTAAAACGAATTGCTACAATCACCCTATGTTTACTGGAATCATTACCGCAGTCGGTCAAATTAAAAGCGCCCAACGCAAGGGTGATGGCTTACATTTGGAGGTAGAGGTTCCGGAGGGGTATTTGGATGATGTCGTTTTAGGTGACAGCATTGCCATACAGGGTGCCTGCATGACGGCCACCCAATTAGATAAAAATAGTTTTTCATTAGACATCTCGCGTGAGTCCCTCAATAAAACGGTTGGCCTGGATAAAGAAGGTCCCGTTAATCTTGAAAAAGCCATGCGCCTCAATGATCGCTTGGGTGGGCACTTGGTCAGCGGGCATGTGGATGGCATTGGGAAAGTCGTACACTTCGCACAAGTAGCGAATGACGCTTACGGCTCTTGGTTGCTGCGTATTGAAGCCCCTAAAGCACTTGCTCCATTCTTGGCTTATAAGGGCTCAATCGTCGTCAATGGGGTATCGCTTACAGTCAATCAAACTGAAGATACGACAAACTCCTGCATCATCAATATCAACATCATCCCCCATACCTTGCAAAACACTACGCTGGGTAGCCTTAAGGAAGGGGATGCGGTAAATCTAGAGGTTGATCTGATTGCACGCTATGTAGCCAGGATGCTTAATACAAATAATTGAGCGACGCTATGGATTCAATAAAATTAATTGAGAATGAGATTGAGTATGAAGCTGCTCTAGCGGAGGCTGCCTATTTCTTCGATAGTCTGCCGGCATTGGGGAGTGAAGAGGCTGAAAAATTTGAGTCTTTATTGGGGTCAATAGAGATTTATGAATCTATAAATTACCCAATGTAATTCGCTAAATATTGCAGGAATTAGGTATTTATTTTTTGTTCTGATACCGGGTTGGATCACTCACATTCGCCGCCTTAAAGCCCGCCTGCCTTAACCGGCAAGACTCACATTCTCCACAGGCTTCGCCTAAGTCATTGGCTTGGTAGCAAGATACTGTTTGGGAATAATCTACGCCTAGGGTGCTACCAAGTTGAATAATTTGGGCTTTGGTGAGATCGATAATTGGCGCGTGCACCCGAAAGCGGTTTGCATTATTGATGGCTTCCACCCCGGCTTTAGTTGCTAGGTTTGCCATGTGCTCAAATGACTTGACATATTCGGGGCGGCAATCGGGATAGCCAGAGTAGTCCACCGCGTTGGCTCCGTAAAAAATATCTAAACCACCCAGGGACTCAGCCCAGCCTAGGGCAAGCGATAGCAAAATCGTATTGCGAGCAGGGACATAAGTTACGGGGATTTCTTGGTCTTGATGTGGAGTGGTAGGTACCGCAATAGTCGAGTCAGTTAATGCTGATCCACCAAAGCGCGTGAGATCTAAGTTAACCACCTCATGACGAGCCACTCCAATTTGCTTGGCGATATGTTTGGCGGCAGCCAATTCTGAAGAATGGCGCTGGCCATATCCCACTGAGAGCGCGTAGGGTGTGTACCCCAGATCTTTCGCAAGCGCAAGAACGGTAGTGGAGTCTAGGCCGCCAGAGAATAATATGACTGCTGGTGCGCCCGTTTTACGGGGCGCGAGTGATGCAAATCCAGCGGACAGCTTAGACATAATTGATTGAGGTGATTACTTGGTGCCAGCAATCAGTTGCTGTGCGTCTTTAGCAGCCTCAGTATCTGGATACTTGGCAATAATGTCGCTAAATGTTTTTTTGGCAGCAGCCTTATTGCCGCTCTCTAATTGCGCATTGCCTAATGTGACCATCGCCGCAGGAACGCGTGGATGGTTTGGATACCTTTTGATCAAGGTTTGCAGTTGAATAATTGCGCCTGAGTAATCCTTGTTGGCGTACTTGCTATTGCCACTCCAAAAGAGAGCAAGCGGTAAGTAAGGACTCTTGGTATAGCGATTTGCAAAGGCGCTAAAGCCTTCATCCGCTTTTTTAAGATTACCCGCTTGGAATGCTTTCAATGCTTCGTCATACGCTTTTTTCTCGCCAGGCTGAACTGTCCCGGAAACGCCTTCAATTGTTACTGTGCGCGGCTCAAAGTTGCCTAAGCGTGTATCAAGATCTTGGTAATAGGTTTTTTGGCTAGTGCTGATATCTTCGCCTTGCTTCTCCAGGCTTTCCACCTTGCCACGCAGCTCGGCATTCTCAGTCTTGAGCTTATCGATTTGGCCTTGTAGCTCAAGCTGGGTGGTTGCTAGAGACTTGCGGAGATCCAGAATTGCTTTGCGCGCTTCATCGTCAGCAAACAAGGCCCATGCGCTGGATGGGGCGCCCAAGCAAACGAGGACGGCACTTAAAC
>CAZHWF010000055.1:0-328 GCA_964536365.1 uncultured Polynucleobacter sp.
ATGAGAGCGTTGGCACTGGTATGGTTGGAGCCCCGGCTTGTGGCGACGTGATGAAGTTGCAGATTCGCGTGAACGATCAAGGTGTAATCGAAGATGCGAAATTTAAGACATATGGTTGCGGTTCCGCAATCGCCTCTTCTTCATTAGTTACCGAGTGGGTGAAAGGTAAAACTTTGGACCAAGCCTTGGAGATTAAAAACTCGCTGATTGCTGAAGAGTTGGCTTTGCCGCCAGTAAAAATTCACTGCTCTATCTTGGCTGAAGATGCCATCAAGGCAGCGGTTGCGGATTACAAAGAAAAACACCCCACAAAATAAAAGTTAAAACA
>CAZHWF010000055.1:338-9205 GCA_964536365.1 uncultured Polynucleobacter sp.
AGAGTCTCATTAAGTAGGCGTAACTATGGCAATTACCTTAACTGAAAAAGCTGCGAAGCACGTTAATCGCAATCTAGAGAAGCGCGGCAAAGGTTGCGGCTTGCGCTTGGGCGTTCGTACTACAGGTTGCTCCGGTTTGGCATATCAGTTGGAGTATGTTGATGAACCTGCAGCTGAAGATCAGGTATTTGAATCTAATGGTGTAAAAGTATTCGTTGATCCAAAGAGCTTGGCTTATTTGGATGGTACAGAGCTAGACTTTGTGCGCGAGGGTTTGAACGAAGGATTTAAGTTTCAAAATCCAAACGTAAAAGATGAGTGTGGTTGTGGCGAATCTTTCCGCGTCTGACGACTACTTTCGTTTCTTTGGTTTAAATCAGCAATTCAAAATCGATTTGCCTGCCCTTGATCAGGCATACCTGGCGATTCAAAATGAAGTGCATCCTGATCGGCATGCTCGTGGTAGCGATGTTGAGCAACGTCTGGCTATGCAAATGGCAACTTTTGCGAACACCGCTTTGCAGACACTCAAGAATCCGATCCAACGCGGTCTCTACATATGCCAACTTCATGGCGTGGATGCTAAGTTGGAAACCAATACAGCGATGCCTACGGCTTTTCTGATGAAGCAGATGGAATGGCGTGAAAGCCTTGACGACCAAGCGGATGATCTGGGAGCTCTAGAGGCCTTAATGTCCGAGGTGGAACAAGCTAAAGAAGAAACTATTGCTGAAATTGCTCAAGCAATTGATGGTGCTAAAAACTATGAACGCGCAGCCGAACTTTTGCGAGGCCTGCTTTTTATTGATAAGTTTATTACCGAGCTTGATGATGCAATTTCTGCATTGGTGTAGGCCAGCGTAAATTAAAATCTAGTATCTATGGCCTTATTGCAAATCTCTGAACCTGGTAAATCGCTAGCGCCCCATCAGCGGCGTATCGCAGTTGGTATTGATTTGGGGACCACAAACTCATTAGTGGCGATTGTGCGCGATGCTTTGCCTAAAGTATTGTCTGATGCGCAAGGTCGCGAGTTATTGCCGTCCGTCATTCGTTATTTACCAGGCGGTAGAACTCAGGCTGGCTTTGAGGCGCTTGAGAGTGCGGTAATTGACCCCAAGAACACCATTGTTTCAGTCAAGCGTTTTATGGGGCGTGGCCTGCTAGATGTAGAGCATATTGAAAACGCGCCATATGATTTTGTAGATCAGCCAGGTATGCTCAAGCTGAGGACGGTTGCAGGTGACAAGAGCCCAATTGAAGTCTCCGCAGAAATCTTGGCACGCTTGCGTCAATTGGCTGAAGACTCTGTCTCCGATGAAATTGTTGGCGCAGTCATCACGGTTCCCGCTTATTTTGATGATGCGCAGCGACAGGCAACCAAAGATGCGGCGAAGTTAGCGGGTGTTGAAGTGCTTCGTTTATTAAATGAGCCTACTGCTGCTGCAATTGCATATGGTTTAGATAATG
Organism: uncultured Polynucleobacter sp.; assembly: GCA_964536365.1. GTDB lineage: Bacteria > Pseudomonadota > Gammaproteobacteria > Burkholderiales > Burkholderiaceae > Polynucleobacter. The sequence goes on from CAZHWF010000055.1 coordinate 1,809, forward strand.
CCTCTGAAGGCGTTTACGCTGTCTATGACCTAGGCGGTGGCACCTTTGATATTTCGATACTGCGCATGAGTCGTGGTGTGTTTGAGGTCCTCTCTACTGGTGGGGATTCCGCTCTAGGTGGAGACGACTTTGATCATCGCTTATATTGCTGGGTCATCGAGCAAGCCAAATTGCCGCCATTATCGATTCATGATCATCGAACTCTTCTTCAAGCATGCAAGCATGCTAAAGAGCAGCTTAGCCATAGCCCATTAGCGCGTGTACACGAAACACTGGCTGATGGCACGGTCGTTAATGTTGGCATAAGTCAAGCGCAATTCTTTGAGATTACTCAGAACTTGGTGAACAAGACTTTAATGGCATGCAAAAAAGCATTGCGTGATGCTGGTCTTAAAGCTGAAGATGTTAAGGGTGTGGTGATGGTTGGCGGCTCAACTCGTATGCCTAATGTGCAGCGAGCCGTTGGCGAGTTATTTGGTACGCAACCATTAAACAACCTGAATCCTGATCAAGTGGTTGCTTTAGGTGCCGCGATGCAGGCGGATTTACTCGCAGGTAACCAGAGTAAAGATGATGAATGGCTCTTGTTGGATGTGATTCCGCTTTCGCTTGGTATTGAGACCATGGGTGGTTTAGTGGAGAAGATCATTCCTCGTAATACGCCGATTCCGGTGGCTAGAGCGCAGGACTTCACAACCTTTAAAGATGGTCAAACTGCTTTGGCTATACAGGTGGTGCAGGGTGAGCGTGAGTTGGCGCAAGATTGTCGTTCACTAGGTAAGTTTGGGTTGCGCGGCATCCCTGCAATGGCTGCGGGTGCTGCGCGTATCCGGGTGACTTTCCAGGTGGATGCAGATGGCCTCTTATCAGTGAGCGCCACCGAGCAAGGTTCTGGCGTAAAAGCCTCTATTGATATCAAGCCTTCATATGGTTTAACAGATGCTGAGATTACGCGCATGCTCCAAGATGGTTTTGCATCCGCCAAAGAAGATTTGCTTTCTAGATCATTGCGTGAAGAGCAAGTGAATGCACGGCGCTTGCTCGATGCAGTGCAAACAGCGCTCGATAGTGATCGCACTTTACTTAACGAAGAAGAGCAAAGGGCAATAGATCTAGAAATGCTGACCCTGCAAAAGATTTTGGATGAAGAGACAGATAGCGATGTTGTACGTAAGGCGGTTGATCATGCCGCCAAAGCAACAGATGATTTTGCGCAAAAACGCATGAATGCCAGCATTCAAAAGGCTCTCTCCGGCAAGAATGTAGCTGAAATCTGATTCGATACAAAATAAAACATCAACAAACAAGCAGAGCAGAATCATGACCCAAATAGTTGTATTGCCTCATAGTGAATATTGCCCTGAGGGCGCAGTTGTCGAGGTTTCACCCGGGACTTCGATTTGCGAAGCTTTGTTGGAGAATGACATTCCAATTGAACATGCTTGCGATATGGTTTGCGCGTGCACTACCTGTCATGTGATTGTGAAAGAGGGGTATCAGAGTCTCAATCCTCCCGATGAAAATGAAGAGGATATGTTGGACCGAGCTTGGGGCCTTAATCCACAATCTCGTTTATCTTGCCAGGCTATTGTGGCCAAAGAAGATTTAGTGATTGAAATTCCAAAGTATTCAATTAATCACGCAAAAGAAAATCACTAAAACAGTTAATTGATTGGCATGAGATTTTTTACTTATTCATTTATTTTGTTTATTGGGGTGTTTGGTCTCGCTCATGCAGATGAAGGTCATCCGGGTGTAGTTACTGAATTAGTGATTCGCAGTGGTAATGACTGGACTGGTAGTCCGTTACCGCCATATCTGCAATCTGCACCTGAAGTTGCGGTAATGAAATTTATGATCCCTCCGAACACTGCCTTACCGATTCATAAGCACCCCGCAATCAATGCTGCTTATGTCGTTGATGGTGAGTTGACCGTTGTTCAAGAGGGTGGCATCCAGCGCACCTTTAAGAAGGGTGATGTGGTGGTTGAGATGGTCAATAAGTGGCACCACGGATTTAATTCAGGCAATGTTCCAGTGGAGCTGGTAGTTTTTTATGCGACTTCCGCAGGCTTACCTCTAGCCATCAAGAAGTCAAATCCATAAGATAAAGACATAAATGCACCAATTTGATGCATTTATGTCTTAATTAATGCATAAGTTAAATATCTGGGGTTTGTAGAGGCGTAATATGAACTCGTAGTTCATTCTTTAGGTAGTACCTCCAAAAATCTTTTGAGCCATCCTTCGGGGTGGCTTTTCTTTAAGGTTTTAGCTTTTTGGTTGCGTTTAACAAAAAGTGCTGTTTGATAATTTGAGTCACGTTTTGTCGCATGTGTTTTTTCCGCTCAAGAAGCCCGACTTTTCTATAGATGGTTTTTCCTGGCAGATCCTCAATTCTGAGTTGTCGATCCTTAGACCATGAAATGTTTGCTAATTGAGGAACGATCGAATAGCCAAGTCCTTGTCTAACTAATTCAATAATTGCCTCTACAGAATTTAGCTCCATTCCTTCTTGGATCGTTAATTTGTTGGCCTTAATTGTTTGATCTACTAGGTGACCTGTCCAGGTATCCCTGACAAAGCGGATAAAAGGTAATGCATTATTGCCACTGCCAGGGCTTTTATTTACCTTGTTGGTGCTTGGGTAAATCAAAATCATAGGCTCTTTATATAGCTCAGTCCATTGAACATTTTGAGGCAAGGAAAAAGGAGACTCCGTGACAATAGCGGCATCAAGGCTGCCGTCAATTACTTGGTCCAAGAAATTGCTAGATAGTCCAGCCATTAGTTTGATCTCAAGTTCTGAATAATTTTGCTTTAGCTCATTCAGTGTTTTTCCAAAGGCTCCCATGAGGGTTGATACAAGAGCGCCCAATACAATCGTCCCGCTAGGGTTGGCTTTTAGATTTGATCCTAGGGCCTCATAGCGTGCAATGATTTCTTGGATAGGCTCTATGAGAGATCGACCATAGCTATTAAGCGTAAGAGAGCGTTTGGTTCTATCAAACAATTCAATTCCAATCTCTTGCTCTAGCAGTTGTAATTGCTGCCCAGCGGCTGCGGGAGTGAGGCCTATTTCACGTGATGCTGATGCCACACTCTTGTGGCGAGCTATTACTAAGAAATTTTTGAGAATTCGGATGCTAGACATCTGCCAATTATAAATAAAAAATTTATCTCAAAGAAAAATATATTCGATTTATTTTTTACTATCTACAGATATAATGATTTCATGTCAAATGCAGATCTCAAAGTAAAAGTCTGGCGCGGTGCTCAAGAGGGCGAATTTGTCGAGTATCTAGTGCCGCGTAACCCAAATCAAACCGTTTTGGATGTGGTTACCTATATTCAGCGCAAGTTGGACCCAACGCTGAGCTATCGTTTTGCTTGTCGCGTGGGTATGTGTGGTTCATGCGCAATGACGGTCAATGGTGTCGCGCGTTGGACTTGTAGAACTCATGTCTCGCAAATTTTAGAAGGGGATTCCTTGGAAATAGCCCCCTTAAATAACTTGCCTGTCATTAAAGATCTCGCAACCGATATGCGTGAGTTCTTTAATAAGTGGAAAGGCGCCGTTGGATTTTTTAAAGGCAATCAAACACGGCATGATGATTTTGCAAAAGTTGAGCCAGATTCTAAAGAACGTCAATTGGCAAATGCTGGAATAGAGTGTATTGGTTGCGGTGTTTGCTATGCATCCTGCGAGGTGGTTGAAGCTAGGCCAGAATATTTAGGGCCTGCGGCACTAAATCGCGCTTGGACTCTGGCTAATGACATTCGAGATACTCAGCAGTTAGAGCGCATGCGTGCGGTTGCTGGCGATGCCGGTTGTCATGCATGCCATACCCAAGGATCTTGTTCAGAGCGCTGCCCTAAAGCTATTGAGCCTACATCCAGCATTGCTGGATTGAAAAAATTAATCGCAAAAGCCGCTGTACGTGGAAGTAAATGGGGTAAGTTATGAGCGGCGTACTTCAGGCGAAGCTTTGGTATGCGCAAAGAATCAGCGCCATGGTGCTCGGACTCTGTGTCGCAATTCATTTGCTAATAATTTTTTATGCTATTCGTGGTGGATTAAGTGCGCAAGAGATTTTGGGGCGCACTCAGGGAAACTTATCGTTTGCAATTTTTTATGAGATTTTTGTGCTTGCGTGTTTTGCGCACGCGCCTATTGGGGTTGCCAACATTCTTCAAGAAACCTTTCCAAAAACTAGATTGGCAAGACCAATATCAGGTTTGTTGGCGCTCTTGATATTGGTTTTAGGTACAGTTGCGGTCTTTGGCGTTTATACGGGTGGTGCAAGATGAGATCGAGACCAAAGCTGGATATTCGTGCTAAACGTCATTTGTCTTATTTTGCTTATGCCTGCCATCGTTTTTCTGGCTTATTGCTAGCTTGTTTTATCCCCCTACATTTTCTAATGTTGTCTCAGGCTTTGCGTGGCGCAGAGGGTTTTCAGGCATCTCTGAGTTTGACGGATTTTTGGGTGTTTAAGTTCGGGGAGTGGGCGCTTGTCATTCTGCTTGCGATTCACTTGGCTGGGGGAATTCGTTTGCTCATGATTGAGTTTGGACCTTGGCATGGTTTACGCAAAGGGTGGATTCAAGTTTCTATTTTGTTCGCAATCGGATGCGGACTTCTATTTTTGTCTTTAGCTAACTAATTAGGTTGATATGAAGTTACAAATGAATTTGGTAGAGGATGCATGCAAAGAACTTTACATTCGAGCCTTAAAAGTACTTCCCGATGACATCAAGGCGGCCATTGAAAAGCTCGACAAGTCTGAGACGGATAAACGTGCTCAGGTTGTTTTGAAAACTATGATTACTAATATCTCTGTCGCAGAGCGTGAAGATAATCTTCTCTGTCAAGATACCGGCCTACCAATTTATAACGTCAAGATTGGTAGAAACGTTCAGTTTGATGGCGTGGACTTAAAAACTGCTATCAGAAAAGGTTGCGAGCGAGCCACAACAGAGCATCCCTTAAGATCCTCTGTTGTTCATCCGATTAGCCGCAAGAATAATCACACTTCGTGTGGCATTGATATGCCTGCTATTCACATTGATTTTTGTGATGAGGCTGAGACGGTAGAGATTGAAATGGTTCCGAAAGGAAGTGGCTCCGAGAACAACTCATTTTTAAAAATGGCAATTCCTGCAGACGGAATTTCTGGTGTAAAAGCATTTGTCATTGAAAGCGTGGTCTCTGCTGGAGGCAAGACTTGTCCTCCAACAATAGTTGGGGTTGGGGTTGGCGGCACTTCCGATCAGTGCGTGGCAATGGCAAAGCGGGCGGCTGTTCGTCCATTGGGTAGCGTTTGTTCCGATGAGGAGGGCGCCAAACTCGAGAAAGAGTTGAGTGTCGCGGTAAATAAGTTGGGTATCGGACCCCAGGGATTGGGGGGTGATAGTACTGCTTACGCAGTTCATGTTGAACTTGCTCACACTCACATTACATTAAATCCTGTCGCGGTGAATATGCAATGCCACTCTGCTCGTAGAGCGCGTGCAACGATTACACCTGCTGGTGTCAATTTCGGTTTTTAGAGAGATACTATGGCCCATTACAACTTGCCGACGCCTGTTAGCGAAGAGGATATTCGTAAACTTCGTATTAACGATACGGTTACATTGCAAAATACTCTTTTTGGCATTCGCGATGCGACTCAAATTCATATGTTTGATCACGGTCGCAAGACATGTTTTGATTTAAATGGCCATGCCGTCATTCACACTGCGCCGAATGTTCGTAAAGTGCCTGTAAGCAAAGAATTTCCTGCGGGTTATCAGCCTATATGTATTGGTACCACCACCTCAGACCGTATGGAACGTTTTACTCGCCCGTTGATGGCGCAAAATGGCGTACGTATGATTGTTGGTAAGGGTGGTATGCGCGAAGGCTCCTCGCAAGCATTTCAAGAATTGGGCGGTGTTTATCTCGCCATTATTGGGGGCACTGCGGCCTTGGAGACAACCTGGATTGAGCAAATTGAAGATGTGGATATGGATGACCTCAATCCTGAATCCTTGTGGCGATTCAAAATTAAAGATTTTGGGCCCTTGCTGGTGGCTATGGATAGCCATGGTGGAAGCATATACCAAGAGGTTAAGGGAGATGTCGCACGCAACAAAGATGCTGTTTTGAAGAGTTTAGGGATTAATCCATGAGTGCAATTCCAACCATTAACACTGATATTTTGATTTTGGGTTCAGGTGGCGCGGGTTTGTTTGCGGCTCTACATGCACATCAAACAAATCCAAAATTAGATATCACCATTGCCGTAAAAGGATTGCTAGGTAAGTGTGGCTGCACTCGCATGGTTCAAGGAGGGTATAACGTTGCGCTGGCGGAGGGCGACTCTGTTGAACGTCACTTCATGGATACGATTGAAGGTGGGAAGTGGCTCTCTAATCAAGAGTTAGCCTGGACTTTGGTTAGCAAGGCTGTTGAGCGCATTCATGAATTAGAGAACGAGCTAGGATGCTTTTTTGATCGCAATCCAGATGGCACTGTTCACCAAAAGGCATTCGCAGGGCAGACCTTTGATCGCACTGTGCATAAAGGCGATTTAACTGGAATCGAAATTATTAATCGTCTTGCGGAGCAGGTTTGGGCAAGAGGTATTCATCGCCTAGAGGAGCATCGTGCTATTGAACTAATACATAGCAAAGATAAAAAAGCGCTCGCGGGCGTTTTGATGCTCAATATGCAAACAGGGCAATTTGTATTGGTGCGCGCCAAAGCGGTGTTGCTAGCAACTGGCGGTGGGCCAACGATGTACAAGTATCACACGCCATCAGGTGACAAGAGTTGTGATGGTTTGGCAATGGCGTTGCGTGCTGGTTTGACTTTACGTGACATGGAAATGGTTCAGTTTCATCCAACAGGTTTATTGGCCGGTCCTGGAACTCGTATGACGGGTACCGTGCTGGAAGAGGGTCTGCGTGGTGCTGGCGGTTATCTTCTGAATGGAAATAAAGAGCGCTTCATGGGCAACTATGATTCGCGTAATGAGAGAGCTACAAGAGATATTGTTTCTAGATCTATTAACTCAGAGATTCGGGCGGGACGTGCTACGCCAAATGGTGGTGTTTATATTCAAATGAGTCATCTGGGTCCAGATAATGTTCGTAAGCAATTTAAGGGAATGGTAGAGCGTTGCGCTGATAGCGGCTTTGATTTAGCCAATGATCTAGTGGAAGTGGTGCCTACAGCTCACTATATGATGGGCGGCTTAGTTTTCAAAAAGGATTGCAGCACTGATCTTCTTGGGCTCTTTGCGGCTGGTGAAGATACTGGCGGAGTCCATGGAGCCAATCGTCTGGGTGGAAACGGGGTTGCAAACTCAACGGTATTCGGCGGTATAGCGGGGGAGGCCATGGCACGGTGG
>CAZHWF010000056.1:0-8562 GCA_964536365.1 uncultured Polynucleobacter sp.
CCCTGGGATTTTTGAGTCAATCTTTTTCCTCTATTCCCTTAAGCAATTCAAGCGCTAATATGCCTCAAAATGCTTGCGAGTAGTTTCGTAATCTTCATCCGACTTTTTTCTGCTAACAATTGTGTCACTGTAAGTGCGCATAAAGTCTTTTGGATTTAGAAACGTGCACTCACTACCATATGGATGACCGCAATACTCATAAACAACTTGACGAACTTTATTAGGCTTATTTTTGTTTACAAATTCCGATTCACAATAGCCTTCGTAACATGACAGCACCTCAGGAAATGGCTTTTTCCAATTCTTTACTACTGGCGGCCTCACTAAAGGCTTCCAACCTTCTTTCTGGAGTGTTTCACGTAATGCCAAATATGAAGTTCTAGATTCGTCGTACTTCCAATAGCCAAATAAACCAATTAGCCCAACAACTAACGTTGCGAATGCAGCATAAAGTTTCTTTTTATAGCCCGCCTTATCATTTTGTTGCCTTGCTAAATTTGCTTCTGCTTCTTGCCGTGCGGACTCTTCCGCCTGCTTTATATCTGTTTTAGTTTTCTCAAGTCGCTCAGCCACCAATTCAGCAGTATTTTGCTCATTTAAGTATTTTTCAGCACCAGCATCATAAGCATCATTTAACTCCTCACTCATGTATACAGGCATCCACTGCCATTCAAGCTTGCCCGTCTCTTGGTTTGTAGTTTGCTTTAGCCCAGTTTCCGAGAGAATGTCTAACTTCGCTGGATAGATATGCGGAATATGATGCAAATAAACAATGCTGCAATTTCTACTACCAGCATATCCATGCCCATATGCCTCTTGCTTCATGTATTCCAATCCGGGATAGTTGGATTCAAATTCCTTTTCCAGTCTATCTTGAGCGCCCTTTTCATAAGCTGCATTAAGCCTAGCTACCAAATAAGGCTCATAGATTTCCCAATAAACCCTTCCGTCTTCAGTGAGCAATAAATTTAGATACTCATCCTCTAAATCAAACCCACGCTGATAGGCCTCTTCATTAGTAATTTGACCTTCCAATAAAATTTGGGTTTGCTTTTGCAGCTCTTCAAGACGGTCAGATTCGGCCCGCATTGCTTCTTCATGATTTGCACTAGCCTGCCACTTTGCAGCTCGAACCTCCTCAAGGTGTCGCTCTGCCGCCCAAGCAGCTTCTCTTGCATCCTCTCGAAGCTGACGTTGCATATCAGCCTGGCCTTCCTGGATCTTTGCGTTATCTTTACAAACCCCACAGATACTTCCCCAGCCATCCATGAATCTACCGCAGTTAGAGCAATTAGCCACTTTCAGCCCCTATTAAAATTTGATTGAATTGGTATTTGAATGCAGAGTAAAGCTAGGCCTGGTTCGATTTCACTAACGCATCTTGACCAGACTTAATTTTCTGTCTAGCCCGCTCAGCTTTCACAGCCGCTTGATCTCGTTTAACACGATCTTTCATCGATTTAAGTCTCGCCTGTTCTGGATTTAGCGGCTTTTGTGGCGCAATTTCATTAAATCGCATGATTAACCAATCTGCAGTGGTTGATGTGGCACATTGTTTGATCCGAAGATGGCTTGAAATAACTTATATGCCTGAGCTTGGTTTTGGGCATAGAGAATTGTCTCCACCCACATTCCCGCTGCATTGACAGTTGCTTTATATCGTTTCATAAAGTTATTTAGTCAAAAACTCAAGCCGATCTCTAAGCTCTTCGTTATCAAGCTCCTCAAGCCTAAGAGGATTAACGTGATCAAGCTTACCTTTGGCAACCTCATTTTTTATACGAATTTCATCTGTAATAACTTGGCTCTGAATTCTGCTTCCGCTATACCGCCTATTGCAAGAGTAAAAATCTCGCCCTTTAGCAGTAGCTAAAAATTTATCTCCACTTTTAAGCGCTTCAATATATTCGAGGCAACGCTCATTCCATGTTTTGTTTAAATCCCGAATAACCTCGCTTCGGATTCGCTCCATCTCATTTTTTGCGTCTGCTATCTTTTTTTGACTTGCTTTAGCTTCTTCCTCGGCTTTTGCTTCATCATTAGCCTTGATTCCCCATTGAATGAGATTCCAACCAACGATAGTGAAAAAGACAAGTCCAACCCATCCCCAAAAGCCCATGGAAAACCCCTTATGGTTTTTAATAATTATTTCAAACTTTAACCTAGGCTTACTACATAGATCTGATGCAACAGGGTAAATCCTGATAAAAAGATAGGGGTGTCAATGCACCCCTTGAGGCTAACGTTTAAATCCACTACGTAAACTACTGCTGGCCACTTCAATCTGCTCATCGAGCTCTCCTGCTTCTACTGCCGCTTTAATTGACTCTAAGGCCTTAATTAAAGCCTCGCCACTAGCCACTTCCACGCTAGGCTTTCCCTTGGATAATTCCAAAGTGCAACTGCCATACTTAACCGAAACGCAGACTTTGCCTTCTTCGCTTTGAAACCACCATGGCTTTATTCGCTTAGGCATTTCTACTTGCTTGCGTAGCCCTGTTTCTCGATCTTTCACGGTTTTGTATTTCATCACTACAAATGGGGTTCCTTCTAGCTGGCTCTTAGCCAACTGGATCTGCTCCCAAAGTTTTGACCCGAGCTTGTTTCTGCGAATAACAATTGCCGGCATATTGCGGGCTTTTTTAACGGCCACTAGTTTTAAGTGACTTAACTGGCTCATTTGAATTCTCCTAAGTAGTTAATGGGCTCATTAAGTATGTTTTCGAAGTGGCGCTTTGGTCGACCACTTTTAAGATCACGAGCAAATCGGCTAATTTTGGATAGAAAAAATATGGTTTTTGTTAACGAGGGCTAAATATTTACGAGTCGCGTAATGAGTTGCATTGAGATGCGATTAAGAAATAAGTTGCAGTAAGAGATGCAGTTAGTTGCTGTATTGGGGACAAATGAGTAGCTCTGAACAGCAACTCACGCAACAGCAACTATCTTTTGTCTCTGCTACTCCCTGCATCTCAAGCAACACCGCGACTTCTTTCAACATTCAAGGAGATTAAAAATGAAAGAAATTACAGCCCGCTTATGGGAAAACAAACTATACGGAACTACCTACGCAAAAGGTCAATATCGCAAAGCCATCTACAACGGCACATTAGAGATCATGGATCCCTATGCCAAGTATTTAGTGGATTTTGAAGAGATCGAGGCATGGTTTCACTTTGCCAAAAGTCCAGTACATATTGAAATGGCATCTCGCTTAAACAATGTTCCTGTAAACGAGGATCACGTTTTAATGAGCTGGATTTATCACTACGCAAATGGGGTGAAGAATGCTGTTGAGGGGTACGCAGCCTTAGATATGAACTACAACAGAATCACCATACAAATTAACGATACCGCCCATGGGATTAATGAGTATTGGGAGCTACCCGTTAGAGGTTGTATTGCCAGAGTTCCCGGCAAACCTACTCCTGCACTGATAGCTACTACGCAATCCGAGCTAAATCCCCCTCAAAAACCGTCTACAAACGGTGTATTTTCCGGGGGATATAAGCAAGCACTAGCGAATCTACAAAAGCACTCTATCCAGTGATTTGAGGTGTTAGCTAGCATCATGGGGTTTTGTCGTCTAAATCCCACGATATTCAGAAGATTTAGCTAAATACTTATAGCAAGAAAGAGGCTAAGAATATTTACATATTCTTAGCCTGAATTTGTAAGTCATTGATTCTTGGAAGATCTTCAAGATTTCATGGAAGGCAAAAAGAGGTCGACCTTTTTCCAATAAGAAAACATACTTAAAACGCACATTTTATTTATGACAGGAAAAACAAATGGCACAAGCAAAAACCTTATCTCAAACTGAACTAGACCAAGTTCTTGAGTACGTCAGCACTAAAAAATATGCTCTACGTGATAGAGCCATCATTCTTACCAGCTTCCTCGGAGGCCTTCGCGTAGCCGAAATAGCTTCTCTAACAATGGGTGATGTAGTGAACCCCGATGGCACCATTAAGAATGAGATACGCCTCTCCGCAGCACAAACTAAAGGCAAACATCCTAGAACTGTGTTTGTTTCCCAGCGATTACAAACTGAACTTGCCAACTACCTAACAACAAGACATATTAAAGAAGCGGATATCCCTTTCTTTCATACTGATCACCGCTTACGTTTTAGTCCCAATGGCTTATGCGTGTGGTTTCATCAGCTTTACAAGAATGTAGGTATCAGTGGCGGTAGCAGCCATTCAGGAAGAAAGTTCTTCATTACCACTTTGGCTAATAAAGGCATCGGTGTTCGAATCTTAGCCTCTTTGGCTGGTCACAGATCCATTGCTGTAACGCAAAGATACATCGATGTAAATGACGAGCAAAAACGTAATGCCGTTGAGCTGATTTAAGCCAGTTAAGCCTCTATCCAACCCAGGCGCTCCCATTTTCGCAATGGGAGCTCATCTTCTAAATTAGGCTTTTCACAAGTAAAGCCTAAATCACGCAATAGCTGCAATACATAGGTTCTGCTAACAGTTCCATTAGCAAGATATTCCCGCTCTATGAATTCTTTAATTTTCGCAAGCGTCCACTTATCGGCTTGATAACCTGCAGACTTTGCTCCAGCTTTTATAAGCCGCTTTAATTTTCTTAAATCTGCACTATCGAGCTTTGGCGGTCTGCCTAATGGCATACAGCGAAGATCGTTATAGCTAGTTTTATAGATTTTCTTATTTCTTAAGAATGATTCTTCTTCGCTTTGAAAGCTAGTAGCCACAGTGCTACCTACTGCAGTCTTTCTTTTGACAACCAAACGAATAGCCCAATTTTGCACACTTTGACGACTAACTCCTAGTTGCCTAGCAACCTCAGCTTTAGCCACCCCTTTCATTAAAAGACGAGCTCCTTCTAGGCGGCGATGCTCTAGAAGTTTAAGTTTTCGCTTCACTTTTTACACGCAATAGAAATTATTAGTCAAAAACAGCTTCATTTTTTGTCAACTATTTTATTAACAATATTTGATTCTATCCCTATTAGACATGGAAAAGAAAAGTATCTATTTACTGTCAAGAAATTTTAGTTTTTTTAAAGGACAAAAAATACTCATTTTTAGACATACAGTTCGCCTCATTGGTATTACCGCTCTTTAACAATTCACTCATTTCTTATCCACTGTCGGGTTTCCCGACATTCGTCCTTTGCCATCTTGGTAAAGGTAATTGATTGATTTTTATTAAGGAGGTCTTATGGACCAAATAGCAGAAGTAACTGAAAAAGTGGACGGACAGGTCGTTACGAATCTGGTTGAAAAAATCAGCCAAGATTCTCAATTATCTGTAGGTGCTGTAGTAAACAACTTGATTGCCGAGCGAAAGGCTTGGCAAACACAAGATCTCACTCGAAGCAATGAACGTCTTTATGGCATCTTGCAAAGTTGTTACATCTTGTTTCAAAGCATGAATAGCATTAAGTCAGAAGCTATGGCTGTAAAAAAAGGGTTCTTAGAGTTTTGTAAGCAACAAGGTTGGGACTTTAAAGACAACACACACCTGATGACTAAGGTTGTGCAATGCGTCTTTGGCAATGAAGATCGCCGTCGCGTTAGTTCTTACGCCCTAGCGCTACGAGCGGCGGCAGAACTAAAGACACCCAGCATGGAAATCCCACAGTTTTTTAAAGATAAAGGTGGGGTTGAAGAAGTTCGGCGCGAACGATCACCTAACCATAAGACGGCTAAGGATAAAGCTGCAGTTGGCCGTGTTGCCATGGAAGGCAAGATATTAGCCTCTTTTCATAGCGATACTTTGGCTAGTCAGTTTGAAGCATCTGAATACAACGGAGCTTTAGTACTGCTTTCAACACGAGAAGCTGATGGTAGTTTTGCTATTCGCAGACTAGTGCAAAACGGTACAGCTATTACTGCTGTACTAGCTAGTTTGGCGCACTCAGTAGCCAAGGAGCAACAAGAGAAAGCCCCAGCTACTAAAGCAGCTAATGATGATCAGTCTCGCGCTAGCGCAATAAAGCAGGCTGTCGGCGCGTAATTGCATTTTGTGTAAAGCGGTAAGCCAATACGGATAAGAAATAAGTGAAGCCATAACTAACTAGGAGGATCTATGGCACTCAATATCTCAACCCCGTCATCGCCTGATGACTTTGCATTAATGCCTCATACAAGGGCTAAGCTGGAAGCTGTATTAGACGGTACCGTGAAATTTCCTGGTAATGGCGTATCAGCACTACTCCTTTACGGCGTCTATGGCTCAGGCAAAACCACGATGGCTAAGCTATTGCCTGGCTGGCTAGAGACTGTCAAAACAACCCCTGTTTTGCAATCAATCCCCGTCGGGGCAATCATTGACTCTACCCAGCCAAACTACGATTTTTACTCCTGTGCACAAGGACAAAATGGTGCTTCTTTAATCGGACAGATTCAAAGTGGTCTGATGACTATGAGTTTTAACCCAAGTTGTCTACATTATGTAATTTTGGATGAGGTAGATAACTTAACTGCTGCTGCTCATGCTTCGCTTAAAGCGATCATGAACTATACCCATGTAGTTTTTGTTCTCACAACAAATCATCTTAATAAGGTAGATCCCGGGGTTATTAATCGATCCATTGTGTTGGATATGAATTCTGCCCCAACCTCTGCCTGGGTCAGCAAGATCAAGGCCATTTACGAAGCCTCAGGAAAGACGCCTCCGCCCGATCAAGCTATTGCAGGTGTTGTCGATGCTGGGAATGGTTCAGCCAGGACAATTCTGACGGATATCGAAATTACTCAATCCATTCGTGAGCGTCAGTTTGAAGATGAATAAGCGCAAATCCGTTGAGCTGTTAATGGAGATCACTGTAGAGGCTCTTGCTGAGTTAGTTGGCGGGGATGAAGGCATTAGTGCATTTGTCCTTTCCAAAAACCATGCCGTCTCTACTAGAAAGATCGTGAATAAAGTGCAATTTGAAGAGGAATGGCAACAACAAATGGATGAGAGCGAGATTTTCTATGTTTTTACAACATTAAAGCTAGCGCCCAACATCCTTCAGATTGCGGGCTCTAAATACCAAGATCTAAATCGAATCTCCTGGCATTTAATTGTTCCCAATACCAACACGCTAGATCCCTCGCAAAGACCCGCAAACTCAATTGAGCTACTCATGATGGCAAAACTCATGCTTGAGGAAATCCAAGGCGGTCAGTTCTCTTACAGCGAATTGGTGGAATTCTTGCAAATCATTAGCCGCATTCGCAAACGTTAAATAATTTTAAAAGGTAGATAAAAATGGCAATTATTAAATTTGAAGTACTTGGTTCATATACAGATAGAGTTTATTTTTCAAGAATATATGCAATAGATGATGCTGATTTTTCAGATGATGATGAACTTATGGACTACATGGATGAATTAGCCTCAACTGATGCAATGGAATTTGAGGTTTCCGAGTGGGACGAAGAAGGCAGCGAAGATATTGGTGGTGGATTTAGCATCGACGAAATTAACAAGCTTTGATCAAGAAAACATAAGCTAAAAAGATAATATGCGCTACCCTAGAACAGTCTTCGTCTTTGATACACCCTCGCCCAAGCTCGATGAAAATTACTTTCAAATGATTAGTTCATCCACTCAAAAGATTTACATAAAAGGTCAATCAAAGCTTGTTAAAACATTAGATTTCGAACTAGATGCTATCAAAATTTTAGATGGGTATCTCAACTTTACAGGGCCAAATCGATCCTATATGGTCATCGGCAATCTAAAGCATGTTGAATTTATTGCCACTAGCCTAGCCGATAAGGATTGCTCCATTTATTGGCTTATGAATAAGAATTCAGCTTTATGTATTCGCGCAGCCTTAAGTGCCTTACTTGACCTTCATGAAATGGAAGCCTTATTTAACGAGGCGCTTTATTACTACACCAAATCCAGAGATCGGTATCAAGCATTAGCGGATTCTACACATATATCAAACGATGATTTTCCCCAGCTTATTTCTGACATTATCGATGGGCATAAGCAAGTTGAACTTAGGGCTGATATTCAAAGTTTTTTATGTGAAGAATTGCATATTGGAAAGTTTAAGATTTAAGCCAACTTCGCTGCCGCCATCATTGGAGTAAGTTTTGAATAATGTCGCTCAATCATTAATGTCGAAGTACCCATTTGTCTAGCTAGGGTGTGTATATCAACACCTTCAGCTAGCGCAAATGTGGCATAGGTATGGCGTTGGCTATACAGGCTACGATTACGCCCTGCTACATCTTTTAATAAATTGCATTCCTTTAAGAGGTTTTCAAATTGGGGATTAAAGTTATAAGGCTGAACCCCTCTTGGGAAAGTAAATATCAAGCGATCCAATCTAGCCTCAATCACTTCATTTAAATCTTTATAAGGCAACTGGTGCCAAGTGATTAATCTTTCCAAGCAATCCACCACCAAATGTTTGGCAATTAAATACCGAGGTCCTGTTTTACCGGAAAGCCAAACCTTGAGATAGCGTTGATCGCCAATCCAATGCCATTGCAAATGCTTCCAGCGCAGCGGCAATGCTTCTGTTCCATGCCGAACACCCGTATTCACTAAAAATTCAATGTAATAAGCACACAGGGTTCTC
>CAZHWF010000056.1:8572-9125 GCA_964536365.1 uncultured Polynucleobacter sp.
GACATAGTTGCCTCATCTCCTTAGTACGCGATGATCTCCCCACCTTCTCCCAGCCAGGCATGTAGGCTAATAATTGAATGATCTCCTCTTTACTAAAAGCGGGTCTTGCTTGACTGGGAGATCCATGGGGATCTAATAAAGGAACCCGAAAAGTATCGGCAATCAAGTTTTGCTCTCTAGCTAAGGCAACTATCCGGTTATAGGTCGTTGCATGGGTACGCTTAGTGCTTGCCTGGGGATCTCTTCCCATTTGGGATAAGCGCCAAGATTCAAAATCCTTAACCAGTTCGGGAGTGATTTCCTTTAATTGGAATTTTCCAAAAAACGGGATGAGGTATTTATTGAGAACAAACTTGTAATCCTTAAAGATAGCTTTGCCATTACCTTCTTTATTGGCAATATCCATTGCCACGAGGTCTTCTTCAGCCAACTGCTTAAATGACTTGGATTTGAGGCTTAATTCCTGGCTTATCTTAGCCATGGTCTGCTCATAGAGTGCTATAGAGGTATGCTTGGACTCCTCGAGATCCGCCTGGCAAGTGGTCATGGAATG
>CAZHWF010000057.1:0-9070 GCA_964536365.1 uncultured Polynucleobacter sp.
CAAAGAAGTCTCCAGCAAAAAAGAAAGTAGCTACCAAGGTGGTAACAAAAGCCCCCGCTAAAAAAGTAGCAAGCAAAAAGACGGTTAAAAAGGTAGTGAAAAAACCAGTAGCTAAGAAAGTGACTGCAAAGAAACCCGCAGTCAAAACACCAGCAGCTAAGAAAGTTGCGAAGAAGGCTGTAAAAAAGGCTTCATCCAAGTCACCAAAGGTTGATCAATATGGTCTTGAGCAAGATGACGAGTTTTACGGCTTGTATTTTGCAAAGTCCACAAATAAGGGCTTGATTGAAGTAAAGCCCTGCACCTTCTCTTTAATGTACTGGTGGAAAGGTTTGCTCGGCTACCCAGACATGATTGAAATCTCCAAGGGAAGCAATCATGCAATATTGCAGTTTGAATCTACTTTTGGTGGTGGCGACTCTGGCGAAACTGAGTTAACTGAAAAAGATGTCCTGGATATTGACCATATTATTGAGGTAGATGAAGAAGAAATGCTGATCTCCCTCTACTCCTATGTGCCAATTCCGATTCCCGAGAAATTGGTTGGCGCCTTGAGTTTGACTGTTCTGAACATTAACCCAGAAACACGCTATGGCAATCTAGAAATTTGCTCTACCGAGAATGAAGAAGGCGAAACTGAACACTTCTTGCGCTATCGTGCGGCCACCTATTTGCGCGGCATCAAGTCTGGCAAGGTCGAGGCTATTGAAAGCATGGTAACCAACGGTTCCGAGTTCTTTGGGCTTGCGCTAGATGCAATGTGCGTAAATAAATCTATTAAAAAGTGGTTGCTAAGCTAAGCACTATCTACATAAATAGATGTAAGTCAGCGGAAAACGGTCATTGGCCGTTTTTCTGCTTTCTAGGATGGTTACAGTCCTTTTTCCCTGCTTTTTACACTCAGCCAGCGCAACCGCTTGCACTTCAATCTCTTTTGCGCCCTTAGGAGCATGCACGCCAATAGTGCCATCTGACTGCTGATAGACTCCAAAGTCGCTTTGGGGTGTTGAGCATGCAATAGCTAGGAAGCCAGCGCCAACGATCAATAATCTTTGTGGTGTATTCATAAGGCCCCTTTTGCTTAGCGTCTCGTCACTTCATATAGCAGTCAGGAAAATAATATTAAACAATAATTATTGCTCAATAGAATTTTTCATTTTTAAGGCTAGAGACACCAGTCCCACCATAATAGGAACCTCCACCAAGGGACCAACAACAGCAGCAAATGCAGCGCCTGAGTTGATTCCAAATACCGCAATGGCAACCGCGATAGCTAACTCAAAATTATTGCTTGAGGCGGTAAAGGACAAGGTACAGCAGCGTTTGTACTCAATACCCATCTTGGTTGCAATAAAAAACGTGAGCAAGAACATCGCCAAAAAGAAAAACAGCAGCGGAACTGCAATCGTTACAACATCCATCGGCAACTGCAGTATGAGTTTACCCTTCAGACTAAACATCACCACAATAGTAAATAGTAGCGCCACCAAAGTCAGCCTACCAATTCTAGGAACGAAACTGTTTTGATAAGAATCTATGGATACGAATTTGAGTGCTACATAGCGTGTTAGGAAACCAGCTATGCATGGAATACCCAGATAAATCGCAACTGTTTGGGCGATTTCACCAATGGTGATATTGATAGCAGACCCCGTGAAGCCAAAATACGGCGGCAAAACTGTCAAAAAGAAATAGGCGTAGACACTAAAGAATAAGACCTGAAATACAGCATTAAAGGCGACCAGGCCTGCTGCATATTCTGTAGAGCCTTTTGCTAAATCGTTCCATACAATTACCATCGCTATACAAGGCGCAATTCCGATGAGAATTAAGCCGGCCATGTATTCAGGCTGATTGGGTACAAAAATTATGGCCAGGAAAAACATTAAAGTTGGTGCCACGATCCAATTTAGCAAGAATGCCAAGCCAAAGATTCTTTTATCCCTAAAAACACCTGGGAGATCTTCATACTTCACCTTAGCAAAAGGTGGATACATCATCAGAATCAAGCCAATCGCAATGGGGATATTGGTAGCACCACTTTGAAATGAGTTAATAAAGTCTTCTACTCCGGGGATGAAGTAACCTAGAGCTATTCCAATGGCCATTGCCAAAAATATCCAAACCGTAAGGTAACGATCCAGAAAAGAAAGTTTGCTAGTAAGGCTGTTCATGATTTTTTATGTATTTCCGATAAGCTGCGAGAGTTAAGCTGATCTATCGGCATATCCGCCATCAGATCAATGCGTTTTTTTAGGCCAATCATGACATCCCTAAAAGCCCTACGCTTATCTTCGTCAGAGCCTTGAATTTGCGATGGATCAGGAAAGCCCCAATGAGCAGTGGCTGGCTTGCCTGGCCAATACGGACAAACTTCACCAGCAGCGTTGTCACAAACCGTAATAATGAAGTCCATTTGTGGTGCATCAGGCAATCCAAACTCATCCCAGGATTTTGAACGTAGCTTAGATTCGTCATACCCCATCTGAAGCGCCAATTCTCGAGCAAATGGATTAACCGTCGTTCCTGGTGTAGAGCCAGCGGAGTAACCCGCAAACTTACGACTCGGATGCGTAGAGGCGATCGCCTCACCCAATACTGATCGGGCAGAATTGTGGGTGCATAAGAAAAGTATATTCAGCTTTTGATTCAAAGGAAGTAAATTTATTAAACAATCACCAAGCGATCGGCAGGAAAGCAGATCTTAAAGATGCTGCCCTTTCCTGGCATACTTTCAATATCTAAATGGGCTTGATGACGAGTGACAACATGTTTCACGATCGCCAAACCAAGTCCAGTACCACCAGTTTCTCTTGAACGACTCCTGTCGACACGATAAAAACGCTCTGTAAGCCTCGGGAGATGCTCTGCAGCAATACCAGGCCCAGAATCATGCACAGCAAACTCGGCGCAGCCATTATCTAATAATGTCCAAGATATATTGATACTTCCGCCCTCAGGTGTGTATCTGACAGCATTGGATACTAAGTTACTAAAAGCGGAGATGAGCTCTCGCTCATCCCCAAGCAATGTGCAGCTTGAATCGTTTTGAATAGCAATAGTATGTTTGTTGCCAGAAAGAGCTTCGGCTTCATTCTTGAGCATAGCCAGAATCGATGGCATAGATACTTTTACTTGAGCCGCTGGATGTGTATTCGCCTCTAAATTTGCCAGCGTGAGCAAATCCTCAACAAGACTCTTCATTCTATTGCCCTGCACCATCATGAGATCGAGATATTCATCCTTCTTTTGAGGATCCAAGTCCAAAGTTTGCACTGTTTCCAAAAAGCCCATCATGACTGTCAGGGGTGTGCGCATTTCATGAGAAACATTTGCAACAAAGTCTCTACGCATAGCCTCAGCCTTACGTAAATCAGTGACATCTTGCGCCAAAAGTAGACGTCGATTCTCGGAAAAAGGAAATACTTGGACCAACAAACTTAAGCTAGACCCAGGGCCCATCTGCTCTATTAGCAATGGTTCCTCGAATAATCGATCATTTAAGTAGCGGATAAATTCTGGGCGACGTATTAAATAATTAATACGTTGCTGCGCATCGCTCTTAAACTGAATCCCAAAAAATTGCTCTGCAATGGCATTGCACCATTCAATTTGATCCATATCATCAAGCATGATGATGCCATTGGGTGATGCCTGAAATGCGTCAATAAATCGTTCATGCTGCTTACCAATGGTTCGGACTTGGTTTTTCATTGAGCGAACAAGTCGCTCAAGCCGGGAAAAAACCTCACCCCAACGGCCACTAGCGGCCGGCATACTCTCAACGCGATCAAGCTGGATGAATTTTTCGAGTCGCAGGAGGTTGAAGTATGAGTAAATCAAAGGAATACTCAAAATACTGAAGCCAACCCCAAACGCAGGAAGAATGCCCCATTGGCCATAAGTCAACCATGAACCCACGCAGCTTAACGCCAAAATAATTGCAAAACGGCTAATAATTGAAAACATAAGCTATCTTAGACTAGGATTCGCCACGCCAAGTCCTTGATAGGCGATAACCAGTGCCTCGTACAGTCTCCACCAAGTCATCACAGCCTTGCTGAGCTAGAGCATCACGCAAGCGCTTGATATGAACATCCACTGTTCTCTCCTCAATATAGACATCATTACCCCATACTTGATCCAGTAGATTTTCTCTTGTATGGACACGCTCAGGATGATTCATCAAATAAGTCAATAAACGAAACTCGGTAGGACCAAGGGCAATCTCAACAGGCTTACTGTCACCATTAGAGAAATGCAACCTATGGGAGGCCTGGTCTAAAGAAAGCGGTCCTATTGAAATAGGCTTGTCATTTGGCGAGACTTCATAGCGCCTAAGTAATGCCCTCACCCTTGCAATTAATTCCTTTGGTGAGAAAGGCTTTGTCACATAATCATCGGCACCAGCATCCAAACCAGACACCTTATCAACTTCCTCGCCCTTGGCTGTGAGCATCAAAATAGGTATGGCGCTAGTACGCAAGTCTGAACGCAACTCTTTCGCATACTGCATACCCGATTTACCGGGCAACATCCAATCCAAAATGATCAAATCAGGCAATGATGCAGCCATTAAGAGAGAGGCTTCATCAGTCTGCAGAGCTCTTTGCGACTCATACCCAGCATGCGCGACATTGACTGCGATTAACTCCGCAATGGAAGGCTCATCCTCAATAATCAATATGCGCTGCGCCATGAAAGCATTCAACCTTGTTTTGTTGCTTCTCTTACTAGCTCTTCGTGCGGAACATGCCGAACATCAGACCCCTTTGCTATATAGATCACAAATTCTGCGATATTTTTAGCGTGATCACCAATGCGCTCAATCGCCTTGGCTATTGAAAGCATATCAAGACCGGTGGTAATTGTCTTGGCATCTTCCATCATATAAGAAATAAGCTTTCGAACAAACGCTCTAAATTCCTCATCAATTTGACGGTCTTCTTGAACCACCTCTACGGCTGCAATAGTATCTAGTCGAGCGAATGCGTCAAGACTGCGGCGCAACAGGGAAATGGCCATCTGTCCAGATAGCTTAATTTCGGCCGCATTAATCTCGGTTTGCATATTGTTTTCAATCAACCGCTTGGTTCGTTTGGCCACTCTTTCAGCCTCATCGCCAGCGCGCTCTAAGTTGGTAATTGCCTTTGAAATCGCCATCACCAAACGCAAATCCCTAGCAGTTGGCTGCCTTCTTGCGATGAATTCTGTGCAACTAAGGTCAATTTGAACCTCAAAATCGTTAACCAGTTTTTCCTGCTGAATCACTTGATTGCATAAATCCAGATTCATTTCAGAAAAAGCTCTCATCGCATTGGATATCTGCAATTCAACCAAGCCGCCCATTTCAAGCAACTTACTGCATAGACCGTTTAGATCGGAGTCAAACTGAGAAGATAGGTGTTTATCAGGCATAGCTTTCCTTTTAGCCGAAACGGCCGGTAATATAGTCTTCGGTTTCTTTACGCTTTGGTTTAATGAAAATCTCATCCGTTTTTCCAAACTCAATGAGACTTCCCAAATACATGAATGCCGTATAGTCAGACACACGCGCTGCTTGCTGCATATTGTGGGTCACGATCACAATGGTGTAATCATTTTTCAATTCATTAATTAACTCTTCAATCTTAGCGGTAGAGATTGGGTCAAGTGCTGAAGTAGGCTCATCTAACAACAACACTGAGGGCTTAACCGCGACACCCCTAGCAATACAGAGGCGCTGTTGTTGACCACCAGAGAGAGATAGACCGCTTTGATTGAGCTTATCCTTCACCTCACCCCATAAAGCCGCTTTATTTAAAGCCCATTCCACACGCTCATCCATTTCTGAACGAGAAAGCTTCTCATATAAGCGCACACCAAAGGCAATATTTTCATAAATCGACATTGGGAATGGAGTGGGCTTCTGAAAGACCATACCAATCCGCGATCTTAATAAGTTAAGGTCACGCTTCGAATCAAGAATATTCTCGCCATAGAAATTAATCTCGCCTTCCGCTCTTTGACCTGGATAAAGGTCATACATACGGTTTAAAGAGCGCAAGAGCGTGGACTTACCGCAGCCTGAAGGTCCAATAAATGCGGTCACTTTTTTTTCTTCAATATCAAGGTTGATATTTTTTAAGCCTTGATAGCTGCCGTAGAAGAAATTTAGATTTCGAATTTCAATTGCATTCATGAATTAACCTTGCACCTTGTCACGAAACACGACTCTAGCCATAACATTCAGACCTAGAACCGCAAAAGTAATTAGTAAGGCTCCACCCCAAGCCAAATTCACCCAATTGTCATAAGGGCTCATCGCAAACTGGAATATCACCACGGGTAGATTTGCCATGGGAGCATTCATATTGGTCGAGAAGAACTGATTGTTTAGCGCCGTAAACAGCAAAGGCGCAGTTTCACCACTGACGCGAGCTAGAGATAACAGAATACCCGTCATTACCCCGCTTTGAGCTGCCCTCAAGGTAATCATCAGCGCTACCTTCCACTTCGGAGCTCCCAATGCATACGCCGCTTCACGCAGGCTTCCGGGAACCAAACGGAGCATATTCTCGGTAGTTCTCACAATCACAGGTACGGCAATCAATGACAGAGCGATTGTTCCCGCCCAGCCAGAAAAGTGCTTTACCTGGGCAACTAACATGGCGTACACGAATAAACCAATAACAATCGATGGCGCAGAGAGCATGATGTCAGTAACAAATCGAGTGACCGAAGCTACTTTACTTTTGGCGCCGTATTCAGATAAATAAATTCCAGCCATTACGCCAACTGGCGCGCTAATGAGCGTACAGCAACCCACTAACATCAAGCTGCCAATAATCGCATTGGCCAAGCCGCCGCCATCAGATCCTGGCGCAGGAGTGCTTTCTAAAAACATCGATAAATGAATCGATGAAAAACCCTTGTATAGCAAAACACTTAATATCCAAAGCAAAAAGATCATTCCTAGGCTCATGGCTCCAACAGAGAGCGCCAAGCCTATTGCGTTTACACGCTTACGCCTCTTAAAAATGGACTCATTCATGATTTGAGCCCCTCTCTTCGTTCCATGCGAAGCAGCATCCACTTAGCGGCAGCGAGAACCAAAAAGGTAATGATGAACAAAGCAAGAGCTAAAGCAAACAAAGAAGAAAAATGAGGCCCCACTTCCGCCTCACCAAATTCATTGGCCAATGTCGAGGCAATCGAATTACCAGGAGAAAACAATGATGATGAAAGTCTATGGGCATTACCAATCACAAAGGTAACCGCCATAGTTTCACCCAGCGCCCTTCCAAGACCCAGCATAACGCCGCCAATCACACCAGCGCGGGTATAAGGCAAGACAATGTTGCGAACCACTTCCCAGGTAGTGCATCCAATTCCATAAGCAGACTCTTTCAAGACTGGCGGAACAATTTCAAAGACATCACGCATCACCGATGCAATAAAAGGCAGAATCATCATCGCCAAAATCAAGCCCGCACAAAGAATACCAATGCCATTAAATGCGCCCCTGAATAAGATGCCTAAAAATGGGACTTGCCCAAGGGTGGCTGCCAAAGCTGGCTCTATATATTCCGCAAACAAAGGCGCAAAAATAAATAGGCCAAACATGCCGTAAATGATCGATGGCACAGCTGCCAATAATTCAATGGCAGTTCCCAATGGACGTCGCAAGTATCCAGGGCACAACTCCGTTAGAAATACAGCGATACCAAAACTCAGCGGCACGGCAATCACCAAAGCAATTACAGATGTTACTAAGGTGCCATAGATAGCAATCAGACCACCAAACTGACCATTCACTACATCCCACTCTTCGGATATGAAAAATGCCGGGCCAAACTCCTCTAGGGCAGGCCAGGCATTAACCAACAAAGAGGCAATAATGCCTAATAGCACAACCAACACTGATAATGCAAAGAATTGGGTCGCCCTATGAAAGAGCATGTCCTGAAAACGCTGTATCTTGGCAACCCTTAGTGCCTGCGGTGATACCGCGTTTTCAGAGATTGAGAGGTGCTCAGACATCCGCTTTACTTCGTCTTAATTTTGGACCATACATTCTTACGAATGAAGTCGGTGGTTGAGTCAGGCATTGGAACGTAATCCAAGTCTTCGGCCATCTTTTTGCCTTCTTTAAACGCAAAGTCAAAGAAGTTCAAAACTTCGGCAGAATTAGCCTTCTTTTCTGAATCCTTGTACATCAAGATAAAAGACGCCCCGGTAATTGGCCATGATTTAACGCCTGAGGCATTCGTAATAAAAGTGCCCATACCAGGAACTTTTGACCAATCAGTGCCAGCTGCGGCAGCGGCAAATGTCAGATCATCCGGGGCGACAAACTGACCATCCTTATTCTTCAAAGAAATGAAAGTCATTTTGTTCTTCTTGGCGTATGCATACTCAACATAACCAACAGAATTCTTCACGCGACTTACGTTTGCAGCCACACCTTCGTTGCCCTTGCCGCCAACAGTCGAAGCTGCAGGCCATTTCACTGAAGCGCCAGAACCTACGGAATCTTTAAACAAAGTACTTGTTTTAGCTAGGTAATCAGTAAAGATCGCTGTTGTACCAGAGCCATCCGCACGCACAACCACGGTAATTGGGCCGCTTGGAATCTTAACGCCAGGGTTCATGATGGCAATGCGCTTATCACCCCAATCAGAAATTACGCCCTGGAAAATATCAGCCAATGTTGGACCATCTAATTTGATTTCGCCAGGCTTAACACCGTCTACGTTAATCACTGGTACTACACCGCCAATAATTGCTGGGAACTGAACTAGACCATCTTTTTCCAAGTCATCAAACTTCACTGGATTATCGGTGGCGCCAAAATCCACTGTTTTTGCTTTGATTTGTTTTATGCCACCAGAAGAACCAATGGATTGGTAATTCAAGTTTGATCCCGTCTTAGCCTTATAAGCTTCTGCCCATTTCGCGTAAATTGGATACGGGAATGTCGCGCCAGCACCGGTCATATCGGCAGCGTAAGCAACTGGAGCCAATGAAATAGCGCCAATAACCAGGGCTTTTTTCAGAAAAGATTTCATGTAATTCATCCTCAAGTTAA
>CAZHWF010000058.1:0-8463 GCA_964536365.1 uncultured Polynucleobacter sp.
TTCGAGTGGCTTTATTTTTTCACAAGATATCACTTAGTGACTGCTTGAGAGGGCTTTCTAGCTCGACAGGCATCAGAGCAGTATTGAATAGCATCCCAGTTCTTTGCCCAAGACTTTCTCCAAGTCATTTCTTTTTTGCAGACAACGCAAATCTTGCTTGGCAAATAACTTTTATTTCCTTTGAATGATGTCTTAGTCATCTTTATTTAGAGTGCGTCTAGTTGACCAAGAATCTTTTTTGCATGAAGGGTGATTTCCTGTTGATCGGCATCACTAATTCTCTTTAAATTAGCAGTCATCAACCTCGTTCTTGGGCTGGCCTCAAATTGATCACGGTGTTTGATCAAAAAGTTCCAATACAGCGTTGTCATAGGGCAGGCATTTTCGCCAAACCTGACCTCAGTCTTGTACTTACAAGACTCACAATAGTTACTCATACGCTTGATATAAGCACCACTGGCTATATAAGGCTTGCTGGTAAACCGTCCGCCATTGGCAAACAAGGCCATCCCCGCCGTATTGGGAAGCTCAACCCACTCAATCGCATCTACGTAAATCGCCAAATACCAATCACATACCTCTTGAGGGAGAATTTCCGCCAAGAGCGCAAAGTTACCAGTAAGCATTAAACGCTGAATATGATGCGCGTATCCATATTGCAAAGTTTGACCAATAGCGTCTTTCATACAGGCCATTTGCGTCTTACCAGTCCAATACCACTTGGGCAATCGATTTTGATGGTTGTAATAATTATCTTTTGCCATTTGCGGCATATCCAGGAAGTACATACCCCTAACAAACTCACGCCACCCCAATATCTGCCGAATGAAACCCTCAATCGTCGCAAGATCTAGCGAATATTTTTTCCAGGCCAGCAATACAGCACTAATCACTTCGCGCGGATTGAGCAACTTTAGATTAAGCGCACTAGATAAAATCGAATGCCAACCAAAAGGGGTATCGGTCCACATCGCATCCTGATAAACGCCAAAGCTTCGCAAACGATATTCAACAAAATATTCAAGTGCTTGCACCGCTTGATCCCTTGTTACCGGCCAATTGAATTGACTGAGAGAACCTGGGTGATCAGGATAGGTCTCTTCTACAAAATCCAATACTTCTTGAGTAATGCCATCCGGATCAAATGCTGCTGGGGCATCAATAATGCCAGGGCCTTTCTTAGGATAAGGCTTGCGATTATCTTGATCAAAGTTCCATTGCCCTCCCTCTGGATTGCCATCGGCATCAAGGAGGATATTGTGCTTCTTGCGCATCAAGCGATAGAAATACTCCAATCGAAGCTCTTTCTTATTGCTTGACCATTCCGCAAACTCCTGACGGGTGCAGTAAAAATGCTCGTCATCATGAATCTCTATCTTGATCCCCAGCTCTTTTACTAAGGACTCAATTGCTAACTTCAGGCGATATTCGCCAGGCTCAATACAAACCAAATGCTTGACGCCTTTTTCAAGAATTTGCTCTTTTAGAACATCAACAATTGGCAATGAGGCCTGCTTAATATAGGTCAGCGGATAACCCAAATCTTGCAAGGATTTTGCGAAGTGCCTCATGGCCGATAAGAATATGGCGATCTTGGCTTTATGAGACCAGACATACTGCGCCTCATTAGCCGATTCAATCATGATGACTTCATCCGCCTGAGGATTGAAGTTTCGCAAAGCAGCGCTTTGTAAATCAAGCTGATCACCCAGAATCAGGATGAGACGCCCGGGATAATCCTGCTGCTTTAATTGCCGGTTCATTTGCTTTTGTATTGAGTGGGACAATAAGCTCGCTTTACATCTTTGCTTCGCAAAGCGCCATGCTTGGTTACCCTTCCACTCACTCTTTTACGCCACATCTCAAAGGAGCTACGTTTTAAAGACTTGCGCATAATACAAATCACTTGTGGCTCACCCAAGCCAAAGGTCTTTTCAATCGCATCAAATGGGGTGCGATCTTCCCAAGCCATCTCAATCAGGCGAGATAAATCTGGTTCCGCAATGGTTTTATGGTTAGTTTTTGGCACCCTGCAAGTTTAAGACTTATTTAATAAACTAGCTTGAGCCCATGATTGGAAAAATACGCCAAAAACTGATTGCTTTAGATGCGCCAATTTCAAGACAGGCAATGGTAACGATTTGTCCGATTTGCGACCGAGCTATTCCAGATTCACAAAAAGATGCCCATCATCTCATTCCTAAATCCAAGGGTGGCAAAGCTACTGAATATCTACATCGTATTTGCCACAAACAAATTCATGCTCTTTTTACCGAATCAGAATTAGCCCAGCAATACCATCATGTTCAATCCCTAAGAGAGCATCCTGAGATGAAGAAATTTATTCAATGGGTATCCTCAAAACCAGATGCGTTTTATGAGAGAGTCCGCAAAAGCGCTCGGCTAAAGTGATTGCCACCTTGAAGCTACGCTTAATGGGCTAAATCTAATGCCTCAACAACAGCAGCTAAGGCGCAAACCGCCTCAAAGGCTTTAGCATGGTCGCCGTTGGCATCCACATCCTCCCAATTAAATTCAAGAGAAAAATGGGCGGACTCGACTATGAGCTCATAACTAGTTGATGGTTTGGTACTTACATCTGCCCTTGGTTCACCACTAACTGGCACCCTCAAGGATTCAATAGCGGCAATTAAGGTTCCCACCTCATTGCCAGTTAACTCTCTTGTGCGCAGAACATCATCTGTCCGCTTAATTGAGATTTTGGAGACTTCATCAATTGTTACTTCATATTGATTTAGACCAAGATCCTCCCAAACAGTTAATTCAAGGGCAATAGGATAGGTTTTCATTAATCCACCTCGTCAACATGGGACTCATCAAAATGCGCTTTGTGGGGTTTTAGTTTTGCCGCTAGCTGAGTCCATTTACTTTGATGGATTCGGTACTCGCAATTTTCAGCATGGTTTTCTAGTAAGCCAAAAATAATAGTGGTGGGGATTTTGCAATGGAGACATCGGTAGGCGTGCTGATGCTCTTCAATTTTCTCTTGGGGGTAGTCGATATAAAACGGTTTCATTGCAACCCTTTCAATCCGCATCGAGTCAGTGGAACCATCTTACACCTGAGATTTACAAAGATAGGGCTAATTTAAGGGGATTTACCTAGCTCTCAAGCTCACCTTCCCATTTTGAGATCACGGCAGTCGCCAAGCCATTACCCAACACATTGGTGGCTGAACGGGCCATATCTAAAAAGTGATCAACCCCCAAAATTAACAAGACACCCGCCTCTGGCAAGTTAAATTGAGATAGGGTTGCGGCAATCACCACCAAAGATGCGCGAGGCACTCCAGCTATTCCTTTGGAGGTAATCATTAATACCAATAGCATCAATAGCTGCTGACTCAACTCCATTTCAATACCATATACCTGCGCAATAAAGACCGCGGCAAATGTGCAATACATCATTGAGCCATCCAAATTAAATGAATAACCAACTGGCAGCACAAATGAAGCAATCTTGTTTTTACAGCCAAAGCGCTCCACCCTCTCCAATGTCATTGGGTAGGCGGCTTCAGAGCTTGCTGTAGTAAACGCAAGGAGGGCTGGTTCACGCAGCATTTTTACCAAGCGAAACGTGCGGTTTTTTAATACCAAAGAGCTAATTAGGATGATGACTATCCACAAGGCAAAAATGGATGCGTAAAAACTCAACATAAACTTGCCATATGTCATCAGAATAACGATGCCATTCTCGGCAATTACCGATGACACAGCGGAGAACACCGCCACAGGAGCCAACTTCATCACCGCGGTAGTCACACGCAGCATGATGTGCGAGAGCATATCTAGGTTACGAATAAATTCATCCGCTCGCGCACCCATTCCAGCAGCGCCTACGCCAAAAAATACTGCAAATACGACAATCTGAAGAATCTCATTCTTGGCCATGGCATCAAAGATGCTCGTTGGAAAAATATGGCGCACAAACTCAGGCAAATTCAAGCTATTTTTATTTAATCCTGTATTTGCGGTGATTTCTGGAAGAGTGAGCTCAACGCCAATGCCGGGCTGAAGGATATTTACCATAACTAGGCCTAACAACAATGAAACCAAAGACATCGATATAAACCAAGCAAAAGTTTTTAAACCTACTCTGCCAATGGTTGAGGCATCACCCATTTTGGCAATGCCAACAACGAGAGTGGCAAACACCAATGGCGCAATGATCATCTTGATCAATCGCAAAAAGACATCTGTCAGAATGGAGATATAGGTCACGTACTGCATTGGGAACGTCGATCCCGCACCATACAAATTCACCAAGTAACCAACCAGCACCCCCAAAACCATTGCCCCCAGAATGTAGTTGGTTAGCTTTTTAGAGTTCATGATGGTCCGTATTGAGGGTAATTAGCAGAAATTAGGGGATTTAAAGAATAGAGAGATTCTAATCAGTTCCCCATCTTTTCCTAGTGAAAGTGCCGATAGGTTTTATCGTCACTTTGGTTAGACTGGATTATTCAAACCACATAGCGGGTATCAGCAATATGATTTGGCTTGGTCTAGCGGTAGCTATTTTTCTGGGGGCGCTCTACCTCAGCCCCCCTCGCGCCTTTACTGCACCCCCTTTGGCCTGGCTAGCACCAGCGGCCATCATTTTCCTAGCGATAGTCTGGAACATCTCGCCTAACCTACCAGGACAGCCTTCGGGAAAGTTTTATGGCTTGATATTTCACTTTTATGGCGCCTCCCTACTAACGGCCATGTTTGGGCCCGCAATCGCGCTGACCGTCTTATTTCCAGTAGCATTTTTGGGGGTTTGCCTTATTCAAGGCAGTTATGACTCTGCCTCACAGCATTACCTCATGGTCTGTGTGCTGCCAACCCTCTTTGCTTATCTATCAATCCGAATGATTGAGCGCATCATTCCAAAACATTTATTTGTCTTAATTTTAGGCAATGGTTATGTCGCCGCCTTTATGAGTGTGATTTTTTCAGGAACATTTTTATTGCTCATCAGAATCTTATTGGGGGAATCAAGTCAACTAGATCTAGAGGGCTGGCTGCTAGGTCTAATTATTATCGCGTTCATGGAGGGTTCTTTATCGGGGATGCTGTTGGCAATTTTTTTAATCTTTAGACCGCAGTGGGTATCGACTTATAACGAAGATGCCTATATGAGTCGATAATCATTCAACAATTAACTCTAGAGAAAACGCATGCTCCCTTGTATTGAATTAGAAACCAGCCCAAACCCAACAGCGGCCGTCATCTGGTTGCATGGCCTTGGCGCCGACGGCAATGATTTTGTGCCGATCATTCCAGAGCTCAACCTAACAGGATGCCCAGGTATTCGTTTTGTATTTCCGAGCGCTCCTAGCATGCCGGTTACGGTAAATGGGGGTTATGTCATGCCAGCTTGGTACGACATTATTGGCAGAAATCTTATGGATCAAGAAGATGATGCTGGCATTAGAAATTCGGCTGCCGCCATTATTAAACTGATTGAAAAAGAAGCTACTCGCGATATCGCTTATGACAAGATCGTGTTAGCGGGATTTTCACAAGGTTGCGCGATGGCACTGCATATTGGCTTACGCTTTCCCCAGAAACTTGCAGGCATCATTGCGCTATCGGGTTATCTGCCCTTAGCCATGACCGTAAATCTCGAGAAACACTCCGCTAATGCCAACACGCCCATTTTTATGGCGCATGGCACTTTTGATCCTGTAGTCACCCTAAATCGCGCCCAGGCATCTCATGCTTTGCTAGAAAAATTAGGCTATTCAGTTGATTGGAATGAATATCCTATGGAACACTCCGTCAATCGCGAGGAGCTCTTAGATATCTCTCGCTTCTTGCAGCAAGTTCTCACCAAATAAGTCCTGGGCAATCTATCTCACACCCTCTACCAACAGGTAACAGTAGAAAAGCCCCTCGCAGGGGATTTTCTACTGGAGCTACTGACTTGAGCTAACTCAGAGTGAGATTTATAGCTTCTTGCTAAAGCTGTACTGCGCAAAAGCCTGCTCGGCGACATTAAACCACTGAGCTTCCATATTTCTGAACGCGCGATAGTCTTCATAGATCTTTTTAAATTGTGGGTTCTTGGCTGATTCTTCCGCATAGGTTTCTTGACTCGCTTTGAAGCAAGCATCCATAACTGAGCTATTGAACTTGCGCAGTACGGCACCGCTCTGGAGTAGGCGTTGCAATGCGGGTGGATTGACCGCATCGTATTTGGCGCACATTTCAGTATGAGCCTCAAAACAAGCCGCCTCCCATGCCGCTTGATAAGCAGGTGGTAACGAATCCCATTGCTTCTTGTTCACCAAGAAAGAAAGGCCTGCAGCTCCTTCCCAGAAAGCAGGGTAGTAATAATTTTTAGCCACTTTAGCTAAGCCCAACTTCTCATCATCATAAGGACCTACAAATTCAGCGGCATCGATTGTGCCTTTTTCTAATGCCGAGTAGATCTCACCTGCAGGTAACTGCTGTGGAACCACGCCAAGCTTTGCGAGCACCTGACCGGCAAAGCCCGCGATTCGGAACTTCAAACCCTTAAGATCCTCAGGTGATTTGATTTCCTTACGAAACCAGCCGCCCATTTGCGTGCCGGTTTGCCCACCCAAGAAATTAACAATGTTGTAGCTAGCATAGAGTTCACGCATGAGCTTCATGCCATTACCGTGCAACATCCACGCTGATTGCTGACGCGCGGTCATACCAAATGGCGCTGCAGTGTCAAAAATAAATGCGCTGTTCTTACCCAAATAGTAGTAACTAGCTGTATGGCCACACTCTACTGTGCCGTTCTGTACTGCATCTAAAACTTGCAATGGTGGCACCACTTCACCGGCAGCAAAAACTTTGACATTAAATTTACCATCGGTTGCCTTACGCAAAGCACTGGCAAAAATTTCAGGGGTACCAAATAAGGTATCTAATGACTTAGGAAAACTCGACACTAAACGCCAGTTCAGCGTCGGTAAGCTCTGCGCAATTGAAGGTGCAGCAATGACTGCGGCGCCGGCTCCAATGGAAGCTTTCTTTAAAAATGAACGTCTTTGCATTACTTTCACCCCTTTAAAAATCAAGTTGAATTGCAGCTTAGATTATTTCCCGCCAACCGTCATCGAGCCCAGCAAGATAGATCCAGTCTCTTTGGTGCCACGAATTAATGTATCACTACCAATGAGCTGTATATCTAGCAGCATATCGCGCAAATTACCTGCAATCGTTACCTCTTCTACTGGATATTGAATTTCACCATTCTCAACCCAGTAGCCAAATGCACCACGCGAATAGTCACCCGTTACATAATTGACGCCTTGCCCCATTAATTCCGTCACTAATAGACCGGTTCCCATTTCTTTTAATAAGGTGGGTAAACCGCCCTTTGGCGTCTTTTTACTTTTAAGCGTGAGATGATGTGAGCCACCAGCATTGCCAGTAGTTTGCATTCCCAATTTGCGCGCGGAATAGGTGGATAAAAAGTACCCTTCCAAAATTCCCTTATCAACCACTGTTCTTGCTGAAGTCTTCACACCTTCTTCATCAAATGGCGCACTTCCAGTCATTGACTTTAAGTGTGGGTCCTCAAACAAACTAACGTGCTTTGACAATACCTGCTTACCCAAACTATCAAGCAAAAAACTGGAGCGACGATAAAGGGCGCCACCAGAAACTGCTTGCACCAGTCCACCTAGTAAACCAGCAGCCAAAGGTGCCTCGAAGATTACAGGGCAGCGGCGAGTACTTAGTGATCTCGCATTGAGGCGCGATAACGCTCGCTTAGCGGCATAGATTCCAATTTGTGCTGGATCGGCTAACTCTTCAGGGATGCGCGAGCTTGAATACCAGTCATCACGTTGCATATTTCCTTTTTTGCCACCCACATTCGCAATCGGCGCGCAAGAAATATAGTGGCGAGAAAATGGATAGCCCCCCATGAAACCATGCGACGTTCCCATCATAAAGTGCGCATGATGCGCTGATACTGAAGCGCCATCACTATTTTGAATATGTTTGCTCACTGCAAAAGCAGCGCCCTCAGCAGCGCGCGCGATTTCAACGGCTTGAGCTGCATCCAGATTCCATGGATGAAATAAATTCAAATCCAGGGGATTTTTTTCTAAAAGCTCCGCTTCAGCAGGACCAGCACAGATATCTTCAGCGGTATGTTGGGCAATGTGATACGCAGCATCAACAGTAGCCTTTAAAGATTCTTTTGAAAAATCACTCGTGCTGGCATTACCGCGGCGATGACCTAAAAATACCGTCACCCCAACCTGCTTATCTAAGCTTTGCTCGATAGTTTCGACTTCGCCCTTGCGGACGGTAACCGATAAACCTTGCCCCTCGGAAACCTCAGCAACCGCGTCTGAGGCACCCCTTCTTTTAGCCTCTTTAAGCATGAAATCAATGATTTCTTGAAACTGGTTTGATGTGTATGTAAACATACCCTAATAATAGCTAGAATAGAAACATGAAGCATACC
>CAZHWF010000059.1:0-8425 GCA_964536365.1 uncultured Polynucleobacter sp.
GCAGCGGACTTTTAATCCGTTGGTCGCGAGTTCGAATCTCGCCCGACCCACCAGTAATACAAAAGCCCCTGGAGAAATCTAGGGGCTTTTTCTTTTGGGTTGACAGAATGTGAGGGACTCTTAGGAAGAATTGGCGATTTTGTGTGCGTTAAGAATCAGGATGCGTGGCGCTAGATTGAGGCTGAACAACTGAAGAGATTTGCAAGCGTCTGGTTTCGAGACACTTTAGAGAGTGACTTGTCGAGAAAGTCGACAATACTAATTAAAAACCCCCATCATTTCTGATGAGGATTTATTTTTATGACGATTACTCGATGACTTTGCTTGCAGACCTCCATCAATAATCCACTGTCAGTCGATTATTTCTGAATCAAATTTCCAAGCTTCTTGGTGATTGGAACAACTATCACAGAAGTACCCTTGAAATTCAAAGCATCACGATACGCTTTTGCTAGATCTTCAGTTGTTTCGACATGAGCGGCTGTCGCACCATAACCTTTAGCCAAGGAAACAATATCCAATCCAGGCAAATCAAGCCCCGGAACATTGGGAGTTTCTTCCAATACCGCAAACTCCTTCAGAATTCCATATTCTTCATTTTGAAGAACAACGTAAATCACATGCGCATTTTGTTGAACAGCCGTATAAACACTTTGCAATGAGTATTGATAAGAACCATCACCCATGACACAAAGTACAGGGCGATTTCGGCCTGTTTTCTTTTCAGCCAAAGCTAGACCAACTGAAGCTGGCATATTCCAACCGAGGCCACCCGAAGCAAATGTGTAAAAACTATCTGGCTTATCAAAACGGAATTGATCTTGGAAATCAGCCACATTAGACGGTGACTCATTTGTTACAACCACCTCAGCAGGTGTATTTGCTCGAAGCGTTGCAAAGACGGCTAATGGTACTAGTGGCAAATCTTGAGGGGCGACCTTAGGGACTGCTCGCAATGGTGTTTTTAGCTGAGTTGTGCGCTTCTTAATCAACGGCAAGACATTATCAAAGAATAGGCTCGCATCTGAAACAAGGCTATCACCAACAATGGCTTTTGCTGCCTCATCTGGGTCATCCGTTACCTGAATAAGATCACAACCTTTTGGCAAGTAGCTGCCGGGAACATATGGGTAATAACGGAAAACTGGCGCCCCGATCACTACGATCAAATCATGCCCCTGAAGCTTGTCACTTAGAGGGCCAATAGCCGCTGGAAGTTCGCCAGCAAATAGATCATGTGTTTCCGGGAATGGCGTTCGCTCGCAGAATGGTGCCTCCCACACAGGTACACCTAAAGCTTCTGCAAAAGTTACACCATTCGCCCAGGCTTCTTTGCCCGCTCTAGCAATATCCCCGCCATAAATTAAGATGGGATTTTTTGCCGCATTAATTTTATTTGCAAAATCTTTTAATGAAACTGGATCTGGACCTTTTCGGGTGGATACAGCCCTAACCGGCACATCGAAAGACATTTCTTTATCCCAATCATCCAATGGCAATGAAAGGAAAACAGGGCCTGCAGGCTCTTGAATGGCTGTAGCATACGCACGCAAAAATGCGCCCGGCACATCTTCAGCTCTTGCTGGTTGATACGCCCATTTAACCCAAGGTTTAGGTAACTGAGTTGCATCAATATTGGTTAAGAATGGCTCCATTAAGAGCATTTCGCGGGTTTGCTGACCAGCGGTAAGAATTAATGGTGTTTTGTTTAAATATGCCGTAAGAATATTGCCCATTGCATTACCCAAGCCTGCACCAGTATGCACATTAACTATCACCGGCTTACGCAAACCCTGCGAAAGACCATCAGCAATTCCAACAACACTTGCCTCTTGTAGCGCCATGACATAGTCAAAGTCTTCTGGGAAATTTTTTAAAAAGGTTTCTTCTGTTGATCCAGGATTACCCACTACAGTTGTCACGCCAAGCTTTCTCAAGAGGTTAAATGTGACTTCCTTGACTGTTGGCATTAAGACCTCCGCTATATTTAAAAAAGTGAGTTTACTCTAAAATCTAGCACCAATTCCAACGGCTTCGGACGTCAGGCTAGGGCAGCCCAATTGGCTAAAATGAAGAATGGTTGGGCGCTTTAAAAGAGCCAGAAAAGTCTCCCAGAAACTTTAAAGGGGTACTCACATGAAGCACGATCAAAAGCAAATTGCCGTCCTGCCTGAGCCAATTAAATCTCTTTAAGCCCGGTTGGTCGCGAGTTCGAATCTCGCCCGACCCACCATTTATACAAAGGGATCGCAGCAATGTGGTCCCTTTTCTTTTGGTTAAATGAGATGTGCGCTGACCGTTTGGAACAATAGTCGATAAATTGGGTCTTACGGGTCAGGATGAGAGGCGCTGGATGACCGTTTGAACTATAAGCGCCTCATGGGTGTTGTCGGGTTAACCGACAACACCATGGCCATCTAGTGATCACTAGAGATCTTCGTCGAAGAGCTGAATATTTTTTCCTGTACCTCGTTAAAGAAGAAAACTCAGAAACGCCTACTGATATAAATACTTCCGTTATCTTTTTCAATATTGTGTTTTGCCTCCAACAAATAGGGGATCACAGAATGTTGGATTTCTGATTGATTAATTTTTGCTCCACTAAATGTGCAATTTAGGGCTATAGGTGGGTCATCACTGCTTCCAACCCTTAGAGGCACTGCTACAGCACATACATTTAAAGCCCAATCCCCAAGACTTATACAGTATGAATTCTTTTCATAATGCTTTTTGTCTCGATAGAAATGATGAAGATTTTTTTTAAATTCAGGTGGGTTGTCAATTTTCAATCTATTAAGAATGGAATCTTGATCCCCCTCCGAAGAGGCAAGTAACAGCGCTCGACCAATTGAGGTTGTCAATAAAGGCCTACTGCTACCAATATCGGGCTTCAAAAAATTCTTGCGATCAAGCCTCATTGCATCTATATACACAACCTCAAGGCGACCTAGCATTCCTAAATTAACGGTCCATTTAGTTTTAGCCGCCAACTTTTCCATGTACGGACGAATTAGATGGCGAATTTCCATGCCAGCCAACATTGGATATCCCAACATCAGAACACCGGGACCAAGTCGATATTTTTGCAAACGATCAACTCTAATTAAGTACCCTAATTTTTCGAGCGTATAGGTTAAGCGTGAAACTGTTGCCTTAGGTAGCGAGGTTCTTTCGCACAATTCTCGATTACCCAATAACTGATCGGTAGGAGAAAATGCTCTTAGAACCTCTAAGCCTCTACTGAGGTTAATTGCAAATTGGCGATCAATCATGACTAGCAGCCCATTTTTAAGATATTCAGATCCTGAACCCATTCACGGGAACAGGCAATATATTCTAACCAACGTTTCGCTAGGCGAAACAGTCAAATAATCCATTTTTTCACTGCTTTAATGGGATCTACTACAAAACTCGACATAAAAAATATGAATTCCCAACAAGAAAAAAGTAATGCGCAGGGCCCCTTATCTGGCATCAGGATTCTAGATATGGCCACTGTCATTGCTGGTCCCTTTGCATCCACCCTCTGTGCAGACTTAGGTGCTGATGTTGTGAAATTGGAGTTACCCACTAGCAATGATCCATTAAGAAATTTTGCCCCCATGAAGGATGAGCATTCTTTATATTGGAAAGTTACCAATCGAGGAAAAAGTGGAATTACTCTGGATGTGCGAAAGCCTAAGGGTCGAGAGCTTCTCCTGAAAATGCTGCCCAACTTTGATGTGCTGGTAGAGAATTTTAGAACAGGTACATTTGATCAGTGGGGATTGGACATCAAAACTCTACATGAAGCCAACCCTCGGCTCATAGTTTTACGTCTTACTGGATTTGGACAAACAGGTCCTTATGCAAGACGACCTGGTTTTGCTCGAATATTTGAGGCAATGAGTGGCTTTACTCATCTAACAGGAATGACTGATGGACCTCCGCAGCATATGAACTACCCCCTAGGGGATGTAGTGGCAGGACTATTTGGATCCTTCTCTATTGCAGCTGCCCTGGTAGAAAGCTCCAAAACACCCAATATGGTTGGACGTGAAATTGACTTATCAGCTACGGAGGCGATGATGCGCTTACTTGATCCCCTTGCCGTTGAGTTTGAGCAACTCAATTACATTCGCCAACGCTCTGGATCAAGAGCAACCTACACAGCCCCTTCCAATATATACAGGACATCAGATGGCGTATGGGTAAGTATTGTTGGCTCATCCGATCCAATCTTTAAACGTTTTTGTATTGCGATGGGAATGGATGAACTCGTAAGCAGTGAAAAATTTTCCAATAACCAAGCGCGTCTTAAAAATTTAGATGAAATAGATCAAATTATCACCAAATGGTGTTTATCTGAGACTTTTGAAAGCCTGGCTATCGCCCTAGACCGCAATGAAGTACCCTTCACCAAGGTATACGGTATTGATGATGTTTTGAATGATCCGCACTTTAAAGAGCGTAAAGCAATTATTAGGCTTCCCGATGAAGATCTTGGAAGCATTCCTGCACCATGTATTGTTCCTCGCTTTTCGGGCATACCCAACCACGCCCCTCATAGCGGGGCAAAGACAGGCGCCCATAACAATTCCTTTTATACAGATCTAGGTTTAAGCGAGGATGAAATTTCTCAACTCAAAACTGACAAGATCATCTAAAGAAAGTACCTTATGTATAAACTAAAGCTTCACTCTCTTAATGATTTAAAGGATTGGATCGATAAACCACTTCCCGTCTCGGACTGGCAAATCATTACTCAAGAACGAATTGATTTATTTGCTCAAGCTGGCGGAGATGACCAATGGATTCATGTTGACCCAGAGCGAGCAGCAAAAGATTCTCCTCTTGGGGTGACGATTGCCCATGGCTTTCTTACGCTGTCACTATTGAGTCGATTTTTTTCCGACACCATACTGATTGATGGTGTGACGCTATCTATAAATTATGGGTTTAATAAGGTCCGCTTTACTGACCCCGTTCTAGTCAATGCAAGAGTTAGGGCCCATTTCACACCAATCACACTCGAAGCATTTAAAGGTGGAGTACAAATCACATGGAATGTTTCTATAGAGCAAGAAGGTAAAGATCGACCTTGCTTAATTGCTGAGTGGGTAAACCGACGCTACGGAGAATTTAAATGATTCGCAATCCAAACGAATTTTCTTCATTTTTAGACTCACTAAAAAAATACTGCCAAAACAAGCTTATTCCGCGTGAGGCAGAAGTCGAGATGCTAGATGAGGTACCCCCAGAAATCGTAGCTAACATGGCAGAATTCGGACTATTTGGATTTTCAATTCCAGAAACTTATGGCGGATTTGGTATGACTACCGAAGAGCTAGTTTTAGCCGCTATGGAAATATCTCAATGCTCTGTAGCTTTTCGTGCCCGAGTTGGAACTAATACCGGAATTGGGTCAGAAGCACTAGTTGTAGACGGCTCAGATGCACAAAAAGCGACTTACCTACCTAAATTAGCAAGTGGGGAAATAACAGGCTGCTTTGCTCTTACCGAGCCAGAGGCCGGTTCCGATGCTGCATGCTTAAAAACATCAGCTCAACGCGATGGTGATGAATATATCTTAAATGGGACAAAATGCTTTATCACTAATGCTCCAATTTCAGACCTTTTCACAGTGATGGCGAGAACCGATCAGAGCAAACCGAAATCCGATGGTGTTTCCGCATTTTTAGTGGAAAGAAACACACCTGGATTAACGGTTGGAAAACCGTATAAAAAAATGGGGCAAGCAGGATCTCCTGTTTCCGAAGTTCATTTTGAAAACTGTCGTATTCCCGTGGGAAACCTTATTGGGGCAGAAGGTGCTGGCTTCAAAACTGCAATGAAAGTATTGAATAAGCAGCGAATTCATTTGGCGGCGCTATGTATTGGCCCTGCAATTCGCATGCTAGATGAAATAGTCAAATACACTGCGACAAGAGAACAATTTGACAAACCTATCGGCACCTTTCAATTAGTGCAGTCAATGATTGCAGATTGTCAAACTGAAATTCACGCAGCCAAAGCACTTATATTAGAAACGGCTCGTAAACGAGATGCTGGAGTAGATGTCACCATGGAAGCCTCTATCTGCAAGTACTTCGCTTCTGAGATGTGCGGAAAAGTGGCAGACCGTTGTGTTCAGATGCTTGGAGGGTATGGCTATATCGCAGATAACGCTATTGAAAGATTTTATAGGGACGTTCGCCTTTTTCGACTATACGAGGGAACAAGTCAAATACACCAATTAAATATCGCTCGAAATACATTTAAAAAAGCGGGTCTCACCATCAATTAATACCCTAATTTTGGAGAAATAATGAAAAACAAACTTAATGTAACTATATTTTCTTTACTCTGCGCAATATCTTCCTTTAACGCTTTTGGGCAGGATTCAAACTACCCCAATCGTCCGATTAAAATAATAGTCCCTTACGCCGCAGGTGGAGGAGCGGATAATGTTGCAAGAACGATTGCTCAGAAATTAGGGTCAATACTTGGCCAAACAATCATTGTTGAAAATAAGCCAGGTGCTTCAACGCAAACAGGAACCCTAACGGTTGCAAAGGCCCCTGCTGATGGCTATACCTTGCTCATGGGCACAGCAAACCTTGCAACCAATCCCGCATTGTTTGAGAAATTACCTTATGACACTCAAAAAGATTTAGCGCCGATAACACTTATTACTAAGGTGCCTGTTTATATTTTTGTTACAACTAATTCAAATATTAAAACTGTTGCCGAGTTGCTCGCTAAAGCAAAAGCAACACCCGATGGCCTATCTTATTCAACACCAGGAAATGGAAGTATTGGACATTTAGCTGGAGAACTATTTAAAAGCGACTCGAAAAGCAATCTTCATCACATTCCCTACAAGGGAAGCTCGGAAGCAACAACCGCCCTTATCGGTGGGCAGGTGCAGTTAAGTTTCGATAATTACGGGCCGGTAATGGCGCAGGTTAAGGCAGGAAATGCTATTCCGCTGGCGATTGCCATGCCGACTAGAGCGAGTATTACTCCAAATACGCCAACATTAAAAGAGTTGGGATTTCCAATGGAGGCATATTCATGGTGGGGAATTTTGGCACCAGGGGGCACTCCCACCCCAATTATTGATCGTTTAAACAGCGCTATTCAGACCGTCATAAAGATGCCTGATGTTCGCGATGGAATGCAAAAACAAGGCGTGGAATTTGTTGGAAGCACTCCTGCCGAGTTTGCTGAACACATCAAATTAGAAACTATTAAATGGTCGCAAGTTGCAAAACAAGCCAACATTAAAGCTCAATGAAATGAATAACCTATTTAAGGCTTTTCGTATTCACTCTATAGATGGTCTAATTTCAAGAAAAATTGATTCCATTAGGCTGAGTGATTTAAGTATAGGAAATGTTGTTATCAAGGTTGCTTATTCCAGCATTAACTACAAGGATGCCCTTGTTTCAAAAGGTCTTAATAATATAGTTCGAGAATGGCCAAGAATTAGTGGAATTGATTTAACGGGAACTGTCGTCGAATCAATGGATTCTCGCTTTAACCCTGGAGATGAGGTCATGGTTAATGGCTGTGGAATTGGGATTGATCATGATGGTGGTCATGCTGAATATGCACGAGTAAATGCCGATTGGGTAATGGACTTGCCATCCGGACTTAACCTATTTGAAGCGGCCACTATTGGTGTTGCCGGCTATACGGCCGCTCTATCACTGCATCTAATGGAGCTTAATGGACTCAATCCAAAAAGTGGACCAATCCTGGTCACTGGCGCAACGGGAGGCGCCGCAACTATTGCTATTGATATCCTAAGCAATCGAGGATATGAGGTAGTAGCAATGACTGGTAAAGAATCTGAAGTTGATTTTCTAAAGTCCTTAGGCGCCCAAACTATTGTGCCGCGATTTAATCCAAACGGAGAAAAGATCAAGCCCCTTGAAAAAGCACAATGGGCTGGAGCGATTGATTCCGTGGGGGGCTCAACACTAGCCTATTTAACGCGAACCATGCTGCAAAATGGAGTAATTGCTGCTTTTGGTAATGCTGGAGGTATGGAACTCAATACATCAGTTTTACCATTTATCTTAAGAGGAGTTCGTCTATTGGGAATCAATGCCGCCTCACCAATGGAGACTCGTCAGGAAATTTGGGGGAAGATTGCTACAACTTATAAACCATTTCACCTTCAAGAAATTGCTGAAATAATTAATTTAGATGAAATCGGAGATTACATGGATCGCTCTCTTGAGGGGAAAATTCGAGGGCGTACCGTAATCAAGATGGATTAGCCTCCCTTTGTTGCTAATTATGATTCTTGTCGGAAAACCCGACAAACCAGCTGTAATTTCACACAAGAACACTGTCTGAGCCAATTGAACCTCTTTAAGCCCGTTGGTCGCGAGTTCGAATCTCGCCCGACCCACCAGTTATACAAAAGCCTCTA
>CAZHWF010000060.1:0-7810 GCA_964536365.1 uncultured Polynucleobacter sp.
ATATGCCGTAATTGTTTACAATTACGGCATACCTTCAAGGAGCGTTGCAAGGAATGCTGAGACCCAGCACTTCCCCAGGCTTGAAGGGAGTGAGTTCTGAGGTATCCCACAGAGTTTGCTAATTGCAACCGCGCTCGCTAACCCATGATTCAATGGCTAGCGAGTGTCTACTCCAGCATTGGATCGTATTTAGCTGGAGCATTACATGAATACCGTTTCTGATTTTAATTTGCAAGACTTTGTTGCAACTCGTTGCGCAATTGCCGATATTTCTTTAGCTGACTTTGGCCGTAAAGAAATTGCGATTGCCGAAACTGAGATGCCTGGCTTGATTGCTATTCGCGACGAGTTCGCCTCACAACAGCCATTGCGCGGCGCGCGTATTACTGGTTCGTTACACATGACCATTCAAACGGCTGTCTTGATCGAAACGCTTGAAGCGCTTGGTGCCGAAGTGCAGTGGGCTTCATGCAATATCTTCTCTACACAAGATCACGCTGCTGCAGCAATTGCCGCTAATGGCACACCAGTATTTGCGATCAAAGGTGAAACCCTTGAGCAATATTGGGACTTCACACACCGTATTTTTGAGTGGGCAGATGGCGGCTACACGAATATGATTTTGGACGACGGTGGCGATGCGACTTTGCTATTGCATCTTGGCGCACGCGCAGAAAAAGATCAGGCTTGCTTGAATCACCCAACTAGTGAAGAAGAAACCATTTTGTTTGCCGCTATTAAGAAGAAGTTGGCGCAAGATCCGACTTGGTATTCAACACGTTTAGAAAAGGTAAAAGGCGTTACCGAGGAAACGACCACTGGCGTACATCGCCTCTATCAAATGTTTGCTAAGGGCGAATTAAAGTTCCCGGCAATCAACGTTAATGACTCTGTTACCAAGAGCAAGTTTGACAATCTATATGGTTGCCGTGAGTCTTTGGTTGACGCAATCAAGCGCGCTACCGATGTGATGGTTGCCGGTAAGGTTGCTGTGGTTTGCGGTTACGGCGATGTGGGCAAGGGATCCGCTCAAGCATTGCGCGCTCTATCAGCTCAAGTTTGGGTAACTGAAGTTGATCCAATCTGCGCATTACAAGCAGCTATGGAAGGCTATCGTGTTGTGACCATGGATTACGCAGCCGATAAGGCGGATATCTTTGTTTCTGCTACAGGTAATTACCATGTGATTACGCATGACCATATGGTCAAGATGAAAGACCAAGCAATTGTTTGTAACATCGGTCACTTTGATAATGAAATCGACGTTGCTGGTATCGAAAAATACAAGTGGGAAGAGATTAAGCCACAAGTTGATCATGTAATTTTTCCGGCCACAAATGGCATGCCAGAAAAGCGTTTGATTATTTTGGCTAAGGGTCGTTTAGTTAACTTAGGTTGCGGTACAGGACACCCTTCCTACGTTATGAGCTCTTCATTTGCAAATCAGGTGATTGCTCAGATCGAGCTGTGGAACGCGGTTGGAACCAATAAATACCCAGTCGGTGTTTACACGCTTCCTAAGCATTTAGATGAAAAGGTTGCGCGCTTGCAGTTGAAGAAGCTAAATGCGCAGTTGACCGAGTTGACTGATCAACAAGCAGCTTATATTGGCGTAACGAAGGAAGGCCCATACAAGGCTGACCACTATCGTTATTAACCCAATCACATAGATACCTAGGCCCAAAATCATGGAATTAAGCGTCGAGTTCTTCCCTCCAAAAACACCTGAAGGTGAGAATAAGTTACACATTGTGCGCGAGCGTTTTTCTGAAACGCTCAAGCCTTCGTTTTATTCCGTGACCTTTGGCGCCGGTGGCTCTACTCAGTCAGGCACATTAAAGGTGGTGAGCGATATTCATGCGGCAGGCGCTGCAGTTGCCCCCCATTTGTCTTGTGTGGGCAGTTCGCGTGAAAGCGTGCGAGAAATGCTCAAGCAGT
The DNA here is from genome assembly GCA_964536365.1 of uncultured Polynucleobacter sp. Taxonomy (GTDB): domain Bacteria; phylum Pseudomonadota; class Gammaproteobacteria; order Burkholderiales; family Burkholderiaceae; genus Polynucleobacter. The sequence continues at coordinate 1,939 of CAZHWF010000060.1, forward strand.
ATCAAGCCTTAGGGGTGAAGCGCATCGTAGCTTTGCGAGGCGATTTGCCATCGGGTATGGGTCAGTATGGTGAGTTTCATCATGCTAATGAGTTGGTGGAATTTATTCGTGCAGAAACGGGCGATTGGTTTCATGTTGATGTCGCTGCTTATCCAGAAATGCATCCTCAGGCAAAGTCGCCTGCTAGCGACGTTGATTTCTTTGTGCAAAAAATGAAGGCTGGCGCAAACTCAGCAGTCACCCAGTATTTCTATAACAGCGATGCCTATTTCCGCTTTGTGGATGAGGCTTATGATCAGGGTGTAACCCAGCCGATCATTGCTGGCATCATGCCCATTACCAACAGCAGTCAGTTGTTGCGCTTCTCGGATGCCTGCGGAGCAGAAATCCCCCGCTGGATCCGTTTACGCTTGCAGTCATATGGCGATGACATCGCTTCTATTCGCGCATTCGGTGAAGAGGTGGTGACAGATTTGTGTGATCAGTTATTAACTGCTGGCGCGCCCGGAATTCATTTCTATTCGCTAAATCAGGCAGACGCTGTTTTAGCAATCGCCGATAATTTGGATCTAACGAAGTAAGCCGGATTCTGTTAGCAACATATCGAGGGGCTCATCATGAGTTTGAGCAGCCCATTCAGAGTCATCTAATTGTTGCCAATTAAAGCCAATCCCAATGCAAACTAGCTTGGGATTTTTCTTTCTCAGTTGAGCTAATGTGCGGTCAAAGTAACCGCCCCCATAACCGAGTCTCCAGAAATGGGCTTTGTTGTTTACAACTGACTTTGACCAGCCTACACAGGGAATCAGAATGCAGTCAGGGCTCATAAGCGGCCTCGCATCATTGCTGGGATCAGGCTCTGGCACGCCATGCTTGCTAGGAAGCAAGCGATCGCCTTGGCGCCATTGATAAAAATCGAGATGCTTGTCTGGACGGGCAAATGGTAGGCCTAGAGTTCGGCCTGGAGTGTTTTTGGCCCAACTTAGCAAAGTTGAGCGTAAATCAACCTCGTCTTGAATAGGCCAATACAGTGCAATCGATTGCCAGGAGCCACCTTTTTCTGCAAGTAATTGATTTAAGTGATCAATGAGATTAGCCTGAATTTGAGCGTAATTTTGCTCGGCGGCAAATTCGGAACGCTGCTTTAGTAAACCTTGACGAAGCGATTTTGGTGAATTCTCGTGCATATCGACCATTATCAGGCGAAAATTAAAAGATATAGTAATCAAACACTACAGGTGTAAGTAAATATAGGGTTAGATCGTAAGAATGAAGTTTGTACCAATCAATAATGTATTTATTCAATGGGCCAAGATATTGGTTTTGAGCCTATCGCTAAGCATATTTCATGCAAATGCTGAAAAGCTTAAAAAGCCTACTTTGCCAAAGTCATACGAGAGTAAGGCTGCGCCAGCCGAAATTACCGATACTGATCGTATGTTTATTGATTTGCGCGAGGCCGCAAAAAAGAATGATGTTTTTCGCACGCAACAACTTTCTTCAAATTTAGCAAACTACCCTTTTGATGACTATGTAGCCTATTTCCGTATCAAGCCACAGTTATTTGATAGTGCTGGTGGGGCGCGAGGTGATTACAGTGCGGATGCACAGGTTGTGGCATTTCTAAATCAATATCAAGGCACAGCGCTTGCCGATCGTATGCGCAATGATTGGCTTTTGGTTTTGGGTAAACGAAAAGACTGGGCGCGCTTTGATGCGGAGTATGCCAAGTTTGTTTTGGATGACGATACGCAAGTGAAGTGCTACTCCTTGTTGTCAAAATTATCGCAAGGCGAGAACCCAACCAAATTGGCGATAGATTCGCGATCCATCTTGTTAGATCCAAGTTATTTTGGTCAAGCCTGCCAAGAGCTCGTACCATCACTGGTTGCCGCAGGCGGTATGACGCCAAGCGAAGCGAAAGCCATCGGACGTGCGGCCAGTGAAAAAGGGTTCGACACTATGGCGCGTCGTCTTGGTGGCGAGGATCCAATTGCCGATATTGTTAAAGCTGCAAAAGCTGATCCAGCAAAAGCCTATAGAGATTTTTCACAAAATGCCGCGCGTTACAGTAAAGAAAATCAAGCGCTTGCTTGGGGCGTTATCGGACAATTTCTAGCGAAAAAATTAGACCCAAACGCTGACGATGCCTATCGTTTGCAGCAAGAGCTGGGCTATAACGAATTGCTTTCGGTCGAGTCGCAAGAATGGAAGGTCCGGGCGGGCTTGCGGGCTAAAGACTGGGTGCTTGTGAAGAATGCAATTGACGGCATGAATCCCGTTGTACGCGCTAAGGACCCTGCATGGACTTACTGGTATGGTCGTGCGCTCAAGGCTGAAGGCCAAGATGCCAAAGCCAAAGAGAGTTTTGAGCTGATTGCTGATCAATACAATTTTTATGGCCAGTTAGCGCGCGAGGAATTGGGTAAATCCAATCATGCGCCTGTAAAAACCAAGGTCACAGAGCAAGAAATCGATGCGATGGCAAGTCGCAAAGGTTTCATTCGTGGAGAGCGCCTGTATGCGATGAATCTTCGCTTTGAAGGCAATCGCGAGTGGAATTGGGAATTACGCAACATGAACGATAGGCAGTTATTGGCCGCTGCTGAATATGCGAAACGTATTCATTTGTATGACCGCGTAGTCAACACTGCGGATCGCACAAAACAAGAGCATGATTTTAGTTTGCGTTACCCAACGCCATTCAAAGAAGAACTCTCTCCAATTGCACGTCAAATTGATTTGAACTTAGCATGGGCTTATGGCTTGATTCGTCAGGAGTCACGCTTCATTATGAATGCTGCTTCATCTGTAGGTGCTTCTGGATTAATGCAGGTGATGCCCAATACAGCAAAGTATGTGGCTAAGAAAATTGGCATGACCAACTACACTAATGACAAGTTGAGTGACACCAACACGAATCTGACTTTAGGTAGTAATTATTTAAATATGGTTTTGGTTGATTTAGATGGTTCTTGGGTTTTAGCTTCTGCCGCTTATAACGCAGGCCCCTCCCGTTCAAAGGCTTGGCGCGAAAAGTTATCTGGCCCTACAGAAGGCGCTATTTTTGCTGAAACCATACCGTTTACGGAAACGCGTGTTTATGTCAAGAACGTGCTCTCGAATGCGAACTACTATTCATCAGTCATGAATGGTAGTACTCAATCATTGAAGCAGCGTTTAGGCGTTATCGCACCTAAGGCGGCAACGCAATCTGAGCTGCCTTAAACGATTCATAGCTGATTTGGATTAAAGAAAGGATTCCATGAAATACGACATTCTTTTAATCGGTGGCAATGGGTTTGTGGGTCGAGTGCTAGCAGCGCAGTTGCAGCTAGCCGGCTATTCTGTTTTGATTCCAACAAGTCATTTAGTTGCCGCACGTGAATTGCGAATGCTGCCCAAAGTGCATGTGGAAGAGGCAAATATTCATGAGTTTGATGTGCTGCAAAATCTTTGCAGCCGGATTAAGCCGAACGGTGCGGTGATTAATTTGGTCGGGGTTTTACACGATAAGCCGGCAAAACCGTATGGGAATGTTTTCAAAGCGGCGCACGTCGATTTGCCTAAAAATATTATTACCGCCATGCAGTTGCATGGTTTAAAGCGTTATCTACACATGAGCGCATTGGGTGCAGATACTCAGGGCCCTTCTATGTATCAGCGTAGTAAGGGCGATGGCGAGGCGGCAGTAAAAGCAAGTAATCTGGATTGGACAATTTTTAGGCCATCGGTCATCTTTGGGGCGCAGGATCAATTTATCAACTTGTTTTCCAAGTTAACAAAGTTATTTCCCGCAATGCCCTTGGCCAATCATCAAGCTCAATTTCAGCCAGTGAGCGTAGATGATGTCGCCACTGCATTTGTAAAGTCTTTAACTATGCCTCAAACCATTCATCAGTCTTATGACTTAGTTGGCCCAAGAATTTACACAATGAAAGAAATTGTGGAGTTTGCCGCGCGTAAAGCGAAAACCTCATGCGCGATTATTCCCGTTCCTGCTTTTGTGGGTTATCTCCAGGCGCTCGCATTTGAATTCTTGCCAGGCCCAACCCTGATGTCACGTGACAATATTGCCTCAATGCAATTGCCTAATGTCTTACCAGTGAATGGGGTAGATGCTTTATCACAAGTATTCAAAATTAGTCGCCGTAGCTTAGAAGGTATGCGGTAATGAAAATCTACGCCGTCGGTGGAGCTATTAGGGACACCCTAATGGGTTTGCCTGTGCACGATATTGATTATGTTGTGGTGGGCTCTAGCGCAGAGGAAATGGTGGCAAAAGGATTTCGCCCTGTTGGCAAAGACTTTCCAGTATTTTTGCATCCAGAAACTCAGGCTGAATATGCATTAGCTCGCACAGAACGTAAGACCGGCAAAGGCTACAAAGGCTTTCATTTTTATGCCGATCCGGCAGTTACATTAGAGCAAGATCTAGAGCGTCGTGATTTAACCATTAATGCGATGGCGCAAGAAATTGGTCCCGATGGAAAGCAGTTTGGGCCAATTATTGACCCTTATAACGGTCAAGAGGATTTGGCCGCTAGAGTTTTTCGACATGTATCTGATGCGTTTGCAGAAGACCCCTTGCGCTTACTCCGGGTTGCCCGCTTTGCTGCGCGCTTTCCAGAATTTACGGTGGCTGATGAAACGCTTATCGCATTAAAAGCGATTGTTCAGTCTGGCGAGTTAAATGCTTTGTCAGCAGAGCGTATTTGGCAGGAGTTGGCTAGAGGCTTGGTTGCTATAAAGCCCATGCATCTCTTTCAGGTCTTGTTAAATACTGGTGCTGCCGCCTCTGTATTGCCAGCATCATTGGCTCTTAAATTGGCGCAAGAGCCTTTTCGAGAAAAGCTCATGGAACATTTTTCTCTAGCGGGCAATAGTTTAGATGAGCGCTGCGCAATAGTTCTAATGGATCTTTCCGCCAATGAAATACGTTCATGGTCTGAATGTGTGCGCATGCCAATTGAAGTGCGAGATTTCTGTGAAATATTTAGTGACCTTAATGTGTTGCTCAATAAATTTCACAATATTCCCTACCAAGCAGTCGATGTGTTGGCTTGGTTTAACCGTGCAGATGTATGGCGTAAACCTGATCGTGCCCAAGCAATTTTGAATCTCGCGGGAAAACTGGGAATGAATGTTGCGCCTTTAATCAACGCGATACGCCATACGCAAACTATCAACACTGCAGAAATTATTGCTGGAGTGTCTGCAGAAGATCGCTCTAGTGGTGAGCGCATTGGCAGCGCATTTGAGTCTGCCAGATTGGCTTCAATCACCACTGCTTTAAAGGTTTAAAGCGTTACAGCCGATTTCTGCTGCGTAGGCCCGGTAGGTCTTCAAGCGCGTGCCCTGGTAGCAAACTTCCTAATTTTTTAGAGAATGCAAAAGCCTTAAAGAGTTCACCCATCTCCGCCTCAGACAATAATTTTTGCAGAGAGTTGGAGATTGGGAGAAATGTTTCTGGATCACCAGGATCGCCAATCTCTAGAGCGATATCGCCAATGCCTGCATCCAGCAGATATGCCGCCTGATTGGTGAGATACACATCATCTACATTTTCTGTCAAGGCACTACGTGCAATTTGTGACCAATCAACGTGCGTCGTTAGGTCACATAGACCTGGGAGATAAAAAGGGTCTTGAATAGCGTGATGGCGATGATGCGCCATGAGGGTGCCCTCAATTCTTTGGGGGTGGTAATACTCATTTTCTGGAAAGCCGTAATCAAAGGTCAGAAACAGGCCTATATCTAAATGTTTGGCAACGTGTTGCATCCAAGCATTTGCTGGCATATGTAGTTCAGTGACATAGCCTTCAGAGAAACTACCGCTTAATAAATTTTCAGGGAGTAGCTTTTGCTCAAC
>CAZHWF010000061.1:0-7634 GCA_964536365.1 uncultured Polynucleobacter sp.
GCAAAATGGAAAAAAGTAGCCAAAGATGCCGGTATTAAGGTTGAATAATCGAATATAATAGAGATATACGGTAAATAAAGAAGACAAGAATATTGACGATGACGCCAGTAGAAGTAATCGTTGAACGTGGACGTGTAGCCCAGAAGATCTATGAGGGCTACACTCAAGCTGAAGTGAATTTGGTAGTTCAGTCGGTGGCTTGGTCGATTCTTGAGCCAAAACGGGATCAAGAGTTGGCGGAACTCGCTGTTCAAGATACTGGCTTAGGAGATGTCGCTGATAAGTTCAAAAAGAACTTCAGAAAAACTTTGGGATTGGTGCGCGACTTAAGTGGTGCAAAAACAGTCGGTGTAATTTCTGAAGACTTGAAGATGGGGCTGACAGAATATGCTCGACCCGTGGGTGTAGTTGCGGCTATTACACCGTCTACCAATCCTGGCGCTACCCCCATTAATAAAATCTTAAATGCTTTGAAGTGTCGCAACGCAGTTGTAGTGGCGCCATCACCAAAAGGGTATTCAACCTGCGCTCGCTTGCTCGAATTTGTTCATGACCAATTAGATCTAGTTAAAGCGCCTAGAGATTTAGTGCAGATGTTGCCGTTCCCTATTATTAAAGATTCCACCAATGAATTAATGCGCTTGGCAGACTTAGTTGTAGCAACTGGATCACAAGCAAATATTCGCGCGGCATATACCTGTGGCACTCCTGCATTTGGTGTCGGGGCTGGTAATGTCTTGGTCATTATTGACGAGCATGCTGATCTTGCTGGTGCGGCTAATAAAATATTGCAATCCAAAACATTTGATAATGCCACCAGTTGTTCCAGTGAGAACGGAGCAGTAATTTGCTCTCAGGTTTATGACAAGGCAATTAATGCACTCGAAGCTGCTGGTGGTTTGATGTTAGATACCGCTGATAAGAAGCGACTGGAAGCTGTCATGTTTGAAAATGGTAAGCTTACTTCGACATTGACAGCGCAGAATCCGGCGGTGATTGCTGAGCGCGTGCAATTGCAGAATCCAAAAGCAAAATCTGCCAAGTTCTTTATGGTTGAAGAGCAGGGATTCGGACCATCAGTTCCCTTTTCTGGTGAGAAGTTAAGCCCCGTCTTGACTGTGTGGAAGGCCGCAGATTTTGAAGCTGCCAAAGAATTAATTGCCAATGTGTACGCTTATCAGGGGGCTGGGCATTCTGTTGGTTTGCATACGGCACAAAGTGGTGGGACTTTAGAGTCTCGCGCCGCCGCTCTTGCACAGCAATTGCCTGTTGCCAGAATCATCGTTAACCAGGCTCATGCGATTGCTACTGGTGGTAGCTTTGAGAATGGCTTACCTTTTTCTTTATCTATGGGTTGTGGAACATGGGGCAAGAATAATTTCTCAGAGAATATGAACTATCGTCACTACCTCAATATTACGAGGGTGGTTAGACCCATTTCGGAGTATGTGCCTAAAGTTGAAGATTTACTGAAAGAGTATTTCAGTCGCTACCCTCAGGCGTAATTCGATGATGACTGCTTCATGCAAGAGTTTGGGTGAGGTGCTTTCGTATTGGGAGAAGGTTCAGTCTGAAAAACCTTTTCTATTTGCCCCTGAAATTAGTGCTGCCCTAACTTATGGGCAGCTCGCTGAGGAAGCGCGTCATTTTGCAACCTGGTTAAAGCAAGAGAATATTAGTACAAAGGGCCATGTCGGCCTCTTTATGCAAAACGGGCGCCAAACTAGTACAGTTTTTTTGGCAACTATGGCCTGTGGGCGAGTGATTACCCCTTTAAATCTATTGGCGCCCACCGATCAACTTGCTTGGGTATTAGATCACAGTGATATTGAGGTGCTGTTTTACTCCCCCGATAAGAAGCAAGGATTGTTTTTAGCTCTTGAGAAGACTAAAAGAAAATTCAAGGTCATTGAGCTTGATCCAGATACTGCAGAGGGGCCCTTTATGCAATGCGATCCTGGAACATTGCCATCGGTTGAGTCTACGCAACCAGCCCTCTTGATGTATACCTCCGGTACAACTGGAACGCCTAAGGGGGTATTGCTTACCCATGCTAATTTATTGCATGCTGCACGCTCTATGGCTGAATGGCACTCATTAACCCAGTCGGATGTGGTGTTGAGTTCACTGCCCATTTATCACATTAACGGACAAGTCATTTCAACAATTACACCATTTGTATCTGGTGGATCTGTAGTTGCGCCACATGCTTTCTCTGTTTCAAGTTGGTGGAATTTAGCAATTAAGTATCGCTGCACTTGGATCAATATGGTGCCTACCATTATTGCGTATTTAATTAATGCTGCTAAGAGTGGTGGTGCGTTGCCTAGTCGCGAAGATTTGAGGTCGATTCGATTTGGGCGATCCGCCTCTGCTCCCCTGCCTCCTGAGCACCATCGTGAATTTGAAGCGCTCTTTGGAATTACTGTAATTGAAGGAATGGGCATGACAGAGTCAGCCTCAATGGTTTTTTGCAATCCTCATGACGAAAGTAGGCGATATGGAAGTCCTGGTTTACCTTGTGGGGTAGAAGCTAAAGTTATTGACCCAGAGGGTAACTCACTTGGCAGTAATACTGTGGGTGAAATTTGTCTACGCGGAGGGAATGTGCTCAATGCTTATTACAAAGCGGAGGCAGAAACCGCGAAAGCCTTTGATTCTGAAGGCTGGTTAAAGACTGGTGATTTGGGTATGCGTGATGATGATGGTTTTTATTTCATTACTGGACGCCTAAAAGAGTTGATTATTAAAGGCGGGGAAAATATTGCTCCGCGTGAAATTGATGAGGCAATTTTGAAGCATACGGCAGTATTGGATGCTGCTGCAGTAGGTATTCCCGATAGCAACTACGGGCAAGAAATCATGGCCTGTATTGTGCTCAAGCCAGATGCACAATGTACTGAAGACGAAATGCGCACATTTTGTGTAAAAGAATTAGGAAAATTTAGAACACCTAAAATCATTCTTTTCATGGAAGATCTGCCACGCGGACCGTCTGGCAAAGTGCAGCGCTTAAAGCTGTTGGATCTACAAAAAGCCCACTAATTCTTTAATTCTTTACAGTAAAGCGTCTGATCATTATTGAGCTGATGATTCCAGCAAGTATTGCCCACTCTAGCGGAATAGTAATGGTGCCAATGCCGGTAATTAACATGGGAATCCATTCCTTTGCTCCCATGTGAAATTCATGACGAATCTGTTTAAGGTCAATCAAATTCCAGGCAACTACTAGTAATAGAGAAGCGATAACTACGTAGGGGATATGCTTTGCAAGTGGCGAAACAAAGGCAAGCAAGATAAAAAGAAAAACTGCAGCGCAAATCGCTGAGAGGGGTGTGTTTGCTCCAGAGGCAAGGTTTACGCCAGTGCGATTGAATGACCCGCTAGCAGGGTAGGCAGAGAAGAATGATCCGCATACATTGGCCAATCCTTGTCCAATAAATTCTTGATTTGCATTGAACTGATCTTTTGTTTTTAATGCAATCGCTCGAGCAATAGCCATTGCTTCAGTTGATGCCAGCAGCGTCATGATGAGAGCGGCGCTAAATAGCTTTTGTAAAGTTTCACCACTTAAGTCTGGGCTAGAGATTGGCGGGAATGCTCCTGGTATTTCTTGAACTTTTTTGAAGGTAACCACCCCGGGCATTAGTGTTTCAAGCAAAGCCGCCGCAATGCTTCCCAGTACAACCGCTACCAGCATGGCAGGTAGAAAGCGATTCAGTGGCTTCCAGAGTCGAATGGCGATTAAGGTGAAGAGTACTACCGCTGGGGCCGCCATTTGCCATTGATTATTAATCATTGCTGATGCTACAGCACTTATTGTCTCTGGAACGCCCTTACCCCTTGGCATACTTATTCCAAGGAGAGTGCCCAGCTGGCTATTGATGATCAGAATTGCTGCACCAACAGTGAAACCAACAATGACGGAATGAGGAATTTGTTCCACCCATTTTCCGGCTTTAGCAAACCCCAGAGCAAGCTGTAGTACGCCCACCAAAAAACTCAGCGTTAAAACAAAAGCAACATACTGATTGGATTCTGGGAGTGCCAGCGGAGAAATTAATGCCATCGTTGTTAGAGAAATGGCATTAGCTGGGCCTGTAACCATTAAGCGGCTTGAGCCAAATAGCGCTGCAATCAGACAGGGAATCATGGCTGCATATAGGCCATAGTGAGGTGGCATGCCCGCTAATAATGCAAAGGCAATACCCTGAGGCATAACAACAATGGCGCCAGTTAGACCGGCAAAAATATCTGCGCGTATCGTTCCAGGCGTTCGATATTCAGGAAGCCACTTGCTAAAAGGTAATTGCCAGCGCATTGAGTTTAAATGCGACCTAAGATCAAATCAGCGGCTCTTTCTGCAAGCATTACAGCTGGCCAATTAGTGTTTCCTGACGGTAGGGTTGGCATCGCCGAGCAATCTACAACCCTGAGCCCTTGTACACCCCTTACTCTTAATGAAGAATCTAGCACTGCCAGCGGATCGCTATCTGGGCCCATTTGGCAGGTGCCTGTTGGATGGAAAATCGTAGCACCATTGTTGCGGCAGAACTCCAAGATTTCTTCATCTGACTGTGGATTATTTGGCTTTACCTCTCGAGTAATCAGGGAGCGAAGCGGATCAGTTTGTGCAATTTTTCTGGCGTACTTAACGGCGGCAATACTAATCTCGCGGTCATAAGATGTCGACATGTAGTTGGCAAACATCTTAGGGGGTGTGAGTGGATCTGTCGATTGAATGCGGACATAACCTCGTGATTCTGGTCTGAGTTGGCATACCGACATGGTAAATCCAGAGAAAGGGTGAACCTTGCCCCCAGCCATCTCTGCAGAAAGTGTTGCTAAGTGAAACTGAATGTCGGGTGTTTTGGAGTCTTTCATTACGCGCGTAAAGAGGCCGCCCTGATTGATGCCGATTGAAAGTGGTCCGCCACGAAAGAGCAGCCAGTCTAAGCCCATTTTGAGTTGCCCAAACCATGAGGAGAGTTGGTCATTTGTCGAGATGGGTTGATTTAATTCGTAGATAAGGCGGTGCTGTAAATGGTCTTGCAGATTTTCTCCAACCCCTGGTAAATCCTGTAACACAGGGATATTAAATTCTTGTAGCAGTTTGGCTGGGCCAACCCCTGAGAGCTGCAAAATTTGAGGACTCTGAATTGCGCCCGCACTCAGAATGACTTCTTTAGTGGCGCGTACGATGCTCTTTTTGCCGTTACGGAGTATTTCAATACCTACGGCTTTTTTATTCTCAAAAATAACCCTGCAAGCTTGACTATCTGTCAGGATTTCTAGATTCTTACGATGCTTGGCAGGCTTTAAATATGCAACCGCAGTACTGCAGCGAAAACCTTTGTGAGTGGTGAGCTGGTAGTAACCAACCCCTTCTTGCGTTAAGTTATTGAAATCATCTGTCTCAGGAACTCCTAGGGCGTTTGCTGTTTTCTTAAATGCTTCTACCAATGGATGTTTCTTTGGAATAGATGATGCCTTCAAAGGCCCTTTTTGCGAATGGAGTGGCTCGCTTAAGCGGTCATTTCCTTCGGCTTTTTTAAAGTAGGGTAGTACGTCATCCCAGCCCCAGCCAGGATTCCCGAGGTCGCGCCAAGTGTCGTAGTCTTCTTTCTGTCCGCGAATAAAAATTAGACCATTAATTGAGCTGGAGCCGCCTAATGTCTTGCCTCTGGGCCAATAAATCTGTCGATTGTTTACACCAGGATCGGGCTCAGTCTGAAATTTCCAGTTTAGCTTTGGATCCCACATCGTCTTTGCGTATCCAATTGGTAAATGAATCCATGGCGAAAGGTCTTTGGGGCCCGCTTCGATTAAGCAAATTTGATTATGTGGATCTTCAGACAATCGGTTAGCCAGCACGCATCCGGATGATCCTCCTCCTACGATGATGTAATCAAAAATTTTATTTTGCATAAGTCTTTATTGGAAGTTAAATATTTTGGTTGGAATCTAGTAATGTGTTTTGTATATCTTTGGCGGCAAGCTTTAGCGGGGATACATAAAATTCGATTGATTTTTCTAGCATTCGGTTGCTTGGTCCGTGCGCAGTAATGGTGGCAAAAGTTTTATGTTTCGTGTTGACCACTGGTACTGCTATTCCGATGAAGCCATCCAAGAATGCTGATTCTTCGATAGCGTAACCATTGGATCGAATTTTTTTAAGCTCCAGAAAGAGCTTTTCATAATTTGTAATAGTTTTGTCTGTATATCGTTCAAAAGGTTCCGCACCTAAAAATCTAATTATTTGCTGCTCTGACATTTTTGACAGAAATAGAAGTCCACTGGCAGTGCAATGAAGTGGTACACGCATCCCTTGATCGATATGCAGGCGAATGGGTGCGTTGGTTTCAACTCTATCTAAATACATTACCCGATTGCCGTCTAGGATATTGAAGTTGCATGTCTCCCCAATCTCATCCACAAGACGTTTCATTACTGCTACCCGTTGTGAGCGAATCGAGTCTACGGAAAGAACGTTGACACCTATGATTCGAAGTTTTGAGCTGGGTTGAAATCGCCTCCCATTAGGATCCCGCTCTATAAAACCTTGGTCAACCAAGGTATTTAATAGCCTGAAAACATTAGGCTTAGCCAACCTAGTGGTCGACGCTACGGCTGCTAAGGCAAGGGGAAATTCGGACTGGGAAACGGCTTCTAGTATGAGTAATACCTTTTCAGCCATGCTGGATTTGGCCGAATTTTCCAATTCTTTTGTGGGGGAGGTGATGCGGGCTAGTTTATCGAGCATTCAAGGATCATTTTTCGAATTATTTAAGCAAATTAAGTATTTTCCCTAGGATCATTTTATCTAATGATACTTTAAATTTCATTAAATGAAATAATTTATTATTTTATCGTAGGTTCAAGAAGTGGCTGGGTATCAACAATGGATGTATGCCTAACTCAAAAAGGAGACGTAATGTTTATTAAATATATAAAGCGTGTGGCAGTGGTCACAGCCTTATCCACGGCGTTATTTGGTGGTGGGGTGTTTGCCCAATCGGCGCCAGTGAAGATGAAAATTCAAACTGGTGTGCCATCAGCCAGTATTTATTTTGAACTCATGAAGAACTTTGGGGATCGTGTTGACAAGATGTCCAATGGCCGCATGAAAGTTGAGGTTCTACCAGACGGCGCCGTTGTTGGCGCCTTTGGTATCTTAGATGCAGTTGATAAGGGTGTTGTTGATGGTGGTTTTGCGTGGACTCATTATTGGTCTGGCAAAAATTCCGCGGCTGCGCTTTTTTCCAACCCCGCTTCTGGTTCTGGCGTTGGATTGGATCAAGTTTCACATATGGCTTGGCTAAAGAACGGTGGCGGCAATCAACTTTATGATCGTTTATTTACCGAGGTTCTTAAAACTAACATTAAGCCATTTATGATTCAGCCTATGGGTCCAGATCCATTTGGTTGGTTTAAAACCCCAATTAATTCAATTGCTGACATGAAGCCGATGAAATATCGTTCGCCTCCAGGATTGACTGCTGAAATTTTTAAAGAAATGGGGCTCACAACAGTTGCGATGCCTGGATCTGAGATTGTTCCCGCGGCGCAACGAGGCGTAATTGACGCTGCTGAATGGATTGGCCCAGCCGATGACATGATTTTGGGTTTTCAAA
>CAZHWF010000062.1:0-7455 GCA_964536365.1 uncultured Polynucleobacter sp.
ACAAGCGGACCCAAAGCACGCCGGGGATGTAATACGCCACCCCTATAAACAACATCAATGTCACGACGATTTTGATAAATTCGCCAGAAACTAATGCCGCTAAAAATCTTCCTGGATTTAATATTTGCGATTTTTTTGCCAACTCCAACCTGATTAAAAACAGGGTTGCAGGCAAGACGCTAATTAAACCACCTAAAAAGGCCGACTGAGTATAAAGGCTTACCCCTACCGGCTCCCCAAAAATTGACCAAAACACCATGCTGATAGCTGTAATCAACATTTGGGCCAACACTATCTTCCAAGGCGAAAGGGCTCGGTACTTTGCTGCATTATTCTGCTGCAACGCAACAATCTCTTCCTTGCTGTAGACCCGAATGGCTTCTTCTTCGGGCTCATCCCACTCATTTACCTCGGAAAATTGATTTTTTTGAGGAATCAATTTAGCCCCGAAAGTTTAATGTGTGCACTGCAATATGTCAAAGGATTTGGAGACATTTTTTGCACTAATTTAGGCCTCAATACCCAGCTTTTTAAATAAAGAATCTAGCTCATCAAACTGGCTAAACCGAATTCTTAGCTCTCCACCTTTGCCTTTGAGCTTAAATTCGGTGCTCAAGCCGATTAAATCAGCAATCTCCTGAGTCAAGCGTTGCATGTCTGGGTCGGCAGCGGATGAAGATGAGGTCGATTTTGTTTTGGCTTTTTTGTCGCCAATTTGACCGCCAGCAATCACCAATGCAGCTGTCATGCGTTCCGCCTCTCGAACAGATAGGCCTTGTGCTGAAATTCTCTGAGCCAACGCAACCTGGCTAGAGCCCGGCAAAGGCAGAAGGGCACGAGCATGCCCCATATCAATATCGCCCGCAAGCAGCATTGCCTGAACCGGCTTGGCCAGCTGAGCAAGGCGCAATAAATTGGTAATGGCGCTGCGAGATTTTCCAACTGCTTTAGCAGCCTGTTCATGGGTAAATCCAAACTCTTCAATCAGCCTAGCTAAGCCTTGCGACTCCTCCAAAGGATTTAAATCCTCACGCTGCATGTTTTCAACTAGGGCCATTGCTGCCGCAGCCTGATCGTCCGCCCCCGAAACCAAAACGGGGACTTCTTTTAATCCTGCAATAGTTGCGGCTCGAAAGCGGCGTTCGCCAGCAATGATTTCATATTTACCCGCAGAAACTAAGCGCACCAACAGAGGCTGCATAACACCTTGCTCGCGAATGCTCTCTGCCAACTCTTGTAGTGCACCTGCCTCCATCTTTTGACGTGGCTGATATTTACCTGCTTGCAAAGCGGTTAGCGGTAGGCGATTAATGTCGGTTGATGAAGCTGCTTGTGGAGTTTTTTCTCCAAGCAAAGCTTCGAGACCTCTGCCCAAACCTTTTTTCTTAATGGCGCCCATGATCTATTTTCTCTTTATGAATTACATATATTTGATGCGCTCAATCATCTCGGCACCAAACTCTAAATAAGCCTTTGCACCTCGCGAGGATTTGTCAAAAGCAACCCCAGGGAGCCCATAAGAAGGGGCTTCAGCTAGTCGCACATTACGAGGAATGATGGTCTTAAATACTTTGTCACCAAAGTGCTCAAGCAGCTGTTCAGACACCTGTTGTTGCAAAGTCATTCGCGCGTCAAACATGACGCGCAACAAACCAATGATGACTAAATCAGGATTTAAATTTGCATGTACTTGCTTAATGGTGTTTACTAAATCAGACAAACCCTCCAACGCAAAATATTCACATTGCATTGGCACGATTACACCGTTGGCGGCGCATAAACCATTGAGTGTTAATAACGATAAAGCGGGGGGACAGTCGATCAAAACAAAATCGTAATCATTGGCTACTTGTGCAAGCGCCTCCTTTAGACGAGCCTCACGCAAATCCAAATCCACCAACTCAATTTCAGCTCCCGCCAAATCACGATTTGCAGGCAAAACATCATAGCCAGAACTCTCACAACGCTGAGCACATTCTTTAACTGATGCCATGCCAATTAAAACTTGATAAACGCTTGAATTTAGATCTGCCTTTTCTACGCCCGACCCCATAGTTGCATTGCCTTGGGGATCTAGGTCGACCAACAAAACGCGTTGCTTCAAGCCAGCCAAACCCGCAGCCAAATTAACAGCCGTGGTCGTCTTGCCAACGCCACCTTTTTGATTTGCGATACAGAATATTTTTGCCATAGCTACTTTTGGGTCTACTTAAGAGGTGAGGGTGGATTTTCTCACGGGGGACAAGACTAAAAGGCGTCGTTCCACCGCTAAATTAGGTATTTGCAAAGGCTCATCGGCAATCAAACGCCAATCTTCCATTGAAACATTCTGCATTTCTTCATCAGCGCGCTTCGCTTTCATAGCAAAAACTAGCCCATCTGGCTTTAAAAAGGGCAGCGAAAGCTCTAGAAAGCGAGCGAGATTAGTAAACGCACGAGAAATAACGGCATCGAATTGACCTGAATGTTGCAGTGCAGCATCTTCTACGCGCTCACAAAGCACCTCGATATTTTTCAGCTTTAACTTTCCTCGGACATGCTGCAAAAAAGCCGTTTTTTTGCGAATAGCCTCAATCAGGGTAAGCCGCCATTCGGGCTGAACAATCGCAATAGGCACTGCCGGCAATCCACCGCCAGAACCAAGGTCTGCAATTCTAGGGCCGGTCATTTTTAAAAACTGTCTTAATACCGGTAAAACTGCAATAGAATCAATAAGATGAAGCCGAACAGAGTCTTGCTGACCCTCGATTGCTGTGAGGTTATAAACTTGATTCCAACGTCCCATCTCTTGCAAAAACTGCTCCAAATCTGCGATATTGGCCGTGCTCAATTCGAGACCAAGATCCTCGATTCCCAGCTCAAGCAAGCCCTCACTCATGAGGTTCTTGGGCTCGACCCAAACCTTTTTTTAGGTGGACCAACAAAAGAGATAGGGCAGCAGGGGTTACCCCAGAAATACGGCCAGCCTGACCGAGCGTTTCAGGCTTATGCAAATTCAATTTTTGTTGCACCTCTTTTGAGAGTCCAACAACCTGCGAATAATCGAGCGACTCTGGCAATGGGAATGTCTCGTTATGCTCTTGACGAGCAATTTCTGCAGCCTGTCGTTCAATGTATCCTTGATATTTAACCGAAATCTCTACCTGGTCGCTAATTTGAGCTGCTAAACCAAGATCTTCATCCAGGATTTCAGGGGCCCAGATTCCATTACCCAAAGAAGTAATCACCTCGTAAGTTACTCCTGGGCGCCTTAATAGCTCCGCCAAACTGCATTCATGCGAAAGATCCTGACCCAATAAATGGGACACAAAAGGAGCGGCCTCACTCTTGGGGCCAACCCAAATGCTTTGCAAACGAGATGTTTCACGTGAAACAGCTTCTTGTTTTCTACAAAACACTTCCCAACGATAGTCATCCACCAAACCAAGATCGCGCCCAATGGTGGTTAAGCGCATATCGGCATTGTCCTCGCGCAAACTTAAGCGATATTCGGCACGGCTGGTAAACATACGATAGGGCTCTAAAACGCCCCGGGTAATCAAGTCGTCCACCAAAACGCCAATGTAAGACTCACTACGCTTAGGCAACCAAGGCTCTTTACCCTTGGCCGCCAATCCCGCATTAATACCAGCCAACATACCTTGCGCAGCAGCCTCTTCATAACCCGTTGTGCCATTTATTTGGCCCGCAAAATATAAGCCGCTAATAACCTTTGTTTCTAAGCTGTGGCGCAACTGGCGTGGATCAAAGAAGTCGTACTCAATTGCGTAGCCAGGGCGCACAATCACCGCCGACTCCAGCCCTCGAATACTTCTGACCAAGTCCCATTGCACATCGAAAGGAAGACTAGTAGAGATCCCGTTTGGATAAAACTCATTGGTTGTTAAACCCTCGGGCTCCAAAAAGATTTGGTGGCTATTTCTGGAGGCAAAACGATGAATCTTGTCTTCGATAGAGGGGCAGTAGCGCGGTCCAACGCCTTCAATGACGCCCGTATACATAGGCGAGCGATCTAATCCGCCGCGAATAATGTCATGTGTTTTTTCATTTGTATGAGAAATCCAACAGGGAACCTGTTTGGGATGTTGCTCTGGGCGGCCCAAATAAGAAAAAACCGGCACAGGATCAAGATCCCCGGGCTGCTCAAGCATTACAGAAAAGTCGATAGTCCGACCATCAATGCGAGGCGGCGTACCAGTCTTCAGCCTTCCTTGTGGAAGCTTTAGCTCTTTTAGTCTTGCAGACAAAGAAACAGCTGCGGGATCGCCGGCTCGCCCTCCAGCGTAATTATTTAAGCCAACATGGATCTTGCCATCCAAAAAGGTGCCGGCTGTAAGCACTACCTTTTTGGCCATAAACTCTAGGCCCATTTGCGTAACTACGCCCTGAACCTCATCGCCCTTAACCAATAGATCATCTACTGCAGCCTGAAAAAGGGTTAAATGAGGCTGATTCTCAAGGCGACGGCGAATTGCCGCCTTATATAGAACACGATCGCCTTGGGCGCGTGTTGCTCGAACTGCGGGTCCCTTGCTGGAATTGAGGATGCGAAACTGAATGCCGGCCTCATCCGTAGCCGCCGCCATAGCACCACCCATCGCATCAATCTCTTTTACTAGATGGCCTTTTCCTATCCCCCCAATAGAAGGGTTGCAGCTCATAGCGCCAAGGTTTTCAATACTATGGGTAATCAATAGGGTCTCGCAACCCATGCGCGCAGATGCAAGGGCAGCCTCAGTACCAGCGTGACCACCACCAACCACAATGACATCGAAACTTTTGGAATAACGCATGATTTGCCTTAGATAGGGCGATGATCATAGCATTTTGTTTGTTTCACGTGAAACAAAAAACATTAAAAATCTTTAAAGAATGGGGTGTTATTTATTAACCCATTGATTTAATTGGAAAAATAGGCGTTCCAGGCCGATTTCAATATCAATACAGTCACAATAACTAAGAAAGCCTTTCTGACAAAGGCGCTTCCATGCTGAATTGCAAGCCTGCTGCCAAACTGGCTGCCAGCAATATTGGCAGCCATCATGGCCAAGCCAAGCGGCCAGTTAATTTGACCAAGGCTAGCTAGCATCAAAATGGCAGCCAAATTAGTCGCCACGTTTACTAGCTTTGTTGCCGCAGACGCGTGCAAAAAATCAAAGCCAAAAAATCGCACAAACCCAAAAAGCAAAAAACTGCCAGTGCCGGGGCCAAAAAATCCATCATAAAAGCCAATGGTCAACCCCAAAATTACGCCTTTGATGCGCTGAAAATGCCCCAGAGTTTTAGGCGCATGAACGCCACCTAAGGTGGGCTGAAACCATGTGTACAACAGCAAAAAAAGGAGGACGAATGGCAAAGCCTTGCGCAAAGGCTCTGCTGGAAAATTGCTAACGGCATTTGCGCCCAGAAGAGACCCAACAAAGCCCGCAACAATTGCTGGAAACACAATTGCCCACGGCAAAGATACATGACGCAAATATTTTCTTGCGGCATTTAAGGTTCCCCCCACTGCTGAAACCTTATTGGTTGAAAGCAAGGTTGCCGGGGGCGCCTCTGGATAGGCGGCAAACAAAGCGGGCACCTGAATCAATCCGCCGCCACCAGCAACGGCATCAACAAGGCCCGCAAAGAAGGCCATTGCCAAAAGCAGCGGCCAAGTGAAAAGTGAAAATTCGATGAGAGTCTCTCTATTTTCTTTTTATTTAAATGAATGTGGCGACTAAAGTCGCCACACTAAAACCAAATAATAAAAGGAAATTAGTTTTTGTTTTTAAAGTGCGCAGCTATTTCACCAACAACGCCGCGACGGAATGCTAAAACGCAAATCACAAAAATGAAGCCTGTTGCAATCGTGCTCCAAGAACCAATGTTGGCTAAATAGTTTTGTAATCCAACAACAATGCCGGCGCCAACCACTGGGCCAAGAATAGTGCCCATGCCGCCCAGCAAAGTCATTAAGACAACTTCACCAGACATATGCCAATGAACGTCGGTCAAGGTCGCCAATTGAAATACAAGAGACTTCATTGATCCCGCCAAACCAGACAGTGCGGCAGAAATTACGAAAGACATTAACTTAAAACGATCAACATCGTAACCCAGGGAAATTGCGCGCGGCTCATTCTCACGAATTGCTTTGAGTACCTGACCAAATGGAGAATGTACGGCGCGAACAATCAAAGCAAAACCGAAAAGGAATATTGCCAAAACAAAATAGTACATAGCAACGTCATTTTTAAGGTCAATAAACCCAAACAACATGCCGCGAGGAACCCCTTGAATTCCGTCTTCGCCACCAGTAAAAGGAAGCTGAACCGCCAAGAAATAAATCATTTGCGAAAGGGCCAAAGTCACCATTGCAAAATAAATACCTTGACGACGTATGGCCAGGGAGCCAATTAAAAAGCCGAGCGCGCCCGATCCCAAAACGCCCAGGATAATTCCGAGCTCTGGAGACAAGCCGGCCTCTTTACAAAAGTACGCGGTGATATAAGCGGCGGTTCCAAAAAAAGCGGCATGGCCAAAAGATAGAAGGCCGGTAAAACCAAGTAGCAAATTAAACGCGCAAGCAAAAAGGGCAAAGCAAAGCACCTTCATTGCAAATACCAAATAAATAAAGTCTTGAAACGGTAACAATAGGGCAATCAAAACGAGAATGCCGTAGAGCAATTTTGTTTTTGGATTCATGATTATTTCTCCCGCCCAAACAATCCAGCAGGACGAATCAACAACACAATTGCCATGATCACAAAGATGACCACGCCAGAAGCTTCTGGATAGAAAACCTTGGTTAAGCCCTCAATTAAGCCCAAACCTAAACCCGTAAGGATGGCGCCCATGATTGAACCCATGCCACCAATAACTACCACCGCAAAAACAACGATGATAAGGTTCGAACCCATCAATGGGTTTACTTGAAAAATTGGCGCGGCCAAAACACCAGCAAATCCAGCCAAGCCCACGCCATAAGCATAGGCCAAAGAAATCATTAAAGGAACATTAATACCAAACGCTTGAAGTAGTTTTGGATTTTCAGTTCCAGCGCGCAAATAAGCGCCCAGCTTTGTTCTTTCAATTACATACCAAGTGGAGAAACAAACTACCAAAGAAATCACCACAACCCAGACGCGATACTTAGGCAAAATAATGCCAATAGACTCTAGAGGGATAGCGCCTTGCAACATCTCTGGCGCAGGATAGCTTTCACCAGAAATTCCATACCAATGACGGAACATTCCCTCAATAATCAGCGCCAAACCAAAGGTAAGCAACAAGCCATACAAGTGGTCTAAGTGGTACAAGCGGCGCAACATTGTGCGCTCCAAAATCAAACCAAAGCCAGCTAAAACAAGCGGCACAACTATGAGAGCAAACCAATAGTTAATTGAAAGCTCTGGAAACCCTAGCCACTGACTGATTTGGGTTAAACCAATCCAGGCAATAAAAGCGCCCATG
>CAZHWF010000063.1:0-7363 GCA_964536365.1 uncultured Polynucleobacter sp.
TACCAATCCAAAACCACCTTAACTGCTTGATCTATCGACAAATCTGACGTTTCGAGCACTTTTGCACCTTCCGCAACCATTAAGGGGGCGGCGCCTCGACTACTGTCTCTGGCATCCCGCTCCTGTAAATCTTGCAGCAAGTCCTCTAGTCTAGCAGAAATTCCCTTAGCTATCAATTGCTTATAGCGTCTTTCCGCTCTGGCAGCGGCAGTTGCGGTCAAGAAAACCTTTAAAACCGCATCTGGGAATATGACGCTTGCCATATCCCGGCCATCAGCCACGAGACCAGGCGATTGGCGAAAACTGCGTTGCAGACCCACCAAAGCAGACCTCACCTCAGGATGAACTGCTAAGGCGGAGGCTCTTAAGCCAATACTTTCGACGCGGATCGCTTCCGTAACGTCATCATTATTGAGAAAAATTTGCCCATTTTTGAATGAAATCAATAATTTAGGAACCAAAAGGCCCAATTCTGAGCCATTTTTGACGTCAATCCCCTGTTTTTCGCTGGCCAAAGCAACCAAACGGTAAAGGGCGCCGCTATCGAGGTAATGAAAACCAAGCTTTTCAGCCACCAGAGATGCCACCGTTCCTTTGCCTGAGGCGGTGGGTCCATCAATGGCGATTACCGGAAAGGCAGTCATCAGCCAACAACCTTTGTAAATTCAGAAAAGTAAGTTGGGAATGTTTTAGCAACGCAATTAGGATCATTGATCTTCAGATGATTTGGGCCAAAAGCAGCGAGCGAGAAACACATTGCCATACGATGATCATCATAGGTATCAATACCTTCACCTGGCGACTTCCAATCCTGCAATGTTGCAGGCGCTTGCACAACAATGTAGTCAGCACCCTCTTCAACGGTTGCGCCTACTTTTTTTAACTCTTTTGCCATTGCCGCAATGCGATCGGTCTCTTTCACACGCCAGCTTGCAATATTATTTAGACGCGTTGGACCTTCAGCAAATAATGCAGCAACAGCCAATGTCATTGCGGCATCTGGAATTTCCGTGCAATCAATCGTGATTCCATTGAGCTTTTTACTGACATTACTAACGCCAGCAACCTCAATCCAATCTTCACCAGCGGTAATCTTGGCGCCCATCAAAGCGAGCGCATCGGCAAAGGCCACATCCCCTTGAATGCTATCTTTGCCCACGCCTAAAACCTTTACTGGACCGGCACCAATGGCGCCCAAGGCCAAGAAGTAGGACGCAGAAGAGGCGTCACCCTCTACAGATAACTGACCTGGACTTTTGTATACGGCCTCAGAAGTTTTTGCAGGAATAACAAATGATTGTTTATCAGGGCAATCCACATTCACACCAAAGCGTGCCATCAGTTTTAATGTAATGTCGATATACGGACGTGAAATCAATTCACCAATCACTTCGATACGAACCGGCTCAGTGGCAACTAAAGGCAAAGCCATTAATAATGCGGTCAAGAACTGACTCGAAACATCACCGCGCACTTTCACAACATCTTTAATCTGAATATCCGCAGCCAAGATTTTGATTGGCGGGTAGCCTTCAGTTAATTCATATTCAATCTTGGCGCCTACCTGACGTAAACCATCCACCAAATCGCGAATAGGTCTTTCATGCATACGAGCGACGCCCGATAAACGATAGTTGCCACCCTGCATTGCTAGAGCGGCAGTCAGGGGTCGAATTGCGGTGCCAGCATTACCCATAAAGAGATCTGCTGCTCTAACGGGGAATTGACCACCACATCCTTGCACTACACAGACATTGTTAGCCTGATCAGTAACACTCAAACCCAATTGACGCAAAGCATTGCGCATCACCTGAGTGTCATCCGCATCCAATAAATTCTTTAAGGTTGTTGTGCCAGAAGATAGCGCCGCAAGCAAAAGCGCTCGATTTGAAATACTTTTTGAGCCTGGCAAGACAATCGAGCCTTGCGCTCGCTTAAAAGGCCCTACGGTAATATCTGGCAAACCACTCATCAAAGCACATCCAAATCTTGACGTGCTTTGCTCGCCTTGTTGAATAATTTCTCCAATCCAGCGCCATCATTTTCGGCGATCAGTTTACGCATGTGATTCACAATCAACAGATATTGATCAAGCTCTTTCAAAATTGCCGTGCGATTACCCAAACAAATATCGCGCCACATTTCTGGGCTAGAAGCGGCTATACGTGTGAAATCCTTGAACCCCGCACCCACATGACTTAGTTTTTGCTCAACATCTTCAGAATTCACTACGCTGGCCATCAGGGCATAGGAGAGGATGTGCGGCAAATGCGATACCGCCGCATAGATTGCATCATGCTGCACAACACCAATCTTTTTCACCTCAGACCCTACGGACTCCCAGAAGCCAGTAATTAAAGTTGTATCTTCTGGAGAGTTTTCTTGTAGCGGGCAAATAATAGTTTGTTTGCCTTTAAATAAATCCGCCTTAGCAGCAGCAGCACCGTGTTGTGCACCGCCCGCTATCGGATGTGCTGGCACAAATTGACACGCCTTCTTACCTAAAACCTCTTTAGCAGCAAGAATCACATCGCCCTTTGTGCTACCAGCATCCGTAATCATGGTGCGAGGCTCAAGATGGGGCTCAATCACTTCAAATGCAGCGCGCATCTGCGCCACTGGCACACACAGCACAATCACATCAGATTGTTTGGCCGCTTCAGCCAAATCTACTACACCATCTATCGCGCCCATCTTTTGGGCTTGCTCCAAATTTTCTTTACTGCGGCCTACACCCAATACTTTATTGACTACTCCAGCTTGCTTTAAAGCTAAACCTAATGAAGCACCAATGAGGCCAACACCCACAATGGTGACTGTGCCGTAATTGCTTGCTGGATTAATGATGGTCATTAGGAAAGTGTTTCTGAATTTATTTCTTTTAGGGCTTTAATGAAGGCTGCGTTTTCTTCCGGCAAACCAATGGAAATTCGTAGCCACTGTGGCAAACCATAGTTACCCACCGGTCTAACAATGATGCCGCGCTTGAGCAATTCAAGATTAATGCGCGCGCCCGCCTGATCATCATCACCTACTTTTACCAGGACGAAGTTGCCAGCTGATGGCAGGTATTGCAGGCCTAGCTCATCGAAAGCTTTGGTTAACTGCGCATATCCAGCGCGATTTAATTCAAAACCTTCTTGCAAAAATGCTTGATCTTGAAATGCCGCAATCGCTGCAGCTTGAGCAAGACTATTGACATTAAATGGCTGACGAATGCGATTAAGTAAATCGGTTAAGTGTGGCTGCGCTACACCATAACCAATACGCAGACCCGCTAATCCATATGCTTTTGAGAAGCTACGCGACAAGATCATATTGGGGAAGCGCTTTACCCAAGCAATCGCATCGTAGCGCTGCTCAGGTGTGAGGTATTCGTTATAAGCCTCATCGAGCACTACCACCACATTTGATGGGACTGCCACCAAGAAATCTTCAATCTCTTTAGCAGTTAAGTAGCTACCAGTTGGATTATTGGGATTCGCTACGAATGCTAATTTCGCTTTATCGCCAGACGTCTTAATTGCCGCAAGCATCGCCGGTAGATCATGCCCGTAACTTGCTGTTGCCGCTACCTCAACCGCTTTTGCCCCTACCGCCTGTGTTGCCAGTGGATAAACAGCAAATGCATGTTTAGAGAAAATCACCTCATCACCCGCTTGCGCAACCGCGCGCGCAGCCAATTCCAAAATATCGTTACTGCCATTGCCCAGGGTAATCCAATCTGTTGGCACCCCCAAGCGACCGGCCAATACATTCTTTAATTCAAAACCATTGGAGTCTGGGTAACGACCAAGATCGCCTGCGGCTTTGAGCATGGCTTCTTGGGCAGATTTAGGCATGCCCAATGGATTTTCATTAGAAGCCAACTTCACAATCTTGTTTTCATCTAGGCCATATTCACGAGCAACCTCGCTAATGGGACGACCCCCAACATAAGGAGCAATCGCATGAATGTGTTTTAAGCCAATCTTGGATGTCATTCGATTTTTGCTAACTTTTAATTGCTAATTGATTAATCTATTTTTTTACACTCAATCATGCAGAGTGTGGATAGGAGCCAAGATTCTTGTAGAAAGCAGCGACTTGCTTCAATTCTTCAAGCGCTTTAACCACTTTTTCATCATCCGCATGACCAGCAATGTCGATATAGAAGTGATACTCCCAAGTGCCCTTGCGAGCAGGGCGAGACTCAAAACGGTTCATTGACACGCCATGCTTAGCTAATGGCGCCAATAAACGATGCACCGCACCCGGTTGATTATCGACCGAGAGCACTAAAGAGGTTTGATCCTTACCAGTAGACTGACATGCATAGTTGCCAACCACTACAAAACGTGTGCGATTGTGTGGATCATCTTGAATTTGCGCAGCGACTGCTTGCAAGCCATAAGCCTCTTGCGCCGGATCTCCAGCAATCGCAGCCAAAGTAGAGTCACTTGCAGCTAAGCGTGCAGCCTCTGCATTACTACTTACAGCTTGGCGCTTGAGTTGCGGCGCATGCACACTTAACCACTGCTGACACTGCGCTAAGGCTTGAGCATGAGCGCAAACCGTAGTCACGCCATCGAGACTTCCACTCTTGGTTAGCAAATGATGACGAATTGGCAAAACCACTTCACCGCTAATGCGCATTGAAGAGTCGAGCAATAAATCTAAGGTGCGAGAGATAGCGCCTTCGCTAGAGTTTTCTACAGGCACCACACCAAATTGCGCCGCGCCCTTCTCTACCGCTTTAAATACCTCATCCAAACTAGCGCAAGGCAAGCCGACAATCGAGTGACCAAAATAGGTTTGCGCTGCTTGCTCAGAAAACGTTCCTACGGGACCCAGGTATGCAATGGTTTGACGCGCCTCGAGTGCTCTACAGGCCGACATAACTTCACGCCAAATAGCAGCAATGCTATCGGGCAGCAAAGGGCCTTGATTAATGTCTTGCAAACGAGCAACTACTTGACGTTCGCGCTCAGGACGAAAAACTGGCGATAAAAAATCACCTTTAATGTGCCCGACTTCTTGTGCAGCTTTTGCACGCTGTGTCAGCAAATCTAAAATCTGCGCATCCAAGGAATCGATCTTGTCGCGAATAGGCGCTAGGCGCTGTTCTTCAGTACTCATTAAGCCCGCCTTTCAAAATTACGCATAAACTCAACCAGAGCTTTAACACCCTCGATTGGCATTGCGTTATAGATGCTGGCACGCATGCCACCCGCGGCTTTATGACCACGCAAAGCAACTAGACCTGCCGCATTGGATTGCGCCAAAAACTCCGCATTCAGGCTCTCATCTTTCAAGAAGAAAGTGACGTTCATGCGGGAGCGATATTCTTTGGTAACACGATTCTCATACAAGCTGCTTTGATCCAAGAAGTTGTAGAGTAAATCAGCTTTTTCTTGGTTACGCTTTTCAATTACCTTCACGCCACCTTGCTTAAGCAACCACTTAAAACCAAGGCCAGCCATGTAAATAGAAAAAGTTGGGGGCGTATTAATCATCGATTGGGTATTAGCCTGAACAGACCAATCCCAAATTGTTGGGGTGATACTCATGCTATGGCCAAGCAAATCTTTGCGAACAATCACAATCGTGACGCCAGATGGGCCGATATTTTTCTGCGCGCCACCAAACCAGACGGCGCACTTATTCACATCCATCTCTTTAGAGAGAATGTTGCTCGAGATATCCGCAACCAGTGGAGTATCGCCAACCTCGGGCACATCCGGAAACTCCACGCCGCCAATCGTTTCATTTGCACAGTAATGAACATAAGCGGCATCGCTAGATAACTGCCAAGTTGATCTCGCGGGAATGGTATTGAATTTTTCTGCGGCAGATGAAGCGGCCAAATTAGCGGTGCCGTACTTCTGCGCCTCTTTGAATGATTTTTCCGACCAAATTCCAGTCACTAAGAAATCCGCCTTAGGGCCATTTTTAGCCAAAGGCATCAAGTTCATTGGGATAGCAGCGTTTTGACCAAGTCCACCACCTTGTAATAACAAGATCTCATATGACTCCGGGATATTCATCAAAGCGCGAAGATCTGCGATAACTTCTTCATAAACTTCCATGAACTCTTTACCGCGATGGCTAATCTCCATCACGCTAGTACCGAGCCCTCGCCAGTTGAGCATTTCATCGGCTGCCTGCTTCAATACCTCTTCAGGCAAAGTAGCGGGTCCCGCAGCGAAATTAAAAATGCGGCGGTCAAAAGTCATGATATTTGCTAGTTCGGTGGTGACGCTTTACGCGTCACCTGTCGTATCAGAATTTGAATCCGTCGCTGGATCGGCAGATACATCACCCTCTTCCGCATCTTCAGCATCACCTTCGTCATCAGAATCGCTTTCAGCAATACGCTGCAAGCCTGATAAGCGGGTACCTTCATCAACGTTGATCAAAGTAACGCCTTGAGTCGCACGACCCATTTCACGAATTTCAGCAACACGTGTACGAACCAAGACGCCGCCGGTAGTGATCAACATAATTTGATCTTCTGGAGATACCAAAGCAGCAGCAACGACTTTACCGTTACGCTCTGTAGTTTGAATCGCAATCATGCCCTTAGTGCCGCGACCATGACGAGTGTATTCTGTAATCGGTGTGCGTTTACCGTAACCATTCTCAGTCGCAGTCAATACGCTGCTTGGAATCGATACGCCATTCGCGTCCACCACCGCAGCCTCGGCACCTTCCGCCGCTTCAGCAGGCGCAACCAACATGGCAATTACTTGGTGACCTTCACCAAGATTCATACCACGAACACCGCGTGCGGTACGTCCCATTGGACGTACATCATTCTCATCAAAGCGTACTGCTTTACCAGCATCAGAGAACAACATCACGTCATGCTGACCATCAGTGATCGCCGCGCCGACTAAGAAGTCGTTTTCATTCAAGTCAACAGCAATAATGCCGGCCTTACGTGGGTTAGAGAAGTCAGATAAACGTGTCTTCTTCACAGTACCCAAGCTAGTGGCCATAAATACGTACTGATCGTCTTGATAACCCTTGATTGGCAATATCACGGTAATCTTCTCGCCCTCAATGAGCGGGAACATATTGACGATAGGCTTGCCGCGAGATGTGCGGCTTCCTTGGGGAACTTCCCAAACTTTGAGCCAGTACATGCGGCCACGATCAGAGAAACACAAAATCGTGTCATGGGTATTGGCTACAAATAAAGTATCGATCCAATCTTCATCTTTAGTAGCTGCCGCTTGCTTGCCACGACCGCCACGTTTTTGCGCGCGGTACTCGCTAAGCGGTTGACTCTTCATATAACCAGTATGTGATAGTGTCACCACCATGTCTTGCGGCGTAATCAAATCTTCCGTGAAGAGTTCAGTCGCATTCATTTCAATAA
>CAZHWF010000064.1:0-7247 GCA_964536365.1 uncultured Polynucleobacter sp.
GGATTTCAGTTGCACGGCGTACTTTGTAGGGAAAAAGGGGGTTCAAATAAAGAGGTAAAAATATACAGCTAAAGTGGGAAGATGATAGCAAGCTTGAGGGTCCTTAGACGCGTTTTTGCCCCATCTATATAATGATAAATCTACCCTCAGGGACAAAATCCCTTAACAATCTGATAGTTAACTAAAAAGCATGAGCCAATCACCACAAAACATCATTGAACAAGCCTGGGAAAACCGCGCAAACCTTTCTCCAGATAGCGCCCCTGGCGATGTCCGTAATGCCGTAAATGCCGTATTAGAAGGGCTAAATGCCGGCACTATTCGCGTTGCTGAGCGCCGCGATGTAGGTAAATGGGAAGTAAATCAATGGGTTAAGAAGGCTGTTTTGCTCTCTTTTCGTCTAGAAGACAACAAGCCTATGAGTGCTGGTGGTTATACCCAGTTCTACGATAAGGTTCCTAGCAAGTTTGAAAACTACACCGCTGCCGACTTTGCCGCTGGCGGCTTCCGAGTTGTACCCCCTGCCGTTGCCCGCCGAGGTTCATTTATTGGCAAAAATGCTGTTTTGATGCCTTCTTACGTCAATATTGGCGCTTATGTAGGTGAAGGCACCATGGTTGATACCTGGGCCACTGTTGGTTCCTGCGCGCAAATTGGCAAAAACGTGCATCTTTCTGGTGGCGTAGGCATTGGCGGCGTACTAGAGCCAATCCAAGCTGGTCCAGTCATTATTGAAGATAACTGCTTTATCGGCGCCCGTTCAGAGGTAGTAGAAGGTGTTGTTATCGAAGAAAATGCTGTTTTATCCATGGGCGTCTATATTGGGCAGAGCACCAAAATCTATGACCGCGAAACTGGTGAAGTCCACTATGGTCGAGTGCCAGCTGGCTCTGTAGTGGTTCCCGGATCTCTTCCTTCGGCTTGCGGCAAATACAGTCTGTACGCGGCAGTCATTGTGAAGAAAGTGGATGCCCAAACCCGCGCCAAGACAGCAATTAACGAATTACTCCGAGACTAAACCAAATCTATGAGCGCCACCCTCGAGCTCACTGAAGCTCTCATCGCCTGCCACTCCGTAACACCGGCTGATGGTGGCTGCCAAGATTTAATTGCCAAACGCCTGCAGGCAATCGGCTTTCATACCGAAAGTGTTGTGAGTGGCCCTGAAAATTTTCAGGTAACAAACTTGTGGGCAATTAAAAAAGGTAAGGCTGGCGATCAAGGCAAAGTGCTGATGTTTGCCGGGCACACTGATGTAGTGCCTACTGGCCCACTGGATAAATGGACTAGCGATCCTTTTACTCCAACGATTCGTGATGGCATGCTGTATGGACGTGGGGCAGCGGATATGAAAACTTCTCTGGCTGGCTTTGTAGTCGCTACAGAAGAATTCGTAACAACGCACCCAGATCATCAGGGTTCAATCGCCTTTTTAATTACCAGCGATGAAGAGGGTCCAGCAAATGATGGCACCGTCATTATGTGTGAACGCTTAAAAAAACATGGCCAACGCTTGGATTACTGCGTTATAGGCGAACCCACCTCAGTTGATCGACTTGGTGACATGATTAAAAATGGTCGCCGCGGATCTTTGTCCGGCAAGCTTAAGGTAAAAGGCATTCAGGCGCACATTGCTTACCCTCACCTAGGCAAAAATCCGATCCATCTATCTGCTCCAGCAATTTCTGCACTAGTAGAAACTGAGTGGGACAAAGGTAACGAATACTTCCAGCCAACGAGTTTTCAGATTTCGAATGTACATGCGGGCACTGGTGCAAACAATGTCATTCCTGGTGAACTGGTTGTCGACTTTAATTTCCGCTTCTCTACTGAGAGCAAACCAGAACAACTGCGTGAACGCTTAGAGAAGATTCTTAAGGATGCAGGTCTTGAATTCGAGATTGACTGGGTATTGGGTGGTAGCCCATTCATCACTGGCGATGGCGATCTAGCAGGCGCGCTGCGCAAGGCTATTAAAGCCGAAACCAATGTGGATACAGAGTTATCGACTACTGGCGGCACGAGTGATGGTCGGTTTATCGCCAAGATTTGCAAAGAAGTTGTGGAGTTTGGGCCACTAAACGCAACCAGTCACAAGATTGATGAATGCGTCATCGTAGATGATGTCGTGCCACTCAAAAATATCTACCGCAAAACGCTAGAGCAATTGATTGCCTGATTACCTGCCGGCTTTACTGCTTCCATACCCTTTCTTCTAAAAACCCCTCCATCATGGACCCTGAGCCTCAGCAACAAATTACTGTTAATCAGTGCATCGATAGAATTGCACAAAAACTCGATGCCGCAAATTTGCATTACGGGCATGGGGCAATTGATGCGCAAAGCGAGGCCTTATGGATTATCAGCAAACAACTCAATCTCAGCCCATCTGAAGGTCTAGATCACTTAGAAGAAGTCATTTCGGAGAATCACCAGCAACAAGCACAAGCTGTTGCTGACACTAGAATTTCTACACGCAAACCTCTTGCCTATATTTTGGGTGAAGCATGGCTTATGGGCGTACCATTTTTTTGCAATGATCAAAGTATTGTTCCTCGCTCATGGATTGCTGAGTTGATTGTTGATGGCTCACTTGAACCTTGGCTGCCAGCGGACGGTAAAGCTCTAGACCTTTGCACGGGCAATGGATCACTAGCCATTCTTTTAGCCTTATCTTGCCCAGATATCCATGTGAGTGCGTGCGATATTAGCCTGCCTGCACTTTCAGTGGCAGCACGCAATGTCGACCGCCACAGTCTGACCTCTCAAATTGAGTTATTCGATGGTGACTTGTGGGACGCCTTGCCAGAGCCGAATGAAGAAAATCTTTTTGATCTCATCATTTGCAATCCACCCTATGTGAATGCCGGTTCGATGAATGCGCTTCCGGCTGAATATCATGCTGAGCCAGAGTTAGCTCTTGCTGGTGGTGAAGATGGTATGGACTTAATTAGACGTATTCTTGCCCAAGCCCCGGATTATTTATCAGAGCGCGGTGCCATCTTGCTTGAGATTGGCAATGAATATGAGAACTTTAAAAAAGCCTTCCCGCAAATCCCTGCCATCTGGATGGAGGTATCTGCCGGCGAAGAGCAAGTACTACTGATTCTGGCAGAAGACTTGCGCTAAGCAAGTCAACCAAACTCAAAGAGAATTGGTCGAAGAGATTTAACTTAACTCTGCGGCAGCCGAAATTGCCTGGTCAATACGCTCTACTGGAATCGCTTTTAAACCAGGGATCTTAGATTTAGGCATATTGGCTTTGGGAATAATAGCCACCGTGAATCCTAGCTTTGCAGCCTCTTTTAAGCGCTCCTGTCCGCGCGGGCAAGGACGAATCTCTCCAGCCAAACCAACCTCACCAAAGACAATCAGCTCTTTTGGCAATGCCCTATTGCGTATGGAAGACTGAATAGCCAGCAGCACTGCCAAGTCGGCAGCTGGTTCAGAGATCTTCACACCACCAACCGCGTTTAAGAAAACATCTTGATCAAAACATGCGACTCCTGCATGACGATGCAATACAGCTAAGAGCATTGCTAGGCGTGCCTGTTCTAGTCCAACCGCCAAACGACGCGGGTTAGGGACATGGGCAGTATCTACCAGCGCCTGAATTTCTACCAATAAAGGTCGACTGCCTTCTTGCGTCACCAATACACAAGCACCTGGAACCATTTGCTCATGTTGCGACAGGAAAATTGCCGATGGGTTAGTAACGCCACGCAACCCCTTTTCAGTCATGGCAAAAACGCCCAACTCATTAACTGCGCCGAAACGATTCTTAATGGAGCGAATCAAGCGAAATGATGAATGCGTATCGCCCTCAAAATACAAAACAGTGTCGACAATGTGCTCAAGCACTCGAGGGCCTGCAAGGTGACCGTCTTTAGTTACATGGCCAACCATTAATACGCATATACCACTAGATTTAGCCGCTCTTGTTAATTGCGCGGCACACTCGCGCACTTGGGCGACAGAGCCAGGAGCAGAACTCAGCACCTCCGAGTACAGAGTTTGAATCGAGTCGACCACCAGCACCTGTGGCTTGACGGTATCCATGATGGAAATTAATTTTTCCAATTGGATTTCTGCAAGCACCTCAAGTTGAGGCGCATCCAAAGCAATACGCTTGGCACGTAATGCGATTTGGGCGGCAGATTCTTCGCCGCTGCTATAGAGCACATTCATACCGGCAGCGCTCATCTCAGCTAAGGCCTGCAGTAACAAAGTTGATTTGCCGATACCAGGATCGCCGCCGAGAAGCACTACGCCACCAGGCACCAAACCACCACCCAACACACGATCAAACTCTTCTACGCCCGTACTAAATCTGGGCAAATCCTCAGCGGTAATTGCGGAAAGTTTTTGTCTTGGCAAAGACTGGGCCAAACCCTGAAAGCGAGAATTGGAAGTTGTCTCGGGGAGACCCTCTTCCATAGTGTTCCATGCCTGGCAAGATGGGCACTGACCTTGCCATTTAGCAGAAGTGCCACCACAAGACTGACAGATATAAACCGTTTTGACTTTAGCCAAGATTGCCTATTGAAATATTAAAGAAATATAAAAAGATTAGTCGAGCTGCGTGCCTGCTTTATTTTCTTGCGCGCGTTTTGGTGCATCTTTGCGACGTTGCTCTAGATCAGCCGCTCTGGCTGCAGCGTCTTTTTGCTTTTGCTCATACTCATTCAAATTGGCCGCTCGCTCAGCAGCTTTTTCTGGGGAAGCGCGCTCTGCTGCACGCTTGATATCTTCTTGATTTTTTAGGCTTTCCCGTAGCTTCCGCTGCACCTCATGCAACGCCACTTCTTGTTCGCGAATGGGATCAATCTCTTTGCGATAGGCCGCTCTCGCATCTTTTAAACAAGAATTTACCCAATACTTTTGATAGCACTCGGAGGAAGCCTTGCCCCAGCGATACTTTGCCCACTCACGTTGAAGCTCTAGCTCCCGCTCAATTTTGTCCAATTGCTCAAGTTCAACCTCTTCTGCTGGCGTAGCTAACACTCCGCCACTCAGGGCGGTAGATATCAAAAATACTGCGGCCAATATTTTTGATTTAGACAAAAGATTCTTTCTCAAATTTCTACCTTTGCGCCCAACTCAACAATTCGATTGGCGGGAATCTTAAAGAAGTTAGATTGGCGACCCGCATTTTGGTACATCCAGCAGAATAATTTTTCGCGCCAAATTGCCATCCCTGGGGTTGCGGATGGAACAATCGTATCCCGAGACAAGAAGAACGAAGTATTCATCATGTCGAACTTCATATTGAAGTGGGTTTCAATCAAATGAATGATGGTTGCCATATCTGGCGTTTCTTTGAAACCGTAAATCGCGCGCACCACAAAAATATTGCCCCCCAAATCTTTTAGAGTAATGCGATCTTTATCATTCACATAAGGAACATCCCAGATACTAACCTTTAAGAAGAATGCTCTTTCATGGAGAACATGGTTATGTTTTAAGTTATGCAGGAAAGAAACTGGCAAATAATCCACGTGCGCAGTTAGGAAGATTGCAGTTCCCTCGACTCGATGTGGGGGATGTTGCAACAAGGCTCCAATAAAACTGCTTAGTTGAATACCCTCTTCCATGGCGCGTTTACGCAGTATTTGGCGACCGCGATACCAAGTGATCAAACAGGTAAAGCAAAGCAGACCAAGAGCCAATGGATACCAGCCACCATCTTTGAGCTTAATTAAATTAGCCGTCCAAAAAGCGATATCCACTACAAAGAATGAGGCGGTAATGATGGCTACCAAAACAAAATTCATCTTCCACTCACGGAACATCACTACAGCAAGCAAGATGGTGGTGATCAACATGGTCGAGGTCACGGAGATGCCATAGGCCGCCGCCAAATTGACTGACTCCCTAAATTCAATGATGGTAACAACCACCATAAACAGCAATGTCCAATTGACAATCGGAATATAAATCTGTCCCTGCTCAGAATCAGAGGTATGTTGAATATTCATGCGCGGCATAAAGCCAAGCAAAATTGCCTGGCTCACCAATGAATAAGCCCCAGAGATCACTGCTTGTGAAGCGATCACGGTTGCCGCTGTTGCTAGACCAACTGTAGGCCATAAAGCCCAATCTGGAACCATCAGATAAAAAGGATTTTTAATGGCTTCTGGATTAGAAAGCACCAAAGCGCCTTGGCCGAGGTAGTTAATAAGCAAGCTAGGCAACACTACGATCAACCAGGCATAACGAACTGGGGTGCGTCCAAAATGCCCCATATCTAAATAAAGGGCTTCTACCCCCGTCACAACCAAGACCACTGCGCCCATGACGATGTAAGCAGTAGTTGGGTGCAACATCACAAAATTGATGGCATACAGGGGATTGATAGCAGCAATAATTTGCGGAGCATCGCCAATATTCCATGCGCCCAAAGCAGCCAGAGTCAGAAACCAAGCCAGAGTAATTGGGCCAAATAATTTACCTACAGCTGCCGTGCCATATTTTTGAATCAAAAATAGAGCGATCAAAATAACCAGTGAAATCGGGATGATGAATTTATGCAATCCTGGGGTCGCAATCTCAATACCCTCAACCGCGGACAACACAGAAATTGCCGGAGTGATTACGGATTCGCCAAGAAGCATGCAAGCACCCAGCATGCCGATGATCATAAAAAAGAAATAGCTCCTTGACTTGCTATCAAACGAGCGCAAGGCTAAAGCCATTAAAGAGAGGACGCCACCCTCACCTTTATTGTCTGCGCGCATCACAAACAAAACATACTTCACCGTAACCACTAAGACCAAAGCCCAGATCATCATAGAGATCACGCCGAATAATGCTTCGGGGGTATACGCAATACCGTGATGCGGATCAAAACACTCTTTGAGCGCATACAGGGGGCTAGTGCCGATGTCTCCAAAGACCACACCAATAGCAGCGAGCATCATTACGCCAAGACTTTTTTTATGCTCGCCCTCGGGTCCACTCACCTCTACAGGATTTAACAGTGTTGAGCTC
The DNA here is from genome assembly GCA_964536365.1 of uncultured Polynucleobacter sp. Lineage (GTDB taxonomy): Bacteria > Pseudomonadota > Gammaproteobacteria > Burkholderiales > Burkholderiaceae > Polynucleobacter. Next base: position 6,991 of record CAZHWF010000064.1, read on the forward strand.
GAGAACTCTGGATTACTAATTGACATCTCATAACCTTAAGGTAATGTTGCGTGGCAATATGTTACTCCTTAACGCCACCCATTAAATTGACATTTTCCTCGATAAAACGCCTTATTTATGCGTTATTTAAAGGAATGCCTCGACAGGAGACTCGAAAAAATGGTAGAATTTCAGCTTCAGACGCGGGGTGGAGCAGTCTGGCAGCTCGTCGGGCTCATAACCCGAAGGTCGTAGGTTCAAATCCTGCCCCCGCAACC
>CAZHWF010000065.1:0-7075 GCA_964536365.1 uncultured Polynucleobacter sp.
GTTATGTTTCTGAAGATCCAAATACATTGGAAGAGGTGTTTTTGGTAACCAATTCAGGGCGCATGGAAAGTCTGTCCTTTGTTGCGCCTTATGCCTATTCATTAGATTGGCTGATGATGTACAGCGATACATCTAAAGTGCTGACAGTTGGAATTGTGGCCGTTCTAGGGATGATTCTAGGATCGTTTGCGGTGTCGATTACGACGAAATCCTTTCGTTGGGAGTCGTTTCGCAATACCGAGGATACGGCTAATCATTTGGTTGGCGCCGCATTGATGGGCTTTGGCGGTGTTACTGCGCTTGGTTGCACGGTTGGCCAGGGTTTAAGCGGTATTTCTACGCTTGCGCTCGGGTCATTCATCGCGTTGGCTGGCTTTATCTTTGGTGCTTACTTAGGTTTGCGTTACTTGCAGATGCGTCTCGCGCCTAATCCATGTAGTTGATTTCAATATATCGGTGCAAATAATGCAAATTGATTGGATGTCTTTTACCCCCATTCCTTCATTATTGGGTGGTATCATTCTTGGCCTTGCAGCAGCTCTCTATGTTTTGTTGCACGGCCGTATTTTGGGTATTAGCGGAATTATTTCTGGGCTACTGCATCCGAAATTATCTGATTCAGCATGGCGAGTAAGTTTAGTTCTTGGCATACTCAGTGCGCCATTTTTGGCAGCCTTATTTTTTGGTATTTTCCCGGTAATTGAGATTGAATCTGGTTGGGTCACCATTGTGATCGCCGGTCTTCTAGTTGGCTTTGGGACTCAATATGGCTCAGGCTGCACTAGTGGCCATGGAATATGCGGGCTCTCACGTCTATCGCCACGATCACTGGTGGCTACCCTGGCATTTATGGGCGCTGGTTTTATCACGGTTTTTGTGATTCGCCATTTGTTGGGGGCTTGATATGAAAAAACATTATGGTCTCCTCAGTCAGTATGCGATCGGAGTTCTGTTTGGGTGGGGCCTCATCATCTCAGGCATGAGTAACCCCGAAAAGGTATTGGGATTTTTGGACTTAACGGGTAATTGGGATCCTTCCTTAATTTTTGTGATGATGGGTGCGATTCTTGTTGGTCTTGCTGGGTTCTATGTCGTTAGCAAGCGATCTGAAGCTTTTTTTGGTGGTGCTTTACATATCCCGACCAGACGCGATATCTCAAGGCCGCTGGTGATTGGTGGACTCATCTTTGGAGTGGGTTGGGGCATTGCGGGAATTTGTCCTGGTCCAGCTTTGGTTGCTTTGGGTGCCGGCTACCTCAAGGCCTTAACGTTTGTTATCGCCATGCTTGTGGGCATGGAGATTTGCGAACGTTTCTTTAGCGCGCACAAAAACAAGCCAAACCCCTGACTAAGGCTTCCTATTCAGGCCTGCTTTAAAATAAGCCCAACAACATTTATTTAATGCAGAGGGTTTCATGAATCTTCCTATTGCTTGTCACACCGCTCAGTTCGGTACGCTTGGCCAAATTGATCCCAGTCATTTAGCTGAAATAGCTAAGTTAGGTTACAAGAGCGTGATCAATAATCGTCCCGATGGAGAGGGTGGTCCAGATCAGCCTAGCAATGCATCTATTCAAGCTGAAGCAGAAAACTTGGGCTTGAATTATGTATACCTTCCGGTAGTGCCTGGCGCATTTACTCCAGCACAAGTTCAAGAGATGGCGCGTTTGTTAAAAACGTTGCCAGGACCTATTTTGGCTTTTTGCCGCTCTGGAGCACGCTCTACAAATTTATATCAACTTGCATTGCAACTTGGTTAACTAAGAGAGCATTTCTTAGAGCATGCGCATTAGCATTCCAGAAGAAAGAAAACTGGTTCATGAAATGATCATGCCCATTCGTTGGGGTGATATGGATGCGTACGGGCATGTAAACAATACCGTTTACTTTCGGTATATGGAGCAAGCTCGTTGCGAGTGGATCACTGCTATGGGATATCAAGTTGCCCCTGGCCGTGAATCGATGTTGATGCTAAATGGCTTTTGCAATTTTTATCAACAACTTTCCTTTCCTGGCGATTTAATCTTAAAGACTTCCATTGGTGCAATTGGTAGGACAAGTATGGATGTTTACACCAGTATGGCATTAACCACTTCTCCTGAGGTGGAGGCGGCCATTGGTGGGGCTACTATGGTTTGGGTAGATCTAACTACCAACCAATCAGCACCTTGGCCCGAACATATTTTGCAAAAGTTGCGCTAGTTCATTGTGCAGCCTAGCAATCCACACATTCTCAAAGCGGATCAATTTTTATCAGAACTAGATAGTTTTGACGCCATTATTGACGTTCGCTCTCCGGCTGAATTTGCTTTGGATCATATTCCAGGTGCTGTTAACTACCCAGTGCTGAGTAATGAAGAGCGAGTAACGATTGGCACCCTTTATAAACAAGAGTCTCCTTTTGCTGCAAAAAAACTGGGGGCTGCATTGGTCTCGCGCAATATCGCCAATCATCTGGAGAATCATTTATTAGAAATGCCCCGTGAATGGCACCCCTTGATTTATTGCTGGCGCGGAGGAGAGCGTAGCGGTGCATTTACTCATATCCTCAATCGTATTGGCTGGAAGGCCAGACAGTTAGAGGGTGGTTATCAGACTTTCCGTCGCACGGTAATTGATGGACTTGACTTGGCGGCCAAGCAATTTTCATTTCAGGTCATTTGCGGAATGACTGGAAGTGGAAAAACCAGGGTGTTGCAAGAGATTGGCGCCCAAGGTGCGCAAATCCTAGACCTAGAGGGTTTGGCGGTGCATCGGGGTTCTGTATTAGGCAATGAACCGAATAGTGATCAGCCTTCTCAAAAAGGATTTGAAACTACTTTATGGAATGCGCTGCGTTCTCTCGATCCAGCAAAGACAGTCTTTGTGGAATCGGAGAGCAAGAAAGTAGGGGGCTTGCATGTGCCTGACGCTCTTATGGAAAAGATTCGCAATGGATCTTGTATTGAATTGCGATCTAGCACGCAGACCCGTGTGTCTTGGTTAATTCGTGAATACCATCACTTCTTAATTGATACAGATAACTTCAAGCGTAAATTAGCATTGCTAACAGCCCATTATGGCAAAGTGCAGATTGCTAAATGGAACGAAGCAATCGATGCTAGCAACTTTCAGGGGCTGGTTGAAGAGTTGTTGGTCAAGCACTATGACCCATCCTATCAGTCGTCGATTGTGCGTAATTTTTCTCAATACAACAGTGAGAATTTCGTACAACTTGAAAGTGACAGCGATGAGGCCTTTAAACAAGCGGCAAAAGATATCTTGGCCAAATTGGAAGTAAGTAATTTAAAGTAAATTATTTACAAATTGCTCTAGCTGTATTGGTGAAAGTGCACCACTAACGCGGCTAATTTCAACACCGTTTTTGAAGCCCACCAATGTTGGTATTGAGCGAATGGAAAATTCTTGCCCAATACTAGGGTTTGCTTCTGTGTCTAGCTTGAGATGAAGAACATGCTCCCCGTATTTGGCAGCGCTTCCCTGAAAGTTTGGCGCGAACATTTTGCAGGGGCCACACCATGGCGCCCAAAAATCAACTATGACAGGTAGCTTGCTTTCTTTGAGTATTTCTTTAAAGCTGGCTTGATCCGCATCGATCGGCCCAAGCAATAAGCTTGTTTTGCACGACCCACATATTGGCTTCTCATTAATCCTTTCGAGGGGGAGGCGGTTAAATTTTTGGCAATTTGAGCACTTAATTAGCACGTTCTAATTCCTCTTTACATTTACTTAATCAACTGGAGAAGTAATTTGTATTGCTGTTATTTACATTATATAATAATATATAATAAAATATCAATTGGCAATAAGGAGAGCAAATGAAAACAGCCCATGACTTAGTTGCAATAGCGAAATCTTCAATTAATGAGGTTGCGATTGAAGATGCAGAGCAGGCAATCCAGGCTGCTGATGTAGTGCTGGATGTGCGCGAAGCGGATGAATACGCCAACGGCCACATTCCCGGAGCAATTCATATTTCTCGTGGATTGCTTGAATTTAAATTAAGTAACGATCCTACTTTAAGTTCCCGAGATCTCAAAGTTGTTCTGTACTGCAAAAATAGTGGTAGAGCCGCGTTAGCTTCAAAAGCATTGCTTGAGATGGGCTACATTCATGTTCAATCGATTGCTGGAGGTTTTGATGCATGGGTCCAGGCCGGAAACCCAATTGCAAAACCTGATTCAATCGTATTTGAGTAAGAGTTAATACATAAAGGGCTAATCATGAGTGGAAATCCGACTGTAAGACTGAAGCAGCAATCTGATTATCATTTTGCTATCTATTACAACGAGGAAAAGGCTCCGATCATGGGGGATGAGCCTCCGCCTTTAGGAAAATCAGAGGGTGCAACTCCTTCGCAACTATTAATTGCCGCAGTTGCAAACTGCTTATCGGACTCGTTACTATTTGCATTAAGAAAATTCAAGCAAAATCCAGAGCCTATTGAAACCCTGGCAACTTGTGAAATTGGACGTAATGCGCAGAATCGTCTGCGCATCTTGTCAATACGTGTCGAAATACATGTTGGCGTAACTGGTGAGTCTTTGGAGAATTTGGATAGAGTCTTAGCTCAGTTTCAGGAATTTTGTACCGTATCTTCAAGTGTAAGTGTTGGTATACCAGTGGAAGTGTTGGTAATTGATAGTCTGAAAAAGCAGTTATATCCAGCAATATAAGAATATATTGTTGATGTTGATCAAATAGTCATTTTTTAAAAAGTCTACAGTTAAAAACTGGAGGACAAAAAAATGAAAATGTTAATTGAGTTGTTTGGTTCGTTTGCTGGTCAACTAAGTCTAGCTGTTATTCTCTTTATGATTGGTATGGCAATTTTTTTCGTGCGCTTATTTATTAATAAGAGTGCGGATGGTGGCGGAAAATAGTTGCCAAGATAGTAGTCGATAGAAAAGCCCTAGAGCGAAACTCTAGGGCTTAATTTTTTTGATGGTTTGGTTAGCTAAATGCCTGAATTCCTGTCTGCGCACGACCTAAAATCAGGGCGTGAATGTCGTGTGTACCTTCGTAGGTGTTAACGACTTCTAGGTTCAACATATGACGTACGACGCCGTATTCATCTGAGATGCCATTGCCGCCATGCATATCGCGCGCCAGACGAGCGACGTCCAATGATTTGCCACAAGAGTTACGCTTCATGATGGAGGTAATTTCTGGTGCAGCGATGCCTTCATCTTTCATGCGGCCTAAACGTAAACATCCTTGTAATGCGAGGGTGATTTCTGTTTGCATATCAGCCAATTTCTTTTGGATCAACTGATTGGCTGCTAAAGGTTTGCCAAACTGCTTGCGATCCATGGTGTATTGACGGGCAGCGTGCCAACACCATTCGGCTGCGCCAAGTGCGCCCCAAGCAATACCATAACGCGCAGAATTCAAGCAGGTAAATGGTCCCTTCAGCCCTTCGACTTCTGGGAATTCATTTTCCGCCGGCACGAATACTTCATCCATGACGATTTCACCGGTGATAGAAGCACGTAGCCCCATTTTGCCGGTGATTTTTGGAGCGCTTAAGCCCTTCATGCCTTTTTCCAGAATGTAGCCACGGATGATGCCCTCATCATTTTTAGCCCAAACCACAAAGACATCGGCTATTGGGGAGTTCGAGATCCACATTTTTGAGCCCGTCAATGAAAATCCTCCGGGAACTTTTTTGGCGCGGGTAATCATGCCGCCAGCATCGGAGCCATAGTTTGGTTCAGTTAAACCAAAACAGCCAATCCACTCGCCACTAGCTAATTTAGGAAGGTATTTTTGCTTTTGCGCTTCGCTACCGAATTCATTGATTGGCACCATCACCAAAGATGATTGCACGCTCATCATCGAGCGATAGCCGGAATCAACGCGCTCGATTTCGCGGGCGATTAGTCCATAGGAAACATAGTTCAGGTTGGCGCCACCATATTGCTCTGGAATCGTAATTCCCAATAACCCAAGCTCACCCATCTCTCGAAAGATTGCTGGATCAGTGGTTTCGTTGCGATAGGCATCATGAATACGAGGCATGAGACGTCCTTGGGCGTATTCTGCGGCTGCATCACGCACCATTCGCTCTTCTTCAGTCAGTTGGGTATCTAGTAGAAGGGGGTCTGCCCAGTTAAAACTTGGTTTACTCATTGCCATGTGGTCCTCTAATTAATCAAATCCAATGTATTGCTGCATTTAAGCTACTTCCTGCGAATATTCAGGAATGCAGATATTCTCTTTATATTATCCATTTTTCTGAGCCCTATGGACTCCCAAAGACGACATCACCGCTATTACGACCTCATATTGGCGTCCTTTGTCGTGGTGTTACTTTGCTCGAACTTTATTGGCGCAGGAAAGGCTGCTGTAATTGAGTTGCCTTATTTTGGCGCGGTATCGTTTGGTGGTGGAATTCTCTTTTTCCCAATCGCCTATTTCTTTGGCGATATCCTGACAGAGGTTTACGGATATGCCTATGATCGCAGAGCAGTTTGGGCGGGTTTTGCCGCCCTAGCATTTGCCGCCATCATGGCTCAAATCGTGATTGCTTTGCCAGTTGCCCCAGGCGACTACATGGCAAATTACCAGCATGGACTGGAGATCATTTTTGGAAATTCTTGGCGTATTGCTTTAGCTTCTATGTTTTCATTTTGGTGTGGCGGCTTAATTAACAGCTTTGTCTTGGCCAAAATGAAAATCTGGACTCATGGTCGTTACTTGTGGATGCGCACCATTGGTTCTACGGCGGTAGGAGAGTTAGTGGATTCATCTTTTTTCTACGTACTGGCTTTTTATGGCATTTGGCCAACCCAGGAGATTATTCAAGTAGCGCTAGCCCAATATGTTCTCAAAACCTCTTGGGAAGTATTGGCAACCCCAATAACCTACTGGGTGGTGAACTTCCTTAAGCGCAAGGAAAACGAGGATTTCTCCGATTTTCACACGAATTTCACCCCATTCAGGGTCAAAGTCTAATGTGCCCTTTGGTCTTTCCGCCTAAAAATGCTTCTGAGCCGTTAAAATATTGGTCTTTGCCCCCAGAGGTGGGGTAGCAAGTCAACTGAATTTCAGAAAGCGAGAAAACGTCCGTTCT
>CAZHWF010000066.1:0-253 GCA_964536365.1 uncultured Polynucleobacter sp.
CCATGTTCGGAATGCGTTCTGGCTTCCCGGATGCCGGTGGACGATGCAAAGGGCATCAACATTAGGCCAAAAGATAGCGCCCTTCTTCCTAAATTAATGTTGGTGTGAGTCATGGCTATCTCCTTGTTTTGCTGGCGTAGCAGTTTTAGTACCACCAACTGAAACCACCCCCTTCATCCCTGCATCGTAATGACCAGGTTGTAAGCAGGCAAACTGCACTTTTCCAGACTTAGTAAATTGCCAAATAATTTCA
>CAZHWF010000066.1:263-6962 GCA_964536365.1 uncultured Polynucleobacter sp.
TTTATTTTATTTCGCCAAGATGTATGGGCATCAAACTCTTCAAATCAAGAGCAACAGGAGATTGCACGCATTCAGCAGGTTTTACGCGAGTATATTGATGGCAGTTCTTACAGTAATCGACAACAAATTGCCAAAGCATTTCACCTGATTTTCCAGGCGCCAAGGTAATCATATGTGGTTCGGCATGATCCATTTCTGGATGCTTCATCATCTGGTGGTAAGGCTCTTTGAGATCTTGATCTGTTCCTAGCACCATTTCATGTTTGGTTTTGCCCAGATTCTTTACGACAAAATGGATCGTTTCACCTTGTTTAACGTTAATGTTGCTAGGGTTAAATTTCATATCATCAGTCATACTCACCCTAACCGTCCGACTGATATTTTTAGCAAGACCAGGCTGGCCTATGGCCGAGCTTTCACTTCCATGTTGATGACCACCGCCTGCACCATGATCGTGCGCCATTGCTCCCATGCCACCCATTCCAGCGCCAGAAGCTCCTCCATGCATCTTGTCATGCATAGCCTTGCACTGATCAGCACTCATTTCGGGATGCATCTTTTGGCACATTGCAACCCTTTGTTCGGGTGACATTTTTGCCATGTTGTCATGCATAGACTTGCACTGATCAAGACTCATTTCAGGATGCATTTTTTGGCACATCGATGCCATTTGATCTTGATTCATCGCTCCCTGCCCCATCATACCCATTCCACCAGACTGCATTGAGCCCTGTGCAAATACTAAGCTAGAGGCGGCGATTGAAATTGCTGCTAATGTAAATTGAATTTTTTTCATTTTGGTTTCCTTTATTAATGTCCAGAATGTCCGTTAGGTTTTCTTACCTGCACTTCTATTTCTTTTGTAGAACTGGTTTTATTGGAGCCATCGGCTTTTCCTAAATTAGATTGGGTTGGGGCCGACGGTAGCGGCCCTTTGTAGATTTCTGCCACTGTCCCTGCTGGATGTTTGTACCAGCCTGAGTCTTGATAATCCCCAGGCTTTTGATCTTTACGCACTTTCAGTACGCTAAACATCCCTCCCATTTCCACAGAACCAAAAGGGCCCATGCCGGTCATCATGCGAGCAGTGTTATCCGGTATTGGCATTTCCATCTCGGACATATCACCCATGCCACGCTCACCCATCACCATATAGTCCGGTATGAGGCTATTGATCTTTTTACCAACCCCTCGATGATCAACACCAATCATGGTTGGAAGGTTATGTCCCATAGCATTCATGGTGTGATGGCTCTTGTGGCAATGAAGCGCCCAATCCCCTTCTTCATCAGCAATAAACTCAATTTGCCGCATTTGCCCAACTGCTATATCGGTTGTCACTTCAGGCCAACGAGCCGTTTTAGGTACGGGACCACCATCCGTTCCCGTTACAGAAAACTCATGACCGTGTAGATGGATTGGGTGATTGGTCATCGTCAAATTACCGACCCGAATTCTGACTTTGTCGTTTAAAGCGACATTCAAAGAGTCGATTCCTGGAAAAACCCGACTATTCCAGCTCCAAATATTGAAATCAACCATCGTTGCAACTTTTGGGGTGTAGCTGCCAGGATCAATGTCATAGGAACTCAGTAAAAAGCAAAAGTCTCTATTAACATCATCAATCAATGGATTCTTTTCCTTAGGATGAGTAATCCACATGCCCATCATTCCCATAGCCATTTGAGTCATTTCATCGGCATGTGGGTGATACATGAACGTACCAGGACGACGAGCAATAAACTCGTACATAAAGCTTTTGCCAGGCGGAATGCCTTTTTGAGTTAAACCTGTCACGCCATCCATTCCATTTGGAAGCCGTTGGCCATGCCAATGCACTGAGGTTTGCTCAGGCAATCGATTAGTTACAAATATTCTGACTCGATCGCCCTCTACTACTTCAATCGTAGGTCCTGGACTTTGGCCGTTATATCCCCATAGGTGCGCCTTAAACCCTGGCGCCATTTCACGTACGACAGGCTCGGCAACTAAATGAAACTCCTTAACACCCTCGTTCATTCTCCAAGGCAATGTCCAGCCATTCAAAGTCACAACAGGGTTGTAAGGTCTGCCAGTACTTGGGGTCAATGGTGGCATCGTATTGGCATTGACTTGGGTCACTATCTCAGGCGCACCAGATAAAGCATATCGACCTACGGCTGCAGCAGCAACGGCGCCACCAGCAATTCCTGCATATTTAAAAAACTCTCTTCTTGAACTCATAATTTTCTCTCTTAATGTCCAGCAGGGTTAGCTAACATTCCTGCACCTGTGACACTTGGCACCTGCAATATTGTTGGCCTACCGATTAAGGATGATTGCAATGCTGCGTCCGTTAGCCAAAATTGTTGCTGAGCATTGATTGCTGAAATCACGGCTGAGACTTGATCCCTTGAGTCTGCGATCAACTCAAAGACACCAATAATCATGCCGTTATAGCGAAGCTGACTTTCTTCTGCGATTGCTTTTCTAACTGGAATAACTTCCTTGCGGTAATGTTGAGAAACATCATAGGCGGTTCGATATGCAGAATAAGTCTCTCTCAAATTAGAGCTAGCATTTCTTACCACGCCCTCTAGGCGATTAAAGGCAGCCAAAGTTTGGGCATTCATCGCATCACGACTCATGTCACCCCAATCAAAAATAGGTAAACGAATCGATATCTCATAGCCTTGCTTTGGCGTACTTTCACCAGTCGATGAGTTAAATTTACTGCCATGATTGATGCCTAACTCAATATCAGTAAAACTGGTTATGTTGTTAAGCCCCTGCGCTTTGGCGGCAGCTTCCAAGGTTGCTGTGGCAAGGCGAATATCCAAACGCTCCACACCAGCTTGCTGAGCGATCCATTGGGCATCCGGAGGTTGTTTAGGTAAATCAGGTAAGCGATTTGGTAATTTCAACTCACCAGCCTGAAGCTCACTTAAACCAAGAGCGCGAACCAGCTCCTCTCTACGGCTCACTGCTAACTGCTTTGCATTGGCGAACTGCGTTGCTGAATCAGCGTAAAAGGCTTGCTGTCTTGCGCGGGTAATCTTATTAAAATTGCCAACTGCCTCCATGCGCCTTGCCAATTCCGCACTTGCTTCGGCACTACGAAATACTTGCTCGGCATACTTCAAAGATTCTTCAGCAGAGACCGCACGAACCCAAGCCTGACGAACTAGAGTCACCTGATCAATAATTTCAGTAGTTAAGCGTAATTGCGCCTGCTCAATCCGCTTATCAGCAATTCCTTTGCGTTGGGGCAAAGTGATGAGATCTAATAATCCAAATACAAACCAACGATTAAATTCAATCTCAGGGCTAGTAACCATGCGCTCGAAAGCAAAGTAAGGATTTGACATCCTACCCGCTTGAGCAGCAGAAGCTGCTTCAGACCAATTCTGGGCTATTAATGCTTGAACTGCTGGGCTATTAATTAAGGCGAGCTGAACGGCATCGCTTTGAGTAAGTTTTTTGGTTAGAAGCTCTTGAGCTCTAGCCTTAAGCGCATCACGTTCATCTGATGACTTTGCGAGCACAACCTGACCATTCGTAAATTTACTGGAATCGAGATTGGTTTTTTGCAAAGTCTCATTAATGTTAACGCTAGCGCAACCAGATAAAGCGCCTAGCAACAAGATTGATGCCAGCTTATATCTTTTCACAAAAGGAATATTGACCATCATTTGGCTCCTTCATGATGGCTTTTTGAATGCCCTTCGTTTGCAGGCAATTGATCTGATTGTGAGGCTTCTTTTGCATAGGCTTTCCAACCCCCAATCTTTTCAACAGTAGCATTAGCCTGCTTCCAGGATATGACTTCTTCCTCTGAATATGGCTGAAAACCCTCAAATGCCGATTTATATTGCAGGGGCTGGGAAACTGCGAATGCCGAAGCGGTCGAAGCCACTCCGTCCTGCGCCAACGCAACCGAACCACCCTGTAAGGCGAGCGCCAATAGAAATATTCCATTGCCTCGCATGCCTTTTAACATGCTCATAATTTCTCCAATAGACAAACACAGCGATAAAAAATATCGCCAAATCTAGTTACTGCTGGGGAAATTTAAATCCGAGGGGGTTTGTAAATGCTGTCCAGCGACTGGCCAATAACCAATGTGGGGACATATGCAGGCAGGTTTTCTGCAGACTGCAAGGGAGTAATCACAGAAGATGAACTGGTTACATTGGCGACACCAAAACAGCATTGGGCGCTAGTGTGGCACTTTGCAGGTGCTTTTTTCGCAACCTTTTCTAAAGACGGGCTGCAATCATCGCATTGCTTATGCTGAGCATGTGAACCAGAGTGATCGGCATGTGACGCCGATTGGGATTGATGCTCATGGCCATGGTCAGGAACGAACACGGGCATGCTTGCCGCATGAATGAGGCTAAAAAAGAAACTTAAGCATAAGAAAACGCACACTTTCCGCATTTGTTTAGATTACACCCAAATTTTATATTTGTCACCCATGCTGGTATTTCCGCCCATTTTTTAAGCATGAGATATCCATTTCGCCGGCATCCCAAGCTCCAATAAGCCCAATAACTAATGGGCAGCCTTATGCCGAAAAAGATCCCTCCATCGTAAAAAGTTACAGCCAACACCTACAATGCTCCTAAACTAGCGCACTCTATTAAATGATTAAAAAACATATTAACTCCATGTTAGACAAAGCCGCCAAACTAAATGCTCAATGTAGCTGCATCAGCGTGGATAACAAGAAACTAGATATTGAAGTGCATCGCTTGATTGATAACTTAAGCCTTGCTGATACAACAGCAACGCAGATAAGCCCCATGCTATCTAAAAGTGGCGTATTTATTGACCATGCTGCGTTAGAACAAATTGATCAACTAGTAAAAGCGGTGTTTAAGGTTTGTGAGCAGCCTTTGTTTCAAAAATTAGTACTTGATCATGCTCCACCGATTGCCAAACACAAACAAGGTGTTTCTGGAGTTTTTTATGGATTTGATTTTCATCTTGGTGTAAATGGCCCGCAGCTAATTGAAATCAATACCAATGCAGGTGGCGCCATGATTTGCGCCCTCGAAGTTGGCGCATCAAAGAATTGCTGCGAACCGATAGAAAGAAATTTATCCAGAAGAAATATGCCCGATGAGATATACGAGGCTTTTCTAAATATGTTTACCCAAGAATGGAAATCTTTTAAGGGCAATCCAGCCGCCATATTAAAGACGATTGCAATTGTCGATGAAAATCCAACCAAGCAATTCCTATACCCAGAATTTCTTCTTTTCCAAGCTCTTTTCCAGAAACATGGAATAAAGGCGATTATTGCCGCACCAGAAGATTTAGTGATTAAGGATAGAAAACTTTATTTTGAAAATACTGAAATTGAGCTAATTTACAACCGAACGACTGATTTTTATTTTCAAGGTCCCACGTACTCAGCTCTACGGGAGGCCTACCTTGGGAACCTTATGGCCATTACCCCAAACCCATTTAACCACGCCGTATTTGCCAACAAGGACAATCTTTGCTTGTTAAGTAATGAGCAAATGCTTAATGACCTAGAGGTGGACCAGGTCACAAAAGAAATTCTCCTCACCCACATACCAAAAACCGTAAAGGTGTCAGCTAATAACGAAGCACTACTTTGGTCGGATCGCAGGAACTATTTTTTTAAGCCTAGCCAAGGATTTGGAAGTCGTGCCGTGTACAGGGGTGACAAATTAACTAAAGGCGTATGGAATCAAATTAAAGATAGTAGTTATATTGCTCAGCAAGTTATACCGCCAAGCAAAAGGACTGTCATCGTTGACGCTAAGGAAGTCGATCTTAAGGTGGATATTAGGGACTACGTCTTTAAGGGCAACTCTCTCGTTTCGGCTACCCGCATCTACCAAGGCCAAACAACAAATTTGAGAACTATAGGTGGCGGCTTCTCGCCCCTATATATTACTGATTAGAATGCAACCTTGCTAGTCGTCTAATTTTCAGCTTGACGACCGATAGCTATAGATAGACACCATGAATACCCCAATTCCTCGCCCAGCCAACCGATTTGATATTCATGAATGGGCAGGTGCATTTGGTGATCTAGGCACTCTCATTCCATTTGTGGCTGCATATATAGCCATTCTCAAAATGAATCCCAACGGCATATTGGTTGCCTTTGGCATTGCATTAATTGCAGTTGGATGGATTTACCGCACCCCATTCCCTGTTCAGCCAATGAAAGCCATCGGTGCAAGTGCAGTAAGCCACGCAAGTATTGCAGCAGGATTGACTGCATCTGTGGTGGTTGCAGCATCATTGATGACAGGAGCTATTTGGTTGCTCCTTGCGGTCACAGGATTAGCCAAAAAGATTTCTACATATATCCCCAAGTCTGCTTTGCTTGGTGTAGTGATGGGGCTGGGATTTTCATTCATGGGTGAAGGCATTCGCCTCATGGAAAGCAGTCCTGTTGCTGGAGGAATTCTTTTGCTGATGACTTTGGCTTTACTTAATCGTCCTAAAGTGCCAGCAATGTTGATTTTGCTTGCTGTTGGATTTGGTATTACCCTATTTGATAAGCCTCACACTGATTTTTGCTAACAGCTAAGCCAATAGATATATAGGTTTATGAAGACCCACGACTTCTTTTAATCCGTTGGTCGCGAGTTCGAATCTCGCCAGACCCACCATATAGAATAAGGCTTTGCGGGCGATGCCCCACAAACCCAAGAGACACTTCAATTATCAATC
>CAZHWF010000067.1:0-956 GCA_964536365.1 uncultured Polynucleobacter sp.
GTCATCTTCCAGGCATCACCGTAGACAACGTGTTGATTTGCGATAACGAAGGCGCTTTGAAGTTTGATTCTGCCCCTAAGAAATTAGGTGTAATCGGTGCCGGAGTAATTGGTTTAGAGTTGGGTTCTGTATGGCGTCGTCTTGGCGCTGAAGGAACCGTGCTTGAGGCAATGCCTTCATTCTTGGCTGCTTGCGATGTGAGTATTGCTAAAGAAGCGCAAAAACTTTTTGCTAAGCAAGGCTTGAGCATCAATACTGGTGTGAAGATTGGTGATGTTAAGGCTGACAAAAAGGGTGTAGTTGTTAACTACACTGACAGCGCTGGTAAGACCGCTAAGTTGGAGTGTGATCGCTTAATTGTTTCTGTTGGTCGTGTGCCAAATACAGACAAGCTTGGTTTAGACAAGATTGGTCTGAAGGTTGATGAGCGTGGCTTCATTCCAATTGATGATCACACTTGCGCCACTTCAGCTCCTGGTGTTTACGCGGTAGGTGACGTAGTGCGTGGTCCAATGTTGGCTCATAAAGCTGAAGATGAGGGTGTCTTGGCTGCTGAGGTGATTGCGGGCCAAAAACCACACATTGATTACAACTGCATTCCATGGGTTATCTACACCGATCCCGAAATTGCATGGGTTGGTAAGACAGAGCAAGCGCTCAAAGAGGCTGGCGTGGCTGACAAAGCGGGTCAGTTCCCATTTGCAGCTAATGGCCGCGCTTTAGGTATGGGTCGTGCCGATGGTTTCATCAAGGTGTTAGCGGATGCTAAGACCGATGAAATTCTAGGTGTGCATATCATTGGCGCTAATGCATCAGACCTCATTGCAGAAGCAGCGGTTGCGATGGAATTTAAGGCAGCGGCGGAAGATATTGCCCGTATTTGCCATGCACATCCAAGTTTGTCCGAAGTGATGCGTGAAGCAGCGCTGGCGACAGATTCACGTGCATTAAATATG
>CAZHWF010000067.1:966-6940 GCA_964536365.1 uncultured Polynucleobacter sp.
CAGCAAGAATGAAAGGCGCGCGGGTATCAAAGCGATCCCGCGCAGCTTCGCGCTGTTGAGCGTCTGCAAAAATGCGAAGACGAATGGATTGCCTACAAAGACATTCGCAGCAACAATCTCAAGAAAAAACTATTTAAGCCAACCTTACCAAGAGGTTTGTATCTCTGGGGCGGGGTGGGTCGCGGCAAATCTTTTTTAATGGACTGCTTTTATGCTGCCTCTCCATTGGAAAAGAAGGTACGCATTCATTTTCATGAGTTCATGCGAGAAGTGCATCGTGAATTACATGAGCTTTCAGGTCTTGCTGACCCCTTGGATGAACTTTCCAAGCGGATTGCCAAGCGCTACCGCTTGATTTGTTTTGATGAATTTCATATTAACGACATCGCTGATGCGATGATTCTGTATCGCTTATTAAATGCGCTCTTTGCTGATCGTGTTCAGTTTGTGATGACGTCCAACTATCGTCCTGACCAGTTATATCCAAATGGCTTGCATCGCGATCGATTATTGCCGGCAATCAAGTTGCTAGAAGAGAAATTGGATGTATTAAATGTGGATGCTGGTAATGATTACCGCCGTGTGCAGATGGCTCAAGTAGAGGCCTATCTAACACCAGTAAATGCTCAAACTCAGGCAACCTTAGGTCAAATGTTTCAGACATTGATTGGCAATCAAAAAGAAACGCGTAATCCAGTCCTTCATATTGAGTCCCGTGAATTGCGTCCACTACATATGGCTGATGGCGTAGTCTGGTTTGATTTCCAAACCCTTTGTTGTGGTCCGCGCTCCCAGAATGACTATTTGGAGATTGCCAATCAATTCCATACCGTGATTTTGTCTGGAGTCCCTTATATGCCTCCCAGGATGACCAATGAGGCGCGCCGCTTTATTTGGTTAATTGACGTCTTGTATGACCACAAAATCAAGCTCATCATATCTGCCGAGGTTCCAGCGCCAGATTTGTATACCGAGGGGCAAATAACCGCTGAATTCTCTAGAACCGTGTCCCGTTTGATTGAGATGCAGTCCAGAGACTATCTAGATGCACCGCGTCGGGTAATTGATACCAGCTTGACCTAAAATAGGGCTATGAGCAGCCTTTCCACCCTAAATGCCGACTTGCATTGCCATTCAGTGATTTCTGATGGCACCTTGACGCCTGAAGAATTGGCGGAGCGTGCTAAAGCAAATGACGTGAATTTATGGGCCCTAACAGATCATGATGAATTGGGCGGACAAAAGCGTGCTCGTGAAGCGGCAAAAGCTCTGAAGATAGATTACCTCGCTGGTGTGGAGATTTCTGTAACCTGGATGGGTGAGACGATCCATATTGTAGGACTTGGTATAGATCCCGAACACATCGGAATTATTGAAGGTTTACGGCGGACGCGTGAAGGCCGTGGCAACCGTGCGCAAATGATGGCCGAGCAATTGGCAAAAGTTGGGATTGAAGGTGCCTATGAAGGCGCGTTACATTTTGCCGGTAATCACCAATTAATTTCTAGAACTCACTTTGCTCGTTTTTTAGTAGAGAAGGGTGTCTGTCGTAATACGGAGCATGTATTCAAAAACTACCTGATAGAAGGTAAGCCGGGTTATGTGCCCCACCAATGGGCTAATTTAGGTGATGCGGTTTCCTGGATTAAGGCTGCTGGTGGTGTTGCAGTCATTGCACACCCTGGTCGCTATAGCCGACTAAATGCCATGCAAATGGATGAGCTCTATAGGCGTTTTAAAGATCTTGGTGGCTTAGCAATCGAGGTGATAACCGGCAGTCATAGCCCAGAACAGTACAAAACTTTTGCAAAAATTGCTCAAGAATATGGATTTTTAGCTTCTCGCGGATCAGACTTTCATGATCCAAATGAGAGTCATGTAGATCTGGGTAATTTGCCACATCTACCCGATCATCTCACTCCCGTATGGTCAGCCTTTCATTAAAAGATTGGCTTTAAATTTATTTATTCACTAATTACTAAGAAAAAGAATACAGATGTTTGCTGAACGCGTTCTCTCTGGCATGCGACCAACCGGTAGTTTGCACTTGGGCCATTACCATGGTGTATTAAAGAACTGGGTGCGTTTGCAGTCTGAATATCCTTGTTTCTTTTTTGTGGCGGATTGGCATGCTCTAACAACCCATTATGAAACACCGGATGTGATCGAACAATCCGTCTGGGATATGGTGATTGATTGGTTAGCAGCCGGCGTAGATCCAAATCAAGCAACCTTGTTTATCCAAAGCAAGGTTCCTGAGCATGCTGAACTCTTTTTACTACTGTCCATGGGAACTCCATTGGGTTGGCTAGAGCGTGTGCCAACCTATAAAGATCAAATTGAGAAGTTAAAAGAGAAAGATTTGCAGACCTATGGATTCTTGGGTTATCCATTACTCCAGGCTGCAGATATATTGATCTATCGCGCACAGTTTGTGCCGGTAGGCGAGGATCAAGTTCCGCATGTGGAGATGACGCGTGAAGTGGCGCGACGCTTTAATTACTTGTACGGACGTGAGCCAGGCTTTGAAGAAAAGGCTTTAGAGGCAGTTAAAAAGTTAGGTAGTAAGCGAGCAAAAATGTATGCTGAGCTGCGCGTAGCGTTCCAGGAGCGCGGCGATGATGAGGCTCTAGAGCAGGCAAAAGCATTGCTACAAGAAGCGCAAAGTCTTTCGATGGCTGATCGCGAAAGACTCTTTGGTTTTCTTGAGGGCGCACGCAAAATCATTCTGCCGGAGCCGCAGGCATTACTTACTACTGCCTCGCGTATGCCGGGCATCGATGGGCAAAAAATGTCCAAGTCTTATGGCAACACAATCAGTATTCGTGAAAATCCAGAAGAGGTAATGAAAAAAATTCGTACTATGCCTACGGATCCTGCGCGTGTTCGCCGTACTGATGTGGGTGATCCAGCGCGTTGTCCTGTATGGCAACTGCATACTGTCTATTCCAGCGATGAGACAAAGCTGTGGGTCGACAAGGGTTGCAAGTCTGCGGGTATTGGCTGTCTAGAGTGCAAGCAACCGGTGATTGATGCTATCTTGGCTGAACAGCAGCCCATGTTCGAGCGGGCCCAAAAGTATCTGGACGACCCAAGCCTATTGCGCTCGATTATTGCTGACGGATGCGATAAGGCTCGTAAGGTTGCTCAAGAAACCATGCGTGAGGTTCGCGAGGCAATGGGCCTTGCTTACGATTGAGGTTTGCATTGACTAGCGCGCATGAGGTGATTGCGAACGCTTCTCCTTGGGTGCGGCGATTTGCGCCACTGATTCCCAGGACGGGTGTGGTTTTGGATTTGGCGTGTGGATCAGGGCGGCACTCCGAGCTGATTGCATCGCTGGGTCACGAGGTTTTGGCGGTAGATAGGGATGCGCTGGCCCTTAAGGCTTTACATCATCCATCGATAAAATCCCAGTGCCTTGATCTCGAAGGGGATCAATGGCCTTTGCTGGGCTCTGAATTTAGCGCCATCGTAGTCACCAATTACCTCTATCGGCCATACCTAGATCAACTCCCCAAAATGCTGCAAAAAGATGGGATTTTGATCTATGAAACTTTTGCCGTGGGTAATGGGGATTTCGGAAAGCCCTCCAATCCTAATTTCCTCTTAAATACCGGGGAATTGCTTGCTTTTGCAGCGCACCACGCGCTGAGGGTTGTCGCTTATGAAGATATTTATGTCGACCAGCCCAAACCAGCCATGGTTCAGCGCCTGTGTGCCGTAAAAGGCGAGCTAAAACAGCGCATTCCGTTACAATTTCAAGGTTAAAACAGCTAAAAATTGGTGCATATTCGGTGACAAATTCAGCTCAATCCAAAGGTAGTAAAAAGCCCATTGCTGGCAGTATGCCAGCGATCGTGACGCCGATGTTCGAGGATGGTAGTTTGGACTACGCCAGTTTGCGATCCTTGCTTGATTGGCATGTGGCTGAAGGTACGGATGGGATCGTTGTCGTTGGAACGAGTGGCGAGTCTCCTACAGTTTCTGTCGAAGAGCATTGCGAGTTGATTCGCGTAACAGTTGAGCAAATTGCTGGCCGTATTCCAGTGATTGCGGGTACAGGCGGTAACTCCACTATTGAAGCTATCGAGTTAACAAAATTCGCTAAAGAAGTTGGCGCCGATGCAAGCTTGCAAGTTGTGCCTTACTACAACAAGCCAACGCAAGATGGCATGTATGCGCATTTCAAAAAAATTGCTGAGTCTGTGGATTTGCCAGTGATTTTGTATAACGTGCCTGGTCGCACAGTTGCCGATATGACTGGCGATACAGTAGTGCGCTTGGCCGGTGTTCCTGGCATTATCGGTATAAAAGAGGCAACTGGCAGCTTGGAGCGCGGAACATTGTTAATTAACGATCTCAAGCGTGCCGGTCATCAAGATTTCTCAGTATTTTCTGGTGACGACCTTACTGCTGCTATGTTGATGCTCATGGGTGGCAAAGGTAATATTTCCGTAACAGCCAATATTGCGCCGCGCTTAATGCATGAGTTATGTGTTGCCGCTACGTCAGATGATGTAAAGAGAACTCGCGAGATTCAATATCAATTGATCGCGGTTCACAAAGCGATGTTTACAGAGGCAAATCCAATACCAGTGAAGTGGGCCTTGCATGAGATGGGCAAGATTGCGGCGGGTATTCGTTTGCCATTAACACCTTTAAGTAATTCTTTGCGCGAGCCCTTAAAAGCAGCGTTAAAACAGGCTAACTTACTATGATGAATTGTTTCTCATTATTTTGTCGACTCCGTCGATATTTATCGATCCTTGCATTAGCGTTAATTGCCTCTGTCGCATTGACATCGTGTAAGTCGGTTACAACAAACGATACCGTAGACTATAAGAGTGCGGGTGCTGTGCGTGGCCCCAATTTGTCTTATCCACCCGATTTAATTACCGCTCAGGCTGACCGCCGTTATATCGTTCAAGATGGCACCGCGACCATGTCTGAATACAACGCCGCAGTTAAAAAATCTGTTCAGATGCGTAGCAATGTGATGACAGGTATTCCTGGAATGCGCATTGCCAAGGATGGTGAGCGTCGCTGGTTGGTAGTGGAAAAGCCAGCTACTGAACTCTATCCGCAAGTTAAAGATTTTTGGCAAGAGAATGGTTTTTTATTGGTTATAGATTCGCCCTCAACTGGCATTATGGAAACCGATTGGGCTGAGAACCGCGCCAAAATTGCGCAAGATTGGATACGTTCAACTATCGGCGGAGCAATTGATTCGATTTACGACACCGGTGAGCGGGATAAATACAAAACTCGTTTAGAGGCTCCAAAACCTGGTGAAACTGAGATTTACATTACCCAACGCGGCGCGATTGAAAAATGTACTACCGATTCAACTGGCGCTTGTATTTCTACTATTTGGACTGCGCGCCCGAATGACCCAGAGTTAGAGGCTGTATTCCTAGCACGCTTAATGGAGCGCCTGGGTATGACTCAAGAGCAGGCGAAGGCTATGGTTGCCACCCCTCTTGGTCCTAAGACACCGAAAGCGAAGTTTGTGCAAGAGGGTAACAATCAGGCTCATATTGAGCTGAGCGCGGGCTTTGATCGCTCATGGCGTGACGTTGGTTTGGCGCTGGATCGTTCTAACTTTTCAGTCGAGGATCGTAATCGAGCAAATGGTGTCTATTATGTGCGCTACGTCAATCCGAAAGACTTGGGAGACACCAAAGGCTTTTTCTCAAATCTCTTTAGCAGCAAAGATGACTCTAACTTAAAGGCCAAGAAGTATCAGGTCGTGGTAAAAAGTACCGGTGAAAATTCTGCGAGTGTTTATGTACAGAACGCGGATGGCAAACCTGAAAATACGCCTGCTGGATTCCAGTTGTTAACAACGCTGACTGAGCAGTTAACGAAGTAACATCCTAGCAAATAAATTTGTTAAGCAATAAAAAAGCCGCTTTTTGAACTGACCCCCAGTAGTTGGACAGTTTAGTTAGGTTAACAGAAGGGATTGAGT
>CAZHWF010000068.1:0-6715 GCA_964536365.1 uncultured Polynucleobacter sp.
CGCGTACTGCGCAACACCTATGCCCTGTTGGCGCTTTCTATGGTGCCAACTGTCATTGGCGCCTGGCTTGGAGTTGCCATGGGACTGGATCTATTCTCTGGTAGTCCATTTATCGGCTTTATGGTGTTTATGGCGGTTGCCTTTGGTTTCTTCTGGGCAATCGAGAAGAATAAAGACACTGGTGTAGGTGTTTTGCTACTCCTGGGCTTTACATTCTTTATGGGCATTATGATGTCCCGCTTAGTTGGCTTTACCTTGAACAGCTATAGCAATGGCGCCACGCTGATCATGTTGTCCTTTGGCGGTACCGCTGCGATCTTCGCTACTATGGCAACGATTGCCACAGTGAGCAAGAGCGATTTTGCTGGCATGGGTAAATGGTTGATGGTTGGTGTACTGCTCTTGATCGTAGCCTCTTTGGCAAACATCTGGTTGCAATTGCCAGCCTTGATGTTGACTGTGATGGTTTTGGCTATCGCTATCTTCTCCGCCTTCATCTTGGTTGACGTGCAACGCGTCATCAATGGTGGCGAAACAAACTACATCATGGCTACCTTAGCGATCTACTTAGACGTTTATAACGTCTTCACCAACTTACTTGCTCTCTTGGGCATTGTTGGTGGCGATAGAGATTAAGAGAAGATGCATCACACTGAAAATGTGTGAACACTATGAAGGCGCCTACGGGCGCCTTTTTATTTACTGACGATCAAATACCGCCATTGACTCCACATGGGAGGTATGGGGGAACATATTGATAATCCCCGCACTGCTCAGTTTGTAGCCTGCTTGATGACACAAAATCTCAACGTCTCTTGCCAGCGTCTTTGGGTTGCAGGAGACATAGACAATACGCTGTGGCAGTAATTCACTGCTCTGTAAGTGTAATTGGGCAAGCGCTTTACATATTTCCATCGCGCCTTCGCGTGGAGGATCCATCAACCAGCGCTCTGCCCTACCCCAAGACGCAATGGTTTCCGCGCTTACTTCAAACAAGTTACTTTGCATAAAGCTTGCTTTATTTGCCAAGCCGTTATGTTCAGCATTCGCCTTTGCGCGGGCAGTCAAACTAGCCAGACCCTCAATACCTAAAACTTGTTTGGCTTTTCTGGCAAGCGGTAAGGTGAAATTACCAATGCCACAAAACAAATCAAGTACCCGATCAGTAGCCTGCACTTCCAACAAACGAATCGCCCTGCTAACTAATGCGCGATTCATCATGTGATTGACTTGTGTGAAATCCGCTGGCTTAAACGGCATCTCAATTTCAAATTCTGGCAGGCGGTAACAAAGCTTGCCAGTCTCTGGGTAAAACGGCGCCACCGTCTCAATCCCTTTGGGCTGCAACCAAATCCATACCTGATGCTCATCGGCAAACGCACGCAGAAGCTGCTCATCGGCTGTTGTTAGGGGTTGGAGATTGCGGAATACCAAAGCAGTAACGGGCTTGGATTTTTTCGGATCATCTGATTGCGCATCTTCTGGTTCACCAACCGCAATTTCAATTTGCGGCATACGATCGACAATCGATAAACCCATTACCAATTGACGCATCTTTGGCAATAAATCAGAAACATGCTTTGGCAGAATCTCACAAGCGAGCATATCGGCAACATAACCACTCTTACCTTCATGAAAGCCAATCAATACCGTGCCTTTTTTAATCGAGCGATTGACTGCGCTCAGGCGCGCACGGTGGCGATACTCCCAAGTAGGTCCGCCCATGGGCCGAAGAATCTCCTCTGGCTTGATCTTAGCAATGTGTTGCAAATCATCTTCGAGTACCCGCTGCTTCATGGCAACTTGCGCGCGGATGTCCAAATGCTGCATCGTGCAACCACCACATACACCAAAAGCTTCGCACTTTGGCGCAGATCTAAAGACCGCAGGTTTGAGAATATCGCGTATCTTTGCCTTACTAAAGCGGGCTTTGTCGCTAGTAATGGTGTAGGTCACCAACTCTGTTGGTAACGCGCCTTTGATAAAGATGACTTTGCCGCTTTGCCCTTGGGATAGCTCTTCTTCATTGGGCACTAATCGTGCAACCCCTTGCGCATCCAAATCTAGTGCTTCAACTAGTATTGGCTCGGTCACTTCAATATTGACCGGCTTATCCCCTCTACGCATCCGGCAGAAAACCTTGCAGATATTCATGCCACTGCGCGCCATTAGGATCTTTAGCTTCTTTTTCTAAATAGGCTTTTACGAATTCAATTTCTTCTTGATACTCCTCAAGAGAAAAACCGCCGCGCAGTAACTGAAAGCGGCAATACATCAGGTAGGTATTGACAACGTCGGTCTCACAATAGCGACGAATGTCATTGATCTTGCCGTCTTGATAGGCTGGCCAGACTTGACTACCATCCATGCCCATCTTGCCAGGGAAACCACAAAGTTTTGCCAATCCATCCAAAGGTGCATTGGCGCGGCCATTGAATTTAGCCAAGAGATCCATCATATCAAGATGACGCATATGGTAGCGACTGATGTAGTTATTCCACTTGAATTCACGGCTATCGGATTCCTGGCTCTCGCCCATCTCCCAATAACGAGGCGCTTGCACATGATTCGCTAGAGCGCGATAGTGCAACACAGGCAAATCAAAGCCACTACCATTCCAGGACACCAATTGAGGGGTGTATTTTTCAATCAGATCAAAAAAGGCCTGAATTAATACCTTTTCATCATCTTGCGGAGTGCCTAGGGTGCCCACTTTGATTTGTGGCAAGCCTTCTTTGGTGGTTCTGCGAATGACGCAAGAGATGGCGACAATCTTTTGCAAAAATAAGGGAAGAAATTCACTGCCGGTTTTCTCAAGACGATCTGCCATGGCTTTGGCAGCCACTTCCGCATCGCTCATGGACTGTGGATAATCTTCCAGACGACGTAATCCAGCAATATCTGGAATAGTTTCTATATCAAATACTAGAACCGTTGTCATGCGCACTTACTGCAACATTACTGCAAATACGGTGTTGGATTAACCGGCTTACCGTTAACACGCAATTCAAAATGTAACTTGACTGAGGCGGCATCTGTATCACCCATCTCGGCGATCCTCTGTCCTTTACGAACAGCATCACCCTCTTTTACCAAGAGCTTACTGTTGTGCGCATAAGCAGTGAGATAAGTATTGTCGTGCTTAACAATCACAAGGTTACCGTAGCCACGCAAACTATTGCCCGCGTAAACGACTTTGCCATCAGATGCCGCCAATACAGGCTCGCCAACCTTGCCCGCTATATCAATACCTTTATTGGCCTCACTAAACTCGCCAACAACCTTACCCTTAGCAGGCCAAGATAAACGAATGCCTGGCTCGGCCACCACCTCCGCTTTAACCGGTTCAGGGGTTGAACTTGTTGCTGGTGCCTCAGCCTTTTCTGTTGATGGCTTTTTTTCAGCAACACGTGCTGGCTTAGAACCGCTAGGGGCTTTAATCAAAATCAGATCGCCCACTTCAATCACATTGGGATTAAAGCTTGGATTCGCAGCTTTATTCCATTGCGTCACATCGCGTGGCGCTTGACCATGATCTAAGGCGATACGTGCAAGCGTGTCACCTTTTTTAACGCGATAGTAACCAGGAGGCGCTGGCTCGGCAGACCCACCAGTGCGATCGGTCACGCTAGCAGGTTTGGCACGCGGCGTGGTGCAACCCGTCACCACAACAATGGATGTGGATAACAATGCAATCAGAAGAGTGTTAATTAGCTTACGTGGCATTAAATTATGTTTTGCTTAGGCTTTAAATCAGTGAATTGCTCGTAAAACTCATACTACCCCTGATTGTAAGGGTACAAAAAAGACCTCGTCTAGTACGGTTCTTTGGTAGCGCTGGGAGCTCATCCTCTCCACCATCACCAACTGCTGCTCTCTATCATTTTTGGCAACTGGGGCAACTAAACGACCCCCAATGGATAGTTGGTCAAGCAATGCATCTGGAATACCCAATCCAGCCGCGGCCAAAATAATTCCATCAAAAGGTGCTGCCTGGGGCAAGCCTAAAATGCCATCGCCATAGATTAAGCGCAGATTATTGATCCGAAATGGGCGCAACTTTGCTCTAGCCATATCATGCAGCGGGCGTATACGTTCAATTGAATACACCTCGTCTGCTAACAGACTTAATACTGCCGCCTGATAACCGCAGCCAGTGCCAATCTCTAAAACCTTGCCAAGCTGATGCTTTGGTTTGTGAAGCAACTCAATCATGCGCGCCACTACCGATGGCTTGGAAATCGTTTGCTCATGGCCAATCGGTAAAGCAGTATCTTCATATGCTTGCGCATGCAAACCAGCATCCATAAATGCATGGCGTGGCACTGTAGCAATCGCTTCTAAAGTTTTGCCGTGTTTGACGCCACCAGCATGCACTTTTGCAGCTAGGGCCTGCCGGTAAGCAGCGAAGCGTTCGGTCGGAGCTTTCAACCGCGATCCCATCCGTTGGCACGCATTGCCGCTAAACGCGCATGGTGCGTTAAATCCAATTGCATTGGAGTAATGGATATGCAGCCTTGCGCAATTGCATGAAAGTCTGTTCCCTCGGAACCTTCCTTGACTTCACCCGCCGCGCCAATCCAATAAATCTTCTCGCCGCGTGGACTATCCTGCACTACTACTGGCTGTGAATGATGGCGATTACCCAAGCGAGTCACCCGCCAGCGATACAAATCCTCATAAGGGCGATTGGGAATATTGACATTGAGTAGAGCCGCCACACCATCAGCGTGATTCTTGCTTAAAGCGGATACCAACATTTGCGCCACTACATCATGCGCCGCTTTCGCCGCGTCTTCGATGCGATTCCAACCACGATCAATTTGTGAAAAAGCAATACCCGGCACCCCGAACATCACACCCTCAATCGCGGCGGCAACAGTTCCAGAGTACAACGTATCTTCACCCATGTTCTCACCTTGATTAATACCGGAGATCACTAGGTCTGGTTTCTGATCCAGAAAGCCGGTCATGGCAACGTGCACACAATCCGTTGGTGTGCCATTAATAAAGAAGAATCCATCACGCTCTCCACCAGCTACTCGATGGATCGATAGTGGTCGTGAAAGCGTTAAAGAATTGGATGCCCCGCTGTGGTTTTGCTCTGGCGCAATGACTGTGATACGACCCAAAGGACGCACTGCATTAACCAAAGCCAAAAGACCTGGGGCTAAATAGCCATCATCATTCGAAACCAAGATGTGCGGTTGACGATCACCCATGACTCTTACACCCTCTCTTCTTTATTCTCTATTGATTTTTTGTTTATATCTCTTTGTTTATACATCAGTATGTATTAAATACTTTTCGGGCTTAATGCTCGACCCCTAAACCAGCCGTAAATCACAGGCAAAACTAAGAGCGTCAGGATTGTGGTTGTTACCATACCACCCACAATCACTAAAGCAAGGGGGCGCTGCGCCTCAGAGCCAATGGAATGCGATAAAGCCGCCGGCAATAGGCCTAGGCCAGACAGCGCAGCGGTCATCAATACAGGGCGTACACGTAAGGAGGCACCCTCGACCATGATGTCTTTCATTTGAGCATGCTCAGTAGCGGCCGTCTTATTGATAAAAGAAATCAGAATCACGCCATCCTGAATCGCAATACCAAAGAGCGATAAGAATCCAAAGAAAGCGGAAATACTTAAGGTCTCCCCTGCTAAGTGCAGAGCAATTACCCCACCAATTGCGGCAAAGGGCACATTGATCATCACGATAAATGCATCACGGAAGTTGCCAAATGCACTCACTAGTAATAAGAAGATACCTAACAAGGCAAGCGGCACAATCAACATCAATTTCTTCTGCGCTTGCTTCATCTGGTTGAACTGACCATCCCAACTAATAGAATAGTTCGGCGGCAAAGTAATATTCTTCTCCACCAAGAACTGCGCATCCTCAACCGCACTGCCCAAGTCGCGGTTACGCACGCTAAATTTAATCGCAATGTAACGCTTGCCCGCTTCGCGATAGATAAAGAATGGACCATCGGTTAACTTCACAGTTGCCACCATCGAGAGCGGAATTTTAGTGCCGTCAGGGGCTTCAACCAGTAAGTGGCCAATATCAACAACATCGTTGCGACTACCCTCATTAAGACGCACAGCAATACCGAAAGTCTTCTCATCCTCGAGTAAATTTGTTACTGCGGCGCCGCCAATCGCATTGGCAACCACAGTTTGAATGTCATTCACATTGATTCCATAACGCGCTGCTTTTTCACGATCAATCTGAATATTCAAGGTTGGCTGACCAAGTTCTTTCAAAATGCCCTCATCAGCTACGCCGCGAACTTTTTTCAATTGATCAATCACCTCGTGGGCCTTTTGATCCAATACCTCTAGATCAGGGCCATAGATTTTCACGGAGTTCTCACCCTTCACACCTGAGAGTGCTTCGTTCACATTGTCTTGTATGTACTGCGAAAAGCTATAGGTCACACCCGGGATCTTATTGAGCTCAGTCTCTAGGTGAGCGATCAAATCCTTTTTGGAAGAACCACTTGGCATCTTGTCTGGACTCTTTAAATACAGCCCATACTCTTGATTAAAGACACCAGTTGAATCAGTACCATCATCGGGACGACCAATCTGAGCGGCAACCTTATCGATCTCTGGTTGCGCCATAAAAGTTTCGCGCAGTTGATTGGCAATCTTCACCGAATAATCTAAATCAACTGTATTAGGCAAAGTCACACGCAACCAGATATTGTT